>JBIKWC010000020.1:0-52591 GCA_044356535.1 Myxococcota bacterium
CCCGAACCTTCTCCCTGACGCCCACCTCGTCGCCAGCCGCGACGGCGTCCGACCTCCCTCGGCCCGCGCCACGGCTCGCCCCCTCGACGCGGTCAACGCCCAGATGACCTGCGGGGGCATGCTCCCGAGCGGAGCGAGGGTGCAAGCCCCCGTCTGGTCCATCTGTCGTTGAACGCGAGGCGCGACGTCCGGGGCAGATCCCACCCCGCGACAGCGCGGAACGGCGCCGCCGCCTCGCCGAACGACGTCCACCGGGCGGAGACGACGGAGTCTGCGCCGCCTCCGGGCGCGGACCGGGTCCGGCTGCTGACGACCGGGGTGGGTCGCCCGCCCCAGCGCGACCCCGCCGCGGAGCACCTCCCCTGTCCGGAGGTCCACCTGGCGGAGACGTCGGCGCCTGCAGCACCTCCGGGGTAGGCGACGTCCGAGCCGGCGCTACCTCCTGCCGACACGAACAGTGCGGCCCACGCCGCTCGCCACCTGCCCCCTCGACCAGCACCACCGCCGGTACGTCCCGACCCGCCACAGTGGATGGGCGGGACTCCCAGGTGCCTCTCCGGGTCCGCCCCGACCTGCGCGACGACCCAGCAGAAGGCGGCCCCTCCGCCGGGCAGCCGGCTGCCGGACCACCCGCAGGGGCCCCGCCGGCGCCGGCGCCACGCCGAACCCCAGTCCATCCCGGACGTCGGCGCCCGGCACCTCCTCCACCTCGGCGCCCAGCTGCGACCTCGTCGCCAGCCGCCACGCCGTTCGACCTCCCTCGGCCCGCGCCACGGCTCGCCCTCTCGATGCGGTCAACGCGAAGTAGACAGTTTCCGCCTATCCAGCGTCGACCCCAGATAGGCAGCCCGGCGCCGCATACCGCGACCAGCTCCACCGCGAAACGCGCTGAAGGCGCCGCCAGGCGCGGGGGGCCGCCAGATAGGCCGGCCGCCTATTCGTCCGACGGCGGCAGGTCGTCCAGGGGGCTCCGCACCGCCGTCACCCCGTTGTCCACCACGTGCGTGTAGATCATGGTCGTCGACACGTCCTCGTGCCCCAGCAGCTCCTGGATCTTGCGGATGCTCGTGCCGCTCTCCAGCAGGTGGGTGGCGAACGAGTGCCGGAACGTGTGTGGGCTCGTCCGCTTCGCGATCCCTGCAGCCTGGGCCGCCGCGTGGACGGCGCGCTGGAGCGTCGTCTCGTGGACGTGGTGCCGCCGACGTTGACCCGTCGTCGGGTCGACGTAGGTCCGGTCCGCCGGGAACACCCACTGCCATCCCCACTCCCGTCCCGCGCTCGGGCTCTTGCTCGCGAACGCCTCCGGCAGCGCGACCCACCCTGCCCCACGCCCCGTGTCGCGCTCGTGCTGCGCGCGGACGTGGTCCAGGTGGGCGGCCAGGGGAGTCCGGAGGGCGACCGGCAGCAGCGTCACCCGGTCCCTCGCGCCCTTCCCGCGGTGGACCCGCACCTGGCGACGCGCCAGGTCGATGTCCTTGGCACGCAGCTGCAGGCACTCCAGGAGCCGCAGACCAGCGCCGTACAGCAGGCTCACCTGGAGCCAGGTCGCGCCGTGCAGCTGGGTCAGGACGGCCCCCACCTCCTCGCGCGACAACACGACGGGAAGCGTACGGGGGAGCCGCGCGCGCTCCACTTCGTCCAGTCCCGCCACCTCGAGCGCGAGCACCTCGCGGTAGAGGAACAACACCCCGCTCAGGGCCTGGTTCCGGCTCGACGCCGAAAGGTGGTGCGCCACGGCGAGGTCGGCCAGGAACTCGACCACGTGGGCCGCGCCGAGCTCGCGCGGGTGCTGCTTGCGGTGAAACAGCACGTACCGACGGATCCAGTGGACGTACGCCTCCGCCGTCCGCGGGCTGTAGCCCAGGCGCGCCGCCGTGCCGCGTACGTCGTCCAGCAACACGGTCCCTCCGAGGCACCAGCGGTACCCCGGCCGCATCCTGGGCGGACGACCGCCCGCCGCGGATTTCCCCCGAATGTTCCTCCGTGCCGCCGTGGTCGGTCGGTCGTCTCCTGCGTCACCGCACCAGGCGGAAGCTGAACATCGGGTTCTGCAGGGCGCCCCAGGCGCGCACCCACAGGGGCAGCAACATCTCCGTGCCGCGCGCCATCGAGATGCCGCCCAGATCCACCACGTCCCTCCAGCCGAAGCCCTCCACGAGCAGGTTCGTGACCGCGGCCTTCGCCTGGGCGTCGTCGCCGCACACGAACATCGTGTGGTCCCCGTTCGCGAGGCGCTGCGGGTCCACCATCAACCACGCGTTGACGGTGTTCAGCGTCTTCACCACCTTCGTCGCGGGGAAGCCGCGCTGGAGCTGCTCCCCGAGGGAGTCGTCGTTGCACACCGTGAGGCGCGGCGGCATGCCCTGGGAGAAGTCCAGCGGGTTCGAGATGTCGATCAAGACCTTCCCGGCGAGGTTCTCGGCGCCGGCGAGCGTCAGGACCTGGAGCGAGGCCTGGCCCGACGCCGCGTTCACCACCAGCTCGGCAGCAGCGGCGGCGGAAGCGAACGTAGCGACGCGGACCTTCGGGTTGGCGGCGACGAAGTCGGCGAACGAGGGGTTCCCGAACGCGCCCGGCTCCGCGCGGGCCGTCGTGGCGGCGGGGTCGCGGGTGCCGATGGTGACGTCGTGCCCGAGGGCGGAGAGCTTGCTGGCGAGGGCCTGACCGACGACGCCGGTCCCGAGGATGGCGAACTTCATGGGGGACTCCCTGGTGGTTGTGCCCCCTTCGTAGCCGCCCCCCGGAGCCCCACCAGGGCGCGCTGCGGCAACCCACTGTCAACCATCCGTTGACGATCGGAGGTTCACTCCGCGGGGACGATCGCGCCGCCCAACACCCGGTACGTCGGCGTGGGCGCCGGCAGCGCGCTGCACACCCGGGCGATGACGCGGTTCGTGTCGAAGTAGACCTGCCAGTAGTGGTCCGTGTGCGTGTACGGGCGCACCACCAGGACCGGCCCCACCAGGTTGAACTCCAGGATCTCCACGTCGGGCGCGGGGGTGGTCGTCACGTTGCGGACCTTGGCCACCTCCGCCGCGAGCAGGCGCATGGCCTCCTCGAGGTCGGCGCCGCCCGAGAGCTGGGCCTTCAGGTCCACCCGGCGGTACGGGTTGGTGGTGAAGTTCTGGATCATGCCGCTGAACACCGCGTTGTTCGACACGAAGGTGCGGATGTTGTCGGGGGTGTCGATCGAGGTCGAGAACAACCCGAGCTCGTGGACGGTCCCCGTGACGCCGGCGACGGTCACGAAGTCGCCCACCTTCATCGGACGCAGGACGACCAGGAACGCGCCCGCTGCGAAGTTCGCGAGCATGCCGGACCACGCCATGCCGATGGCGACGCCGGCCGCGGCCAACAGGCCCGCGAAGGTCGTGGTCTCGACGCCCAGCACCGACAGGATGGCCAGGACCAGGAGGATGTTCAGCAACACGCCGAGGGCCGACCGGACGTAGCGGACCAGCGTGGCGTCGACGTGTTGGCGTTCGAGCGCCCGGTCCACCATGGACGAGATCATGCGGACGGTGAGGCGTCCGAGGAAGAACAGGACCAGCGCGCCCAGCAGCTTCACGCCGATCGAGAGGCCGAACCCGGTCACCAGCGTCAGGAGCTCGTTCACGTCCATGGGTACCCCTCCGGAAGTGCGCCACCCTACCTGCGCCCCTCCCCGGACGTCCTGTCGCGCGCCTGACGTTGCCGGCGGCCCCGCGGGCCCTTACCGGGGCGGATGACCCACAACGACGTGCTGCGCAGCCTCCGCTTCACCCTCGACGCGAACGACGCCCGGATCGCCGAGCTCCTGAAGCTCGGGGGCCGCGAGACCACCCGCGAGGAGGTGCAGGCGTTCCTCACCCCCGAAGGGGAGCCGGGCCACGTGGCGATCGACGATCGTTCGATGGGCCAGCTGCTCGACGGGCTGATCGTGTTCCGCCGGGGCCGCGACGAGAAGCGCCCCGCGCCCCCGCCCGAGCCGCGGGTCACCAACAACGTGGTCCTCAAGAAGCTCCGCGTGGCCTTCCAGCTCGAGGACGCCGATCTGCGCGCGGTGTTCGCGTCCGCCGACTGCGTGGTGTCGAAGCCCGAGCTCAGCGCGTTCTTCCGCAAGCCCGACAACCCGCACTTCCGCGTCTGCGGCGACCAGTACCTGCGCTACTTCCTCAAGGGGCTCGCGCTGCGGTTGCGCGGGCCGACCTGAGGGTCATTCTCCCCCAGGACCGCAGGCGCCGCCCTCGGGGTGGGTCCACTGCGCTACAGGCGACCCCGTCGTGCACCACCCACGACACCCGCCTCCAGGCGGTGGGGTCGGCGAGTGGATCGGCGGTCAACACGATCAGGTCGGCCACCTTGCCCACCTCCACCGTCCCCACCTCGTCCCGGATGCCCAGCAGGTCCGCTGGCGCCCGCGTCCCCGCGACCACCACCTCCTCGGGCGTGAGCCCCACCTCGGCCAGGAGCTCCAGCTCGCGCACGGCCGCCACCCCGGCGAACTGCGTGTGGATCAGCGGCCAGGTGCCCGAGTCCGTGCCCAGGATCAGGGGCACGCCCGCCTCGTGGAGCTGCCGGGCCGCCGCCACCGCATCGTGCAGCCGGCCCCGCGCGATCATCCGCGCCGAGAACCCGATCCCCGCGAGCCACCCGGGCGCCCACGGCACCGCCAGCTCGGCCAGCGCCCGGCGGGACTTCACGGCCGTGGCCCGGTCGCGCCCGGCGGCGAGCAGCTCGGGCGGGACCACCGCAGCCACCCACGGTTCGTCCAGCGCGCGCCGGTTCGCCGCGAGCAACGGGGCGTCGTACAAGGTGAGCGTCGGGACCACCGGCGTCCCGGACGCTGCCAGGGCCGCGGTCATCGCGCGGTCCGAGTGCTCCGGGCCATGCAGGAACGCGCGGGGGGCGAGGTCGAGGGCCGGCAGGAACTCCTCGGGCGTCATGGCGTGGACGAAGACGGGCAACGAGCGCGCTGCGGACTCCTCCCGGATCGCCGCCCGCATCGCGGGGTCGAACAAGGTCCAGTCCTGGCCCGCGTACCCCCGCTCGAAGGTCACCTTGGTGCCGATGGCGCCCAGCGCGACGTTGCCGTCGAGGAGCGACCGCACCTCGTCGGGGGTGTCGACCCCCCGAAAGACGGACGAGACCACCTCGGGGTACCCCCCGCTCGGACCCAGGATCTGGCCCAGCACCAGGATCCGGGGCGCGACGGCCCCCGCGTCCACGTAGCCGCGGAGCTGCGCCAACCGGTCGGGGGCGATGCCCGCGTCCAGGACGGTGGTCACCCCGGCGGCGACGTACGAGGCGAGCTGCCGGCGTCCCAGCGCGTCGAGCTCCGCGGGGCCCAGTCCCAGCCAGTCCTGACCCGGCACGTGCATGAGGTGCACGTGGGTGTCGATCAACCCGGGCACGATCCAGGCCCCGCGAACGTCCACTTCGGCGGTCCCTGTGGGGACGGGGAGGGCGGAGCCGATGGCGACGATCCGAGCCCCCTCGATGGCGATGTCGGTGTCCGGCCGGCCAGGGGCACCGGTCCCGTCGATCAACGTGGCGCCGCGCAAGACGAGCATGTTCACCCCCGGCCGACAGGGTCACCTGCGGGCTCGTCGCCCACCATGACCCCGAAGGTCATCTCCTGTGGTCAGGGTGGTGGAGCCGTCGGCGCCTGGCTCGACACCAGCCACCAGCTGCCCTCGCGCTTCGCCAGCGTCGCCAGCCCCCACGCCGGCGTCGACGACAACGGGTGGGGCCCGAAGGTTCCGCCGCCACGCACCACGACGTCCTCGGCTTCGCAGCGGACCTGGTAGCGGCCCGCCGTGGTCAGCGCGACGGCGCGCTCGCCGCCGACCACCGCGAGCCCCGACACCCGGCCGGCGTCGATCCGCTGGGGCGCGACGTCCCAGGCCGCGCC
Source organism: Myxococcota bacterium (assembly GCA_044356535.1). GTDB lineage: Bacteria > Myxococcota_A > UBA796 > UBA796 > JACKER01. Next base: position 5,894 of record JBIKWC010000020.1, read on the forward strand.
GCCCCGCCAGGCCAGCCAGTGTGCGGGCCCGTCGCCCGACTCGTCGGTCAACACCGCGGCCAGCCGGTCGCCGCTCGCTGCCATCCAGCTCGCCTGGTTCGGCGCGAGCGGCAGCGCCTCCGCCTGGCCGCGCGCGTCGACGAGCCAGGTGGTGGGCGACGTGCAGTGCGCTGCGAGCACCCTCGGCGTCGGCCCTTCGACGATCCGCGTCGGGAGCGCGCGCTCGCAGGCCGCGGCCAGCTCGGGGACCAGCCCCGCGCCGCCTCCGGGGGTGGCGGGCATCGGGATCGTCGACCGGGCGCCGTCGGGTCCGACCGCGTGCGCGACGGGGAAGCCGTCCGCCGACTTCGTGAGCACCAGGGCGCCGTCGGCGACGGCGAACCAGTCGGTCACGGGGACGTCGACGCCTTCGACCACCCACGAGGACAGGTCGTCGCGCAGCGCTCCCCACACCACGCGGTCGCCGCGGCGACCCACCGGGCGCCCCGCGCCGGCCGGCGAGCGCGTCGAACGGAGCCCGTCGGGGCCGAGCCACCACAACGTGCCGTCCGCCCACACGGTGGGCACGTCGCCCGGGAGCCAGGTGGGGTCGGCCCCCACGACCTGCCGGGCGACCAGCTCGGGACAGGCCGCGCCCGCGAGGGTGTACCACAGCCACATCCGACCTCCTGCCGCTCAGCCTACGCCGGGGCGAACCGCCCTGGGCAGTTCGGGGTACGTTCGTCGGATGTGGTCCTGGTTCGCCTGCCATCCGGAGCCGCCCGCGCTCTCGCGAGCGACGGAGCCGCCGGTTGTGCTGGAGGTGCCCGCAGAGCCCGTCGCTGCGCCGTTGACCGAGGCCCTGCCCGGCGTGTTCACCCCGGGACCTGCGCGCCACCTCGCCCCGATCGACGCCACCTGGCTGTCGGTCGCCCCGGACGGCGTCCTCGGCATCGCGGCGGCGTTCCCGTCCCAGCAGGGGCTGTATGCGTTCCGGCTCGGAGACCCCGCGGGGACCTGGGCGCCGTGGGCCGTGACGGGGACCCACGTCCGCGACTTCTGGCTGGTCGAGGATCGGACCCGGCTCGTCACGGTGTCGTTCCGGCCGGACGGCAAGCGGGACTCGGACCGGATCGACGTGGTCCCGATCGTGGACGGGGAACCCCAGCTGGCGGCCTCGTTCCGCGTCGCCCCCGACACCCGCGCCATCCAGAACGAGGTGTGGGACGAGCGCGCCCACCGGTTCGGCTACTGGGACATCGACCAGCGCGCGGCGCGCCGGGTCCCCCTCGAGCCGCTCGCCAGCGCCGAGGCGTGGCCCGAGGGGCGGAACGCCGACCGGCTGTGGAACCCGCTCCACGCGGCGACGGACGCAGTGTCGGTGCTGCGGACCGGCTACCGCGGCGTCGACGTGTACGACGAGGCCGGGCGGCCCCGGCCGCTCCTGCAGTGTGACAGCGAGCACCTCTGCTCGTTCCTCGCGTTCGTCCCGACCCGGCGGGAGTTCGCGTTCGCGGTGTCCCGCGGGGGGGACGCCGGCGGGGACCTGTACGTAGCGCCGTACTGAACCACGGGAGGACGGATGGAGGTGGTGCTGCTGGGCGTGCTCGCGACCGCTGGCGCCGCGCTGCTCCGGTTCGTCTGGCTGCGGCTGGGGGTGGACGCCCGGAGCGTCGCGCTCGACGAACAGGCGCGCCGCCGGTTCGGGGCGACGGATGGCTGGGCGGTGCTGGATGGGGCTCGGCCCCACATCCACCTGGAGCGCGGGGACGACGGGGGCTGGACGCTGCGGATCGCCTGGCGCGGGCCGGTCGACGAGGGCATGCCGGACACGGCGACGCCCTGGGTGTACGCAGCGGGCACGGCGCGGGGGATCCTGCCGACCCCCATGGGCCTGCGGGTCCGGTGGACCGACCCTGCGAGCGATCCCCGGGCCCTGGGGCAGGAGCTGCGCCAACTCTGGCATCGGTACGTCGAGCCCACTGCGGAGGAGCTCGCCCACGGCGTCCTGCACGGCCCGGCGCACCGCCGCGGCCGACTCCTCACGGCGTGGCACCGGCGCGATCCCCGAGCAGCGGCCGCATTCGCCAGGACCCACGTGGGCCCGGCGGTCGGCCTGGACGTGTGGGAGCTCGCCCTCGTGGTGGGCGGCGTCGCAGCGCCCGCCGTCGCGGCGTTGTCGGGCCCGGCGACGCCGGAGGTCCGCTGCGTGGCGATCACGTTCCTGGGCTCCCGCCTCGACCCCGACGACCTCTTGCGGTGGGCCGCGGTGTGCGCAGTCGAGCCAGTGACTGCGCTGGCCTTCGCGAAGGCGCTGCGGACGCACCCCACCCCCGAGCGGCAGGCGTGGCTCGCGGACCTCGCCAGGCGTGGGACCGACGGCTGGCCAGCGGAGGCCGCGGAGGAGCTGTTGCAGGCGCACGTCGACGGCGTGGCCGACACCGACGAGGCGGAGCTGATCGCGATGCTCCGCGCGCCGCGGGCGGTCGCCGAACGGGTCGTGTACCGGCTGCGGAACCAAGGCACCAGCGCCGCCATCGTGGCGATCCGCGCGCGCGAGGCCTACGGCGCCGTATCGGCCGAGGTGGCGCGAGAGACGATCCGCGAGATCACGTCGCGCGCGTCGCCGCCGGGCTCGGTGTCGCTGGCCGCGGAGACCGGGGGCGCCGTGTCGCTCGCGGGGGACGGAGGGCAGCTCGGCCTGCCCGAAGAGGAGCCCTGACTACGGCCGCACCAGCACCGACACCTTCGCGAACACCGCCCGCTCCGTCGTCTCCCCCACCTGCAGGTCGAGGCGCTCGTTCCAGCCTGCGTAGAACGCCGTCCCCGGGCGCTCCAGGAGCGTGAGGAGCCCGGAGATCAACAGGCCGTCGCGCCGGTCGTCGAGGAGCGCCAGCCGGTCGTGTTGCACGATCCAGCGGGTGCCGAGCGCCCGCGTGAACTGCCAGGTGAACCGCGTGCGCTGGAACGACGCGCGCTCGGTCGCGAGCGGGGCGCCGTCCGCGTCGTCGGGGGTGTGGCGGGCCTCCGAGGCCGAGAGGTCCACGCGGATCGAGGTCGTGGGCCGCAGCGCCAGCTCGAGGCCGGCCGCCTGGTCGCTGGCCAGGGTGAGGGTGCCGAAGTCGAGCGCGCGCCCGAGGTCGACCGAGGCCTCGAACTCCACGGTGCGGCCGAGCTGGCTCCCCGCGCCGCCTCCGCCCGCCCACTGCACGGCGTCGGTACCCTGGAACCGGCGCCTGCCACCGGTCCCGTACACCCAGGCGAAGGTCGGGCCCGCCACCACGTCCTGGGCGGCGGAGAGCGTGTCGGTGTGCTCGTCGTCGGTCTCGCGGAGGGTGGACGCGGCCACCGACGGCACGAAGGTGTCGAACGGGCCCACGTCCGTGAACGTGTGGTCGAGGTACAGCGAGGCGTCCCCGAAGCCCGAGTAGTTCAGGAACCCGAGCTCCTGGCGGAACCCCTCCGTCGTGCCCCCCACCGCCGCCGTGAAGCCCGTGCCCACGCCGGAGGTGCGCTCGATCGAGGCCCGGCCCGCGCCGCCGTACAGGCCCTCGGTGGTGGTGGAGACCGCGGACTCCTGCGCGTTGCCGGCCACCACCCAGCGACCACCGAGCGGGATGGTCGCGTCGGCGCCGAAGCCGTCGTACGTGGGCTGCCCCTCGACCGGCGCGCCCTCGGGTGAGGTCACGAGGCGCTTGTCGGCCAACACCAGGCCCACCTGGCCCGCCTCGAACGCGTCGAACCGGAACCGGGCGTACGTGTCCGACGCCCAGCCGCCAGCGTCCATCCCCGGGGCGCCGTCTTCGTGGAACGAGCCGAGCGGGCTGCGATCGAGGGCGTGCACCACACCGACCGAGGTCCCGCGCTCGCGTCCGGTGACCTTCAGGCCGTACAGCGGGTCGGCGATCGAGCGCGTGTACAACGTGTTGCGCGGGTCGCCGTACGCGTCGACGCCGTCGAGGAAGAACGGGCGCCGCTCGGGGAACTGGAACGCGAACCGCGCGTTGAGCCGCACGTCGGCGGTGTCGGCTTCCACCTGGGAGAAGTCGGGGTTGATCGTGGTCGCGAGCCCGAGGTCGGGCGACAGGCCGTAGCGGGCGTCGAGCGAGGGGCGGACGACCTGGAGGATCGGCACGCCGCCGAGCTGGCCGAAGTCCACCGGCCCCTCTTCGGTGGACCAGGCGCGCCCCACGGTGAGGCTCGGGATCAGCTCGAGGCCGCTCCCGCGCGACGGGGGCTGCACCCCCACCAGCTCCGCGGCCTGCGTCCACCACGCGGGGTGGCCGTTCTCGAGGGCGGGGAAGCCGTACTTGTAGCCCTCGCTCGGGATCTTGCGGGTGAGGATGAGTCCCCAGGTGCGGGCGTCGTCGCCGTCGTCGTACTTGAGCGACCGCCAGGGGAACGCGATCTCGAGCGAGTAGCCGCGCCCGTCGGCGTCCACCGTCCCGCGGGATCGGAACGAGGTGTCCCACGACACCACCCAGGTGTTCCCGTTGACCCTGGCATCCTGCTGGATGCCGAGGGGGTTGTGGTAGAAGACGTAGCCCGACCGGCCGTCGTGGTAGGTGTCGAGGTAGACGCCGATCTGGTCGTCGCTGTTGATGTCCTCGCGCGGCGAGATGCGCGCGCGGATGGGGTAGTCGACCCCGGTGATCCGCGCGGAGACGTAGAGGTACCGCTCGTCCTGGAGGAACCGGACCTCGGTGGTGCCGACGGGTGGGCCCCCCTGGTTCGGCCGGTACCGCAGGAACTGGTCGACGGGCGGGGTGGAGGCCCAACACGGTTCGTCGAGGACACCGTCCACGACGATGTCGCAGGCCTCGAGGACCCGGACCTGCGGGGGCTGGGCTGCCGGCTCGGACACACCGGCGGGTAACCCGTCGGGCTACCTGGGCCCAGAGGTGCCCGTGCCCGCGATCGACGAGGTGTGCTGGCTGCGGGTGCGCGGACGCGAGGGTCGCGACGCGATCCTGGAGTGGAGCGGCGCAGAGACGGTGGTGTTGCCGCAGCGCTACGTGGTGGGCCGGCTGCAGGTGGGGCGCCGGGTGCTGGTGCGCGTGTTCCGCGAGCGCGGGGAGGTGCTGGCGAGCATGCACCTCAACGACTTCCTGTCGGACACGGCGGAGGGCCTGACGGCCGGAGACCGCGTCTCGCTCGTGATCGCCGACCGCACGGACCTGGGCGTGAAGGCGGTCGTGAACCACCGGTTCTGGGGCCTGCTGTACGCGAACGAGCTGTTCCGCCCGGTGCGGACGGGCGACGTGCTGGAGGGCTTCGTCAAGGCCGTCCGCGAGGACGAGCGGCTCGATCTCACCCTCACCGAGCCCGGCCGCGCGGCGGTGGAGCGGTTCGAGGACACGCTGCTGGAGCGGCTGGAGGCCGCGGGTGGGTTCCTGCCGTTCACGGACCGCTCGGCGCCGGAGGTGTTGTATGCGGCGTTCGGGGTGAGCAAGAAGCACTTCAAGCAGGCGGTGGGCGGGTTGTACCGGCAGCGGCTGGTCTCGCTCCACGAGGACGGGCTGCGGCTGGTGGCTCACTCCGGGTCGGCGAAGGCCACGTCGCCCCGGCCCGGCGCCGCGAGGGACACTTCGCCTCCCTGATCGCGCTCGGGGAGCGACACCGCCCCCGAGGCCGACGGATCGAGGCGGGCGCGGACCGCGGTGAGCACGCCCTCCGCGAGGCGGCGCACCTCGGCGCTGGGCCCGCTGTCTCCGACCCGGCGGGTCCCCTCGGCGAGCTCGCGCAGGGGCACCACCGCGCGGGCCGTCCCGCGGCGGGTGAGGCCGAGGAGCGCGGACTTCACGAGCTCGGGGTCGTCGAGCGCGACCAGGAACACGTCCTCCACGAGCGTGGCGAGGGCAGGGGCCAACAGGTTCGACGCCGCGAGGTGCGTGGCGGCGCGGACGCGGACGCTGCGGCTCCCCGTCCGGGCGAGTCGCTCGAGGACTGCGTGCCCGTCGACGCCGAGCGCGTGTGCGGCCAGGAGGCGCACGTTCACGTCGACGTCCTCGGTCCGCCCGCGCAACACGTCGCGCTCGGCCCGACCGGCGCGGAGCAGGTGCTCGAGCGCGCGGAGCCGGACCCCCGCGGTGCGGTCCTCGGCGGCGATGCGGTTGAGTGCGGCCGCCGGGGCCTCGCGGACCACGTCCAGGCGCTTCCGGAGGGCGTGGTGGGCGCGCACCAGGGCCCGCACCGCCTTCACGATCTGGTCGGCGCTCCAGGTCGTGCTCTCGGCCCGCAGCCACCACCGTCCGTCCGTGAAGTCGGCGCCGAGCGCGCCTGCGGCCGCCAGCGCCTCCCGGGTGGGCTGATCGAACAGGGCGCGGGTCTCGAGCTCGTTCTGCGTGGACACGTGGAAGAGGTCGTCGAAGCGCGTCTCCCCGACGACGAGCTCCTCGCCTCCGACCCAGTGGGTGGACTCGAGGCGCAGGCGGAGGGACGCCGGCACCGTGGGGTACAGGCGGACCGCGAGGTGCCGGCGCGCGCCCACCTCGGCCGACAGGGACGAGACCTCGAGCTCCACGCGGATCCCGTCGACCTTCCCGGTCGCGGGCCAGTACCGGTCGTTGGGCACGGACAGGCGGAGCTGCTTCACCGCCTCCCAGCCGGCGTCGTCCGGGGTCCCCACCTGTTCGCGCGCGACCTCGGTCGGGTCCTTGCGGAACCACCAGCCCACCGCCAGCCCGAGCCCCGTCACGACGGCCACCACGACCTGGCCCACGTCCATCATCGCAGGAGCCGCAGCAGCTCCGGCAGCCGCTGGAAGGCCGTCCCCCGGTGGCTGATCGCGTTCTTCTCGGCCATCGACAGCTCTGCGAGGGTGCGGCCGGGGTGGGCGTCGGGGAGGAAGAGCGGGTCGTAGCCGAAGCCCTGCGCGCCGCGCGGCCCGAGGCCGATGGCGCCTTCACACGCGCCGTCGACCGTGCCCTGCGCGCCCCCTGCGGCCACGACCGCGAGCACGCAGCGGAACCGGGCGCGGCGGTCGGTGGCGGCGCCGAGGCGCGTGAGCAGGAGGCGGTTGTTGGCCTCGGCCGTGGCCTCGGGCGAGAACCGCTTGCTGTGGACGCCGGGGGCCCCGCCCAGCGCGTCGACCTCGAGGCCGCTGTCGTCGGCGAGGCAGGGCAGGCCGGTGCGGTCGAACACCCACTGCGCCTTCTGCAGGGCGTTGGCCACGAAGGTGTCGCCGGTCTCGGGTGGGTCGCCCTCGACCCCGGCCGCGTCGAGGTCGACGAGGCGGACGGGGAACGCGGAGGCGGCGAGCAGGGCGCGGACCTCCTCGAGCTTGTGGGCGTTGCGGGTGGCGAAGACGAGCGCGGTCATGGGGTCTCCCGCCACACCGCCCAGGCGCGGCGGGTGTCGGCTTCGCAGGTGGCGTCCTGCAGGGCGGCGGTGTTGGTGAGGGCCCACACGGTGCGGGGCTTGCCTTCGACGATGGCGTCGGCACCGTCGATGGTCTCGAGCGCCAGGGTCTCGCCACCGGTGGTGAACGTGAGCTGGCGCGACACGAGGCGCCCGCAGTCGACGGCCACGCTGCCGGTGACCTCTCCGGAGCCCACCACGAAGTTGTCGACGGCGTCGGTGGGCAGGGCGGGGCTGCCGGTGCCCACCTCGAGGGCGGCCACGAGGTCCTGGTCGGCGTCGCGGAGGACGAACCCGGTGGCGCGGCCGACCGTGTACCACGACAACGTGACGGGGGAGAGGGGGCGGAGGTCGAGGCGGGGGGTCTGGTCGGAGCCCCCTTCGCTCCAGCCGTAGCCGAGCTGCCAGCGCCCGGCGGCGTCTTCGAGCTCGAACACCCGGCCCCGGTCGGCGCAGCGCTCGCCCCAGCGCCAGTCGGCGTCGAGGTCGGCGCTGTCGGCGGTGGCGAGGCCGGTGAACACCCCGTCCACCGGGAGCTCGGCGCCCTCGGGGCCCGCGAGGCACGCGACCGGCTCGGCGTCCTTCACCCCGCGGCCGGGTTCGTCGTCGCAGCCGGCGAGCCATGCCCACATCCGGGCGGTGTATCGCAACGACGTGCGGAGGGCCGGTCCCGAGGCTAGCTTCCGGAGCATGAAGCAGGAACTGGACGTGCTGGTGGAACAGCTCGACGAGCTGTTGACGGAAGGGGTGGTCGACACCGAGGACACGCTCGAGCTCGCGATCGTCGCGGGTCTGGCGCACCGGCTGGGGGCGGGGCCCGCGCTGGCCGACGCCGAAGCCTGGCGCGACGGCCCCGGGGCCGACCTCGTGAAGGAGCTGTGGGACGAGGTCGACGTCGACGCGTTGATCGAGGCGATCGACGAGGTCTCGGGGGGCAGCGCCACCGACGAGGAGGTCGAGGAGGCGCTGTTCGACTTCGACGACCTCGTGGCGGCCGCGATCTGGTGCAAACGCGAGGCGGGCCTGCGGGTCGCGGCGCGCAAGGTCGAGGGCCTGGTGCGGCAGGTGCCGGATCCGTTCGCGGTGATCGCGGACCTGGCGGGGCCGATCGCGCGGCTGCCGGCGGTGGCCGAGCACCTGGAGCTCTACGGGTACTGGCTCGCGGTCTCGGACGCGGGCATCCACCGCGACTGACCCCCTCACCCCGGCCCTCTCCCCCTGGGGAGAGAGGGGGATGTCCAGGGAGGACTCCTCCCTTTCACCGCGACCGACCTCCGGCTTTCCCCCTCTCCCCGCCGGGGAGAGGGCTGGGGTGAGGGGCGAAGTGGATCCGGACCGGATACTGAACTATTGTTCAGTACAGGGATCGGAGCGAGACCATGGGCGCAGCGCTGGAGCTGGCCGAGCTGCGGGCGAAGATCCGCGCGCTCGAAGGGGGCGCGTCGGTCCGGCGCCTGCGACCGGCGACGGGGATCGGGTGGTTCGACGAGCTCCTGGGTGGGCTCCCGCGCCCCGGCATCGTCGAGCTCTCGGGGCCCGAAGGCAGCGGTCGCGCCCGCGCCGCCCTGCTGCTCGCGGCCCGGCACACGGCGCGGGGAGAGCCGGTCGTGTGGGTCGACCCGCTGCGCAGGCTGTTCCCGCCCGGCGCCCTCGGCCTCGGGGTCGACCTCGACCACCTGCTCGTCGTCCGCCCGGTCGAAGACGGCAGCGCGCCCTGGGCCTGGGCCGCCGAGCAGCTCCTGCGCTCGGGCTGTTTCCCGCTGGTGGTGCTGGATCTGCCGCCCCTCCGGGGGATGCGTCGCGCGGCGGCCCACGGGTTCGCCCGGGCCGTGGAGCACGGCGGCTGCACGCTCGTGGCGATCACCGGGCGCCAGGTCCGCGAGCTGCCGGCCGACGTCCGCCTGTCCACGGGAGCCGGGCAGGTCACCGTCGTCCGCGACCGCGGACGCGACCCGCTGGTGTTCGGACGCACCAGCGCCGCGTTGCCTGTGTTGCCCGCGGCCGCCGAGCCGTTCCCGGACCCCGCCGGATGACCGTCGCCGACGCGCCCGTGGCGCCGCGGTACCTCGTGGCCTGGCTCCCCGCGTTCCGGCTCGAGCGGTGCGGGCTCGCCGCGTCGGACGTGGCCGCGCTCGTCGACGAGGTGAAGAGCGCGGTCCGCATCGTGTCCGCCACCCCCGCCGCCCTCGAGCTCGGGCTGCGACCGGGGGTCACCGCCACCGAGGCCCGCGCGCTCGCGCCCGATGTCCAGCTGCTCCCCGTCGATCCCGTCGGCGAACGCGAAGACCGCGCTGCCCTGCTCCGCGCGGCCGAGGCGGTGTCGGACCGCGTGGTGTTCGCGTGGGACGACGCCCTCGTGGCCGAGATCTCCCTCACCACGTCGGCGCTCGGGGGGGAGCGCGCGGTGGTGGAGCGCGCGCGCACGCTGCTCGCGTCGTTCGGCCACGAGCTGCGGCTCGCCGTCGCCGACGACCCGCTCGCCGCGCTGGGCCTCGCGACGGGCCGCGTCGGGGACGACGGGTACCTGCACCCCCCCGGCCTCCCCCTCGGCGACCTGCTGCTCCTGGCGCTCCGCCCGTCGGAGGGGCTGCGCGACGCGTTCCGGGTGGTGGGCTTGCGCACCTGCGCCGAGCTCGCTGCGCTGTCGGCGTCGTCGGTGGCGGGTCGCTACGGCGCCGAAGGCCTCCGGCTGTACCGCGTGGCCCGCGGCGCCCACGTGGGCCTCGGCGACGTCGAGGACGTTGGCTCCGACGACGAGATCCGGGTCTCGACCGCGCTCGCGGGCGCCACCACCCGCGGCGAGCTGTTGTTCGCGCTCCCGGGGCTCCTGGCCCTGCTGGTCCAGCGCCTCGCCGCGCAGGACCTCGCGGTGGTGCGCTTGCGCGTGGTGCTCGGCCTCGACACGCCCCAGGACAGCGCTGGCGGCCGGCGGGTGGGCTCGATCCGCCTCGGCCGCCCCACGCGCTCGATCCCCCGCCTCGAGCGCGCGATCCGCGCTCGCCTCGACACCCTCGTCACCGACCCCGGCTCCGAGCTCCCCGCGACGCCGATCGACGAGCTCCGCCTCGAGGTGGAGGAGGCCGCGCCCGAGGTCGGCTGGCAACCCGGGCTCACCGACCGCGCCGAGCACCGCGAGCCGCTCCCGGACCTCCTGTCCCGCCTCGCCGACCAGCTCGGCCCCGACGCCGTGTTCCGCGCGGTCCCCGCCGCAGTGTGGCGCCCCGAGGCCAGTTGGCGCGCCGCGGCGTTCCCCGCGCCCACGCTCGTCTCCGGTCGGCGCCCACGGCCCGGAGGCAGGCCGGACGACGCGGTCGACGAGCAGGAGCACCGCGAACACACCCACCCCCTTCCGCGTCCGGCGCTGCTGCTCGAGCGCCCCGAGCGGCTGGAGGTCGTCGTCGACGGCGGAGGGCCCGCGCGGGTGCGGCTCCCCGTCTCGACCCTCGGCGATCGCGACGCACCCACCTGGCTCCCCGTCGTCCGGCGGGCGGGGCCCGAGCGCCTGTACGGCGAGTGGTGGACCCCGACCGTCCTCGACCGCGAGTACTGGGTGGTCGAGCTGGAGGCCCGCGCGGCCTGGATCTTCCGCGATCCGGCCGGCGCCTGGTCGCTGCACGGCTGGTTCGACTGACCGCAGTCCGCCCGGGGGAACGAACCACGTCCCCGGAGCGTTACGTCTCGGTCTCCGGAGACCTCATGCGCCCGCTCCTCGTGTTCCTGCTGTCGTCCCTCACGCCGCTCGCCACCGCCTTCGCCGCGCCGAGCACCGAACAGCTCCACCAGATGCTCGCCACCATCGACGACCGCCAGCAGAACAGCGGCGACTGGACCTCGCTCGCGTTCATCGAGCAGAAGGAGCAGGGCAAGAGCGACCTCGTCTACGAGACCGTCATCTACCGCCGCGACGTGACCGACAAGCTCGCCATCCTGTTCACCAAGCCCCAGTCCGAGGCCGGCAAAGGCTACCTGCGCCTCGACAGCAACCTGTTCTTCTACGACCCCGCCGTGGGCCAGTGGGAGCGCCGCACCGACCGCGAGCGCATCGGGGGCACGGGCTCCAACCGCCAGGACTTCGACCAGTCGCGCCTGAACGAGGAGTACGACCCCACCTGGATGGAGACGAGCACCCTCGGGAAGTACACCGTCGAACACGTCAAGCTCGCAGCCAAGACCGGCGTCGACGTGGCGTACCCGACCGTCGAGCTGTGGGTCGACCAGGCCACCGGCAACATCCTCAAGCGCCAGGACTTCTCCCTTTCGCTCAAGCTGATGCGCACGACGTTCTACCCCCAGTGGAACAAGATGTTCAGCCCCAGCAAGAACGCCGAGGTCTACTTCCCGAAGGAGATCCGCATCTACGACGAGGTCCAGACGGGGAACACGACCACGATCGTGATGCAGTCGGTCGACCTGCAGACCCTCGACGACTCGATCTTCACGAAGGCGTGGCTCGAGTCCAAGAGCCGCTGACGCTCGCCCGGGTACACTGACGCTCGAATGAAGGTCCATCGCCGGGCGTAGGTGACGCGGAGGTCGGGATGCGCAAGTGGATGGTCCTCGGGCTGGCGGCAGCGGGCCTCGGCACCCAGGTCGGCTGCGATGCGGTGGGGGGAGCCCTGGGCGACGACCTCCCGTCCGCCGCCCTCAGCCGCGTCGACCTCCTCGAGTCTCCGAACGTGAACCAGATGCTCGGCTACGGCTGCGGCGAGCTCGGGTTCGGCGCCACCACCTGCTCGTTCGCCGGGCTCGACGTGCCCCGCAAGCAGGACCTGTTGTTCCGGTTCGACGTGGTGTTCGATGTCGAGAACCCGTCGGCCGTCCCCATCCCGCTCGTCGAGACGCTGCTCGGCTTCACGGCGTTCCAGACCGCGAACCTCGGCTCGGTGTGTGTCTCGTACTGCGACCCGGAAGAGGAGGACTGCACGGCCGGCATCAACCTCGAGGGCGCCTGTGATCCCGGCACCGCGAAGGGCGTGAAGGGCCCCGAAGACCTGATCCCGAGCGTCGAGGAGCTCGTCACCGTCGCCGCGGAGCTCGAGAACGGCGTGGACCCCTCGGACTGGCAGGTGCTCTCGCCCGGCAAGGGCCTCGAGACCCACATCCAGTTCGACCTCGGCATCGACCCCATGCTCGACCTCACGAACTCGCTGCTCGATCAGTCGGTCAACGAGTTCCTCGACGGGAAGAAGGTCTCGATGGAGGTCCCGTACACGGTCGAAGGCACGTTGTTCTTCGATGTCCCCGACGTGGACAAGTACGCGATCGGCTTCGGCCCGTTCGCCGACACCTGGGACCTCGACGACGGCCCCGGCAACCGCTGACGGCCAGCCCCCGGCCCGTGATAGGCGCTGGCGGGAGGCTGGATGTCCGTGTGGTTGTGGGCCGCCGCGTTCGCGCAGACGCCGCCGGCCGAGCCGCCCGCCCCCGAAGTGCCAGCCCCGGAAGTGCCGGTCCCTGCTCCCGCCGAGCCCGCGCCCGCGCCGGTGGACCCGCGGGACGAGATGTTCGGCGAGCCCGCCCCGGCCCCCGCCGATCCCCGGGACGCGCTGTTCGGGGACCCTGCGCCCACCGCGCCCCCCGAGCCCGCGCCAGCGCCCGCCGAGGTCCCGGCCGGCTCTCGCGACGAGGCCCTGCTGGGCGGCGTGTACACGGGGTCCGAGGGCGCGCTGAACCAGAAGCTCGGCCAGCTCGACGAGCGCCTCACCATCGGCGGGCGCGTCTGGCTCCTCACGCAGGGCAACGTGAGCGAAGACGCCGAGGACCTGGGAGACGTCACGCTCGACTCCCCCAACCGGCTCGACCTGTACGCCGACGCCCGCCCCAACGACCGTGTGCGCGCCTACGTCTCCGGCCGCCTCACCCACGACTTCAGCGTGCGGAGAGGCGACACGAACCCCGCCACCGGCGACGAGCTCAGCCCCGACACCGTGCTCCTCGACCAGCTCTGGCTCAAGTTCGACGTGGCCCACCGGGTCTACGTCACCGCCGGCAAGCAGCGCGTGCGGTGGGGCACGGGGCGGTTCTGGAACCCCTCGGACTTCCTCAACCAGCAGCGCCTCGACCCGCTCGCCATCTTCGACGTCCGCACCGGCGTCGACCTCGTGAAGGTCCACGTGCCCGTGGAGTCGGCCAACGCCAACTTCTACGCCATCGCCAACCTCCAGGACGCCCAGGCGCTCGACCAGGTGGGCGGCGCCCTGCGCGCGGAGTGGGCGTTCGGCCAGACGGAGCTCACCGCGTCGGGCGCGCTGCGGAAGGGCTCCGCCGAGAAGCTCGCCGCCACGGTCTCGAGCGGGCTCGGGCCCTTCGACCTCGCGCTCGAGGGGGTGCTCCAACACGGCCCGACCGACACGTACTACGAGGGGGAGTTCGATCCGCTGGCGTTCCAGTTCCCCGAGGAGATCGACCGCTCCGAGGACTGGCTCGGGCAGGTCGTGGCCCGCGTCGAGCTCACGCTCGGGTACGGGGGCGACGACTCCGTGTCCATCGGCGTCGAAGGCTTCCACAACGCCCCCGGGTACGCCGACGCCGACCTGTTGCCCTGGCTGTTCCTGAACGGGGCCTACGTGCCGCTGTACTTCGGGCGCGACTACGCAGGCGCCTACGTGTTCCTGCCGGGCCCGGGCCGGGCGGACGACCACAACTTCATCGCGTCGGTGCTCGCGAACGTCTCCGACGGCTCGCTCGTCGCGCGCGCGGACTGGCGGGCCACGGTGCTGACGTGGCTCGAGCCCAACGCCTTCGTGACCTGGGCGGGCGGTGGGAACGGCGAGTTCCACTTCTCGTACCGGGTGCCGCCCCAGCCGCTGGTGCCGGGCCTGGAGGACGGCATCCGGATCCCCGCCCCGCTCCTCACGGTGGGCGCCGGAGCGGTGGTCCGCTTCTGAGGTGAAGGCGCGGTGGCCCAGCGCCGTCCAGCGTCTCCGGAGGCGACATGTCGTGGTGGTGGATGGCCCTGCAGGTGGCGTTCGCGGACGAGCTGCACGCATCGGGGGACCTCGCGGTCGCGTACGGGCGCAACCTCGGCCAGGAGCTCAACGTCGCCGCGCTCGCCGGTGAGCTCAAGGTGCACGTCGACCCGCGGCTGGCGGTGGGGGTCCGGCTGGCGAGCGGCATCGGGCTGTCCCTCCGCGAGAGCGGCGCCCGGGGCTACCTCGGCCTGCCGCTCCAGCTGAAGGCGGAGGCGTTCCTGGACGAGTCCCGCAACCGACCGTTCGTGGGGCTCGGGCTGGGCGCCACGCCCACGACGGCGGCGGGGGTGATCGTCGAGACGGACAACGCCAACGTGAAGGGCCTCGCCTGGGGGGTCGCCGGTGTCATCCCCACCGTGATGCCCGAGGTCGGCGTGGACCTGTCGGGGCTGCGCGTGGCGCTGCAGTACAACCTGCTGCTGGGCTCGGGGAAGAAGGCGGCGGCCTCGGTCCAGGCAGGCACCGCCGGGGTCTCCGCCGACGTCGACGAGGCCGTGCCGGGGCTGGACGGGCTGATGCTGCAGGTCGGGGCCCACTTCGGCGGACCGAAGAAGCCCTGAGGAGCGTCGGCTCACGCCACACCCGGGATCACCGCGATCGAGCGAGAGGGATGACGATGTCGCATCGACCGAACACGGAGTCACGGAGAACACGGAGAACACGGAGAGTTCGGCCCGCCCCCCGCCCGCCCGCGCTGTCGTGAGTCCCGCGGCTCGGTCCACGGAGATCGGCCTGATGCACAGGGGAGGCCACACATCCGGCCACCAGTGAGAGCAGGAGCTCCATATTCTATCATCACCGCTTCTTCCTTCCTTTTCCTCCTCCCCCCGTGCCCTCCGTGTTCTCCGTGCCTCCGTGGTCGGTCGACTCCGATCGAGCCTACGGCGGCGCACCGGGGAACCCGAAGAAGCGCGCCAGCTCGTCCATCGTGTCCACGTCGTGGGTCGCAGTGCCGCCCCGCTCGCCCGGCGTCCGCGTGGGCCAGCCGCGGGACGGGCCCCCGAGCTCGTAGAGCCGCAGCGCGCCGTCCGGACAGGTCCACGTGCGCTCGGTCACCCGGGCGCCGTCGTCGGGGTCGAGGTCGTCGCGCAGCACCTCCGTGGGGGACGCGAGGTCGCACCGCATGCGACCCCCGAACGTGGACATCGCCTCGTTCACGGCGACCCAGGTCTCGTCGCCGGTCCACAACAGCCACGGGTCCTCGGTGGCCTGGAACACCGCCAGCTTCACCGGGAGGCCGGGCATCGGGCACGTCGACGCCTCCGTCCGCAACAACCCGGCGCTCACGAGCCCGTACCCCGCGAACGCGGTGGACTCGCACGCGAGCTTCCAGCCGAGCTCTCCACCCGAGCCGAACCCCACGAGGTACACCCGGTCGGGGTCCACCCCCCGCTCCGTGACCAGCTGCGCCACCAGGCGCTCGACGTACTCGGCGTCGCCCTCTTCCTTCCAGGCGAGGTCGTCCTCGTCCTCGTCGCCGCGCTGCTTGCTCTTCCCGCGCTCCTTGTTCTTGCCTTTGCCCTTCGCGCGCTCTGCCGCTTCGCGCGCGCTCGGGAACGCGAACGCCACGCCGCGGTCGAACCAGTGGTCGACCTTGCGCGCGAACACCCGGGGATCCGACTCCTGGCCGCCGTGCAGCACCACCACGAGCGGCGGGTTGCCCTTGAACACCCGGGACGGCTGGTGGAACCACGTGAACCGCGTGCCGTCATCCGTTGCGGTGGCCACCTTCTCGACGCGATCCCGCACGGGGATCTGGGGCCGCTCGGGCTCTGGGGGCGGCGATGGCGCCGGGGGGGGGTCGGTGTCGTCGGCGACGTCGGTCGGGGCCTCGTCGCCGGGGCCGAACGGGTTGGCGCACGCGAGGCCCACGAGCGCCGCGAACCAGAGGGGGCGGGTGGAGTTTGGCACGCCCGCGGGTACCACGGCGCCCGCGGTCGCGCATCTCACCACAACGGTCCCAGCACCCGCCGCGGATCCGGGTACCGCACCAGGGCCGCTGCGCGGTCCGCGACCGCCACGACGCCCGGCAGGTCGTGGGTCCCGGGATCCTCCCACGACAGCTGGAAGTGGACGTGGGGGGGCCAGCCGCCGTTCTCGTCGGCAGCGCCGAGCCACCCGAGGACCTCGCCGGCGGTGACGCGCCGCCCGACCGGGCTCCAGGCGAGGGAGGCGCGGGACAGGTGGCCGTACAGGGCCCACACCGGGCGCCCGTCGAGCGTGTGTTCGGTGACCAGGGTGGGGCCGTAGTCGCCGTCCGCGGGGTTGACCCCCGCGTAGCGCACCACCCCCGCGGAGAACGCGTGGACAGCGGTGCCTGCAGGGCCTCCCAGGTCCACGCCGACGTGCAGCGTGCGCGCCCCGGCGAACAGCGCCTGGGTGTAGATCCCGCGCACCTCGTCGTAGCGGCCGATCGACCAGAGCGGCGGCTCCGGTGGGTACGCGCCGGACAGGTCCAGGACCACGGCCCCCGCGGGCAACACGACCACGGTGTGGTGCGTCATGGGGCGGGGGGGGTGAACTCGATGGGCGCGGCGTCGGACGGCACGACCACGAACGTGGCCTCGCGGCCCGCGGCGGTGAGGGTCGCCGCCTCCGGGTCGGTGAGGGTGAGCGCCACCACGCGGGCGTCGATGCGCAGGAAGGTGACGCGCTCGAGCACCCGGGTGCGTTCGGCGCCGGCGAGCTGCCACACGTCCACCACGTCGCGGCCGGCGACCGGCTCGATCGCCACGGTCGGCTCGAGGGGCAGCGTCACGACCTGCTTGTCGCGCGGCACCAGCCCCTCGACCATGCGCTGGAGGTCGGCGTCGGCCAGGCGTCGGCCGCGGATGGGCTCGTTGGCGAGGATCCGCGCGGACGGCACCCGGCCGAGCACGGCGGTGGGGTCGAGGAACACGTCGTCGGGGACGTAGCGCACGTCCATCTTCATCCCGAACACGTCCTGTTCGCCGATCGGCACGCCGACGTTGAGGTCGCGCGCAGCGACCACGACGAACACGGACTTCACCTCGGGGGTGGGCGCGCAGGCCGCGAGCACGAGCAGGGTCCACATCGCGGCAGCCTACCAGACGGCGGCTGCGGCAGCAGCAGCGGCTAGGGCAGCAATACGGGGAGGAGGTCGAACTCGTGCCCGATCAACACCCCGAGCGAGGTGAGCAGGTACAGCCCGCCGGTGACCAGCAGCGGCCGGTCCTGGAGCAGGGTCTCGTCCGGGGCGCCGCCTTCGCCGTGGCGGTCGATCAGGTAGATGTACCGGAAGATCCCGTACAACACCATGGGGATGGTGGTCGTCATCCAGCCGGTGGGGCCGAGCACCGTGTACAGGACGTAGCTCATGATGGTCGCGGACGTGACGATGGCCTGGTACTGCTCGAGCATGTCCGGGCTGTACTCGGCGAGGTTCCGCCGCGTGCCGCTGTGCGCGCCGATCTGCAGGAGCTCGGCCCGGCGCTTGTTGAACCCGAAGAACAGCGCCAGGAAGATGGTGCACACGATGAGCCAGGGGCTCACGTGCACCGCGATGGCCAGCGCACCCGCCAACGTGCGCCACACGAACCCCGACGACAGGAACAGCACGTCGAGCAACACGATGTGCTTGAACCAGAAGCTGTAGGACAACGTGGTGGCCAGGTACACGAGGGCCACCAGCAGGAACGCGGGCGGAAGCATCGACGACAGCAGGACCCCGCCGATGAGGCAGGCGGCCATCAGGACGAACGCGGCGGGAACGGGCAGGGCGCCGCTGGCGATGGGGCGGAACCGCTTCTTCGGGTGCTTCGCGTCGGCCTCGCGGTCCAGGTAGTCGTTGAGGATGTACCCCGACGACGACAGCAGGCAGAAGACCGCGATCCCGATGCCGGCCGCCACCACCGGCCCCGTCTCGAGGAACTTGCCGCTGAACAGCAGCGCCGGGAGCAGGAAGACGTTCTTGAGCCACTGCTTGGGGCGAAGCTGCTTGATGGCCGCGAGGGCCATCGACACCGGCGTGCGTTTGGCGCCCACGCTCCCCGTCGTCCCTGGGCGCGCCTCCGATCCCGAGCCGTCCACCAAGTACCCTCCGGCGCCCGCAGCCTAGCCCGCCGACGGCCACTCTGGCCCGGTCCGCTGGTTACTTGTCGCGCTTCGGCGGCTGCGCGGCCCGCGACTCGACGGCGGTGACGATGATCACGCGGCTCTCCCCGGCCTGGAGCTTGAGCTCGGTGGTCCAGGGCTCGTGATCGCGCAGGGTGACCATGAGCTTGTGCAGCTCGTTCGGAGTCACGGTGACCCGGCGTCCGACCGCGTCGCCGTCGAGCAGGATCTGGGTGCCGCTCGGCGCGACGACCTCGATCTGCGTGGGCGCGACAGGCACGGCGGCCGTGGCGCCTGGCTGGCCGTTGAGCACGAGCGCCACCATGGCGGACAACGTCCCACCGATGAACAGGCCGAGGAGCAGGGTCACCGCGGACACGGCCCACGGCACGAGCCCTGCGCCGCCGCCCCCGGAGGGAGCTGGCGAGGGCTTCTTCTTGCCCTTCTTTCGCTGGCCCGACGCCGACCGCTCGTCGGTCTCGAGCTCGCGGATCACCGGGTCTGGCCCACCGGACACCGCGCGCAGCACGGTCTGCTGGTCGGGTACGTTCGCGGGCAGCGCCTTGGGGCCCGTGGTGGAGGCGAGGCTCCGGAGCTGGGTCGCCACCTCCTCCTCGAAGCCGGCGGGGATCTTGCGGATCAGGGTCTCGGCGTCGTCTCCGGCGAGGAAGTCCGACAGCGGCTTCGGGTGCGTGCCGGAGTCGAGCGGCATGGGCGAGGGGATCTGCACCGGTCCCGACGGGGGTCCGTTGCCCCCTGCGGTGGGCGTGACCGGGGTCGGGTTGCCGAGGAACGGCCGTGAGGCCTTGGGTGGGGACACCGGCGTGGGTGGTGAGCTGGTTCCCTGGGTCCGGGGCTGCGCCGCGGCCGTGAGCGTGGGGATCGACTGCGAGGTCTCGGAGCGCGTGGGACCCGTGGGCGTGAGCGGAGCCCCCCTGCCGGCGGTGCCCTCGCCACCTCCCTGGTCCTCGGGCCGGAGCTCGGCGAGGCGGCGCCGATCGAGTCGCCGGGTGGGGCCGTCGGTCGTGTCGGCGGGGACCGGGGTCCCGCCGGGCCGGGGCACCTTGCCGGTCGTGGGGTTGGTGGCGGGCGCCACGGGCGGCTTCTGGGCGGCGGGCTTCGTCCCTGCTTCGGGGAACAGGCCCTTCACGTAGGACGCGAGCGTGGCGTGCGTGAAGATGAAGCCGGCGTCGTGGAAGAACTTGTCGAGCGCCTCCTTGAAGGCCGTGGCGGACGGGTACCTGTCCTCCCGGTTCACCTGCAGGGCGCGGTCGACGATCGTCTCGAGCGTGAACGGTACCTCGGCGTTGCGCTGGCTCACCGGGGTGTAGCGACCGGAGCGAACGCGCTCGATCGTGCCGATCTCGTTGTCCGTCCGGAACGGGTGGTGCCCGGTGAGCATCTCGTAGAGCACGACCCCCACGCTGAACAGGTCGGAGCGCTGGTCGAGGTCCTTGGCGCCGGCAGCCTGCTCGGGCGACATGTAGTCGAACCGGCCCTTCACGATGCCGGACACGGTCTCCATCGCCTTGAGCGAGGCCCGGGCGATGCCGAAGTCCGTGAGCTTGACCTCGCCCTGGAACGACAACAGCACGTTCGGCGGGCTCACGTCGCGGTGGATGATGTTGAGCGCCACCGGCCGGCCGCCGCGCATGACCTGCCGCTGGTGGGCGTATTCCAGGCCCTTCAGGAGCTCGATCGCCACGAACACCGTGTGCGGGACCGGGAGGTTGAGGCCTTTCTTCTTGGCGCGTCGCAACACGGCGCCGAGGTCGCGGCCGTGCACGTACTCCATCGCGATGTACCAGATGCTGTCGACCTGCCCGAGATCGAGGATCTGGACGATGTTGGCGTGCGAGAGCAGGCCTGCGACCTTCGCTTCGTCCACGAGCATCGCGATGTATTCGGAGTTCTGCGAGAGGTTCGGCAGGATCCGCTTGATCGCGAAGGTGCGCTGGAACCCACCGATTCCCTCGAGGCGCGCCTTGTAGATCTCGGCCATGCCCCCCGTGGCGATCCGCTCGAGGATCTGGTACTTCCCGAAGGGTTGGACGGCCGGGTTCGACACGGGCACCACACCGGGTGGGGCGTTCCTGCTGGCACCGTCTCGGGAGAGGATCTCCCGGAGCGGCTGCCCAGCAGACACAGGCGCCGATTGTACCAGGGGGAGACCGGCGCGGGAGGGACAGATGGTGGTTTCCCCGATCGACGTGGTGCTGCTGGGCGGCCTGGGGGTGGCCGCGTTCACCGACTTCCGCACGGGCCGCATCCCGAACGCGCTGACGTTCCCGATGATGATCCTCGGAATCGCCATGAACGCCACGCTGACGCCCGAGGACCCCGCCCGCGGGCTGGTGGGGATGCTCGCGGCGTTCGCGCTCCACTACGTGGTGTACGCGCTCGGCATCCAACGGGCGGGCGACGCCAAGCTGCTGATGGGCGTGGGCGCGTGTGTGGGGTGGCGGGGGATGGTGGAGACCACGATCTGGTGGGCCGCCGTCTACCTGCCGGTCGGGCTCGCGGTGCTCGCGGTCCAGGGCAAGCTGCCGAACCTGCTCACCACCCTGCGGTACCTCGCCGACAAGCAACAGGGGAAGGCCGTCGGAGACCCGCCGGAGCCCACGATGCTGCGCACGGCGCCCATCATCCTCGTCGGCGGCCTCCTGGCGCGCTTCACGCCGTGGCTCGACCGCCTCCTGTCCTGACCCGACCCCGGGTCGTCGGAGGGCTCCGGCTGTGGCATCATGGCCGCCAGCTCCCCTCCCGGATGTCCACGTTGCGATTCACCCCCGCGTTGTTGTCGTTGCTGGTGGGCTGCGCCTACGTCTCTCGCGAGGAGTACCTCGCGTACTGGGACGCGGACGAGGACGGCTGGCCCCTCGACGAGGACTGCGCCCCCGACGATCCCGCGGTCTACCCGTATGGCCCCGACCGGCGCGGTGACGGCTGCGACAGCGACTGCGGGACCGAGCCCGACGCCGACGGAGACGACTGGCCCGACGCCGCGGACTGCGGCCCCGACGACCCTGCGGTGCACCCGTGCTCCCCGGCGGAGGTCGACGGAGACGGTGAAGACGCCGACTGCGACGGGGACGACGGCGTCCGCACCGACACCTGCCCGGGCGTCGATCCCGACTTCCCGGACGCGCCGGCGCTCACCTGCGGGGCCGACCGATGACGCTGCTCGCGCTGGTCGGCGTCAGCCAGGCCCAGCAGACCTGCCTGGAGCCCGTCAGCCTGATGCAGATCGGCGCGGAGCTCGGAGAGATCCGCAAGAGCCTCGACGTGAAGGACGTGGTCGACGTCCGCGCGCGCCTCGACCGCGTCACCGAGCGCCTGCCGTGCCTCGACGACGTCCTGCCGGCCAACGCCTGGGCGGAGTATGCCCGCTACGTGTCGGTGGCGTTCTTCTTCCGCCAGGAGGAGGACGAGATGCTGCGCTGGCAGCAGTCGTCGGCGTGGGCGGATCCGACCCTGGCGTGGGGCCCGGCCTTCCCCGAGACGCACCCCCTGCGCCGCATCGCTGCGAGCGCCGGAGACGCAGCGGTGGTCACCGTCGCCGACCGCAGCGTGGCGCCGCCCAAGGGAGGTGGCGTGTTCGTGTGTGGCCGCCTCGTCGAGACCCCGAGCGCGCCGATGGACGTGCCCGTGTTCGTGCAGGTGTTCGACAAGGACCGCCGCCGGGTGTCGGCGTTCTTCCAGAACGGCGCGGGTTATCCGGAGACCTGGCTGGGTCCGCCCGACGCGGTCGTGACCGCGCCGGTGTGGTGGGGCACCGGGACGGCGCCGCCGCCCAAGCCCACGCGGGTGGCCCGGACCGACGGCGGAGGCTCGTTCCCGGTGGTGCCGGTGGTCACGGGCGTGGCGCTGTTCGCGGCGTCGGGGGTGTCGTACGTGCTCGCCGGGCAGGCGGCGGGCTCCATGGCCGACCTCTCCACGTCCCCCGAGCTCACGTCGGCCCGCAGCCGCGCCAACGCGCTCGTCCTGGTGAGCGCCGCCACCCTCGCTGGCGGAGTGGGCGTGATGGGCGGCGGGGTGTTGTTGTCGGGCAGCGGGTTCACCTTCCGGTTCTGACGCTCACGGTCCGGGGCAGGGCATGCGCTCCACGCCGAGGTCCGACGAAACCAGCACCCCTTCGCCCGACCGCTCGACCACGATCGTGCCGGCCTCGCGGGTGGTGATCACGCGCACACCTGCGTCTCCGAGGCGCTTCAGGGTGCCGGGGGCCGGGTGACCGTAGCGGTTGGGGCCCACGGAGACCACGGCGAGCGCGGGGTGGACCGCTTCCAGCAGGGGGTCGGTGGTGGACGTGGCGGAGCCGTGGTGCGGCACCTTCAGCACACACGCCGCCGGGAGCTGCGCCGCCAGCGTCGCCTCCGCCTCGGCCTCGACGTCGCCGGTGAAGACGAAGCCGTCGACCGTGAACACCAGCGAGGCGTCGTTGCCCTTCAGCGGCCCGACCGGCGGAGGCCACGTCCACGACGAATCCGCCAGGATGATGGGCACCCGCTGCGCCCGGGCGACGGCCGCGAGCTCGGGGGAGGGCTCGTGGGCCCACACGCGCTCGACCCGCAGCCCCTGCAGCACCGCAGGCAGGCCCCCGGCGTGGTCGCGGTCGGGGTGCGACTGGGCGACCACGTCCAGGTGGCGGATGCCGTTGCGCCGCAGCCAGCCGACGACGGCGGTGGGGTGGGCGCCGCCGTCCACCAGCATCCGGTGGCCGTCCGGCCGCTCCACGAGCGCGGCGTCGCCCTGGCCCACGTCGAGGAACGTCACCCGGGTGGTCGCGGGCGCCCAGCGCACGGGCCACAAACACGCCGTGGCGAGCGCGGTCCCCGCGAGGGGCCAGCGGAGGAACAACGCGACCGCCGCCACCAGCACCACCGCCCCGACCGGTCCGACGGCGGGGGTCCACGGGTCCACCGCGCAGTACGCCAGCGCCCACACCGCGAACCGGCAGAGCAGCGTGCCCACCCAGGCGCCGAGCGCGTCGAAGGGCCAGGGAGCCCAGCACGCCAGCGCGCCACACGGCACCGCCAACAGCCCGAGGATGGGCATGGCCACGATGTTCGCGGGGATCGCGAGCGGCGGCACGGCCTGGAACCACCACGCGCTGGCGGGCAGCGTCGCGAGCGTGGTCCCGACCGTGGTGATCGTGGCCTCGAACCCGGACCGGAAGAGCCACGGCCAGCCCTTCACGTCCGGCAGGCGCTCCACCAGCTTCGGCGTCACCACCACCAGGCCGACCATGGCGCCGAACGACAGTTGGAAGCTGGCGCCGGCGACGGAGCCGGGGTCGAGCACCGCCAGCGTGGCAGCCACCGCCGCCAGGGCCGGGACTCCGGAGGTGCGACGGCCCAGGGACCGCCCGACGGCGACGATCGAGAGGGCCGCTGCAGCTCGCTGGGCGGGAACCGGCATCCCCGCGAGCCACGCATACGCCCACGCTGCGGTGATGGACACCGCGTCGACGGCGCCGTCGGGGAGGCCCCGGGGGAACCGGGTCGCGGCGAGCCGCAGCGGGGTGCGGACGACGACGCGCACCAACATCGCCGCCACCCCGACGTGGAACCCGGACACCGAGAGGAGGTGGGTGGTCCCGGTGCGGCGCAGGACGTCGAGGTCCTCGGGGGTGCAGCCACTCGTATCGCCGAGCACCAGCGCGCGCAGGATCCCCGTCGGATCCCGCTCTGGGGTGATGGCCTCGACCGGGTCCCCGCCGATCACCCGCGCCGAGGTCGCGCGCAGCTCGGTCCGAACCCCAGACAGGGCCGCGGCGCGGAGCGGGTCCGGGGCGCCTTCGATCGCGGGTCGCACGGGGTACGCCTCGCCCACCAGCACCACCGGTGTCCCCGGCGCCGGCGCGAGGCCGGGGAACCGCACCCGCACGCGACCGGGCGCGAACACCCCGGCGATCGCTCGCTCCAGCCGCACGTCCCCGGTGCGACCCGACCCTGCGCCCACCCGCACGCCGACCACCGCTAGCGGGCCCTCCAGCGCGGGTCCCTGGGGCACCGATCGCCCGGCGAGCAGCCCCGCTACGAGGATCCCGGGCAACAGGGCCGGCCAGCGCCGGGTACACGCCCCCAACAACAGGAGCCCGCCTGCCACGCAGGCCCACCAGAACGTCGCGCCCGGGAGGGTGGGATGCAACAACACGCCGAGCAACAGGGCCAGGGACGACAGGGTGAGCGGGTCCATGGTCCGGGCCAAGCACGGCCCGTGCCGGGCGAGAACCGGCGTCGTCTCGTCGTCGTCGGCGGGAACCCACCGGGGTTCAGCTGGGAACCTCGGCTTCGAACGCCAGGTCGGGGGCGTCCGTCACCGCGGGTGCAAACACCGACGGCTGGCGGCGTATCCGGTCAGGGGACGCGCCTTGCTCGAACTCGTGCTCGAGATCCTGGTCCAGGGGTTCCTGGAGGCAAGCTCGGCCCGCTCGACTTCTTCGGCTACGCCTTCCTGTGTGCCTTCGCCTTCGGCGTCGCGCGCTGGGTCACCGTGACGGGCTGAGCTCCGCCGCGACCCCGCTCAGCGGCTGGGCGCCAGCGACATCACCGTGTCGGTCTCGACGCGGGCGTAGAACCCCTGCGGCGTGATGCGCGCGATCTGGACGGCATCGCGGCCGATGGCGAGCACGACGACGCCCTCCGCGGGCAACATGGCGCCGGCGGTGACCACCTGCTCCCGGCCGTCCGGCAGTCCCAGCACCGCGCGCGGCGGGTTGAGGTCCAGCAACACGCCCAACACGCGGACCCCGAACGAGGTCTCCGGCAGGGGGCGCGATGGGTCCCAGATCGGCGCGGCGACGCCCGGCAACGGCGGCTGGGTGGGGGCGGCGACCGGCGCCGACGGAGCGGGCGGAGACTTCGCGAACTGCGCCATCCGCGCGAGCTTGTCCTCGGGGTCCGGGTCGCCCGTGGTGGGTCTGGCGTCCGCCGCGTCGTTGCGCTCGTCGTCGAACGCCGAGGCGTCGCCCTGTGGGCCCCGCGGGGCAGCGGGCGTGGCAGGCGCGCCTGCGAGCGGTGGGGCCACGTTCGACACGGGGCTCAGCGGACGCCCGCTCGGGGGCATCGACGTACACGCGACCATCGCGACGAGGGGCCAGATACGCATCGGGAGCCAGCCTACCAGAGGACGGCGCTCGGCGCTGCGCGCTACTTCCAGAACCACGGCCAGCCCGTGGGCAGGTACCAGCACATCAGCACGAACATCGGAGGCAGCGTCACGAGCGCGCCCACGAGGCGCCAGCTGTCGGCCCGCAACGCAGCCAGGCACTGGCGCGGGTTGGCGAGGAACATCGCCAGGTACACGGTCCACAGCGCCTCGAGCGGGAGGCGGAAGCGGGTCATGCCGTACATCACGGCGATGGTGAACATGGTGTACGCGGTGGTTCCGACCGCCATCAGGCCGTACGGGCCCTTCGCGCGCGCCCAGGCGCCGAGCGTCCCGAGCTGGATGAGGGCGGCCGAGAACACCACGATCTGCAGGACGACGAGCTCTTTCGCCCACCAGGGGAACCCGGGCCAGTAGCCCCACCGCAGGTGGCGGGTCAGGAAGCTGTGGGGGTTGAGCATCTGGGCCACGCGCACCGGCACCCGTCCCAGGAAGGTGCCCGGGTTCTGCCGGATCCAGAGCATCGCCTCCTTGACCTCGCACGACGACGACAACACCGGCGGCGCGGTGCGGTCACACGCCTGGCGGCCGCTGGCGAGGTACCGCTCGAACACGGGCTGCGTGAGCATCCCGATGCCGTAGTCGAAGGTGAGCGGCGGAAACTCGTTGTTCCCCAGGAACAACACGTGGCCGGCGGTGGCGTCGGTGACCATGAACCCGCCCTGCACCTGGCTCGCCGTGAGCGAGTACGGCGCCACGGTGAGGACCGCGCCGACCCCGA
This sequence comes from Myxococcota bacterium, assembly GCA_044356535.1. Classification (GTDB taxonomy): domain Bacteria; phylum Myxococcota_A; class UBA796; order UBA796; genus JACKER01. Next base: position 32,171 of record JBIKWC010000020.1, read on the forward strand.
ACGCCACCACGCTGCGCCAGCGCCGCTTGGCCGAGATCCACCAGTCGTCGAGCGAGAACGGGTTGCCTTCGATCGGGTAGATCGCCGCCAGCATCCAGAACGGCGGCAGGTACGTCGCGACCCCGCGGAACAACACGGCCACGCCGAGGGTGACCCCGGACAGCAGCGCCTGGAGGGGCTGATCGCTGCGCCGGGCCGCCATCATCAACATCGCGGCCAGCAACAGCGTGAAGATGTACACGGTCTCGATCCACCAGGTGTTGGTGAACCAGGCGAGCGTGGGGTTCAACGCGAAGAGGAACGCAGCGATGCGGGCCGCGCGGCGGTCCGAGAGCTCGAGCGTGAGCCCGTACATCAGGGCGTTGCTGGCCGCCCCGAGGGCGACCTGCACCACCTTGAGCGTGAACATGCTGCCCGTGAGCTGGCGCGACCACGCCATGAGGTACGGGTACCCGGGCGACGGCAGCCACCCCTTGTTGGACGTGGTGAGGCCCTGGCCGTCGAGGATGGACATCGCCATCCCACGGTAGATGCACTCGTCGCGGAGACACTCGAACTGGGGCCAGATGGCCAGGGGAATGGCCCGGAGAGCGAGCCCCAGGACCAGCGCGACCCACAGCCACGGGTCGGCGAGCCACGTCCGTGGGTCCAACGGTCCCCGCATCCTCGTTCCTCCCCGGACTGCTGCGGCCGGGCCTCCTGGTAGCCCCTCGCGGGCCACCCTTCAACCACCGGAGGGTCTATGCGGCCCGGCGCGCCCGCACGCTGGCCAGGAGGGCGTCCATCTCGGCCTCCTCGCGCCCCATCTCCTCGAGGCGCTTGTGGAACCGGCGCCGGCGCTGGATACCAGCGCCCGCGAGGGCCACCGCGCCTACGCCCCAGAGCCAGTCACCGCTGGCGAGCGCCGCGAGCCTGGCTCCGCTCGGCGGGGTGTGCTCGGCCGTCCAGGCGTCCTCGACCTCGTGGAGGAGGTCACCCGTGGAGCGGTACACGGCCTCGTTCATGCCGGCGCCGCCCGCGGAGGCCCGGAGGAGCGCGGGGAGGGTGGCGGGGCCGTACGTCTCCTCGAGCCACGCGACGAAGTCACCGGACTCGGCGTAGGCCAGCTGCGCGCGGAGCCCGTCCGAGGGGAAGCCGTCGGCCAGGGCGGACAGCGGGATCCAGCTCCCGGTGGCGCGGGCGCGCATCAGCGTGGTCGCCTCGTCGGGGACGACCTCTCCGGCGAGCAGGCGCGCGATGCCCTCCTGCAGCCACCGCGGTGGCTCGGCGCCCCGGAACGCGCGGCCCACCAGCACGTGCACGAGCTCGTGGTCGAAGACCTGCTCGAGCGGACGGGCCATGCCGCCGCGGGCGGCCGGCGCCCGGAGGAAGATGGCTCCGAGCTGCGGATACGTGGTCGCGTCGGCCCACGTCGGGGGGCGGCCCGGCTGGAGCGCGCGGAACTCGGCTTCGTCGCGGGCGACGTACACGTGGACGGTCGAGCCGATCGGCACCTGCAGGCGCTCGGCCAGCGCGGGCAGCGCCTCCGAGCCGTGGCGGGCGAGGCGCAGCAGGAGGTCGGTCTCGGACTCCGGGCCGTGGATCCGGAGGAAGGCGCCCTCGATGGTCACGAACCCCTCGGGCTGCGCCGGCAGGTCGGTGGGCTCGACCTCCCGTGCGCCGACGGTCCACTCCTGGGCGTGCGCGACGCCCAGGCCGAAGGCGCCCAGCGGGGCAGCGGGGAGGAACGCGAGGGTGGACGCCAGCAGGAATCGGAGCATGTACGACCCTTGGGATCCCAGTGTACCTGCGCCAAGGGCTCCCTGCCCGAACGGGGAGACCCACCCGTTCGGGGGGGCCCGGCGCGCCTCAGGTCTGCTGCTGCGGCGGGCCGTCTTTGTCGGCTTCGTCGAGGACGCGCTTGAGGGCCCGGAAGAACCAGGCGCCAACGATGTCCTCGGGGGGCGGGATCTTGCGCTGCTCGTCCGCGCAGTCGGACATCGACTTGATCCACAGTCGCTCGAGGCGCGCTTCCCGCAGGTAGTGGGCGGCGAACAAGAGCAGGAGGTCGCGGTGTTGGCCGCGCCCGTCGGGAACCTGCCGGACGGTCGTGCGGAGGCCCGCTGCCATGGCGAGGAGGTGCTCGAGGAGGAGGGTCTGGATCGACGGGGTGCGTGAGCCCGGTTGGCCGCACCAGCTCGAACGCTCGTGGTTCACCCACGCGGCCCGGATCTGCGCGAGCAGGCGGGACACCTCCTCCAGCGGGCGGCCGGTCTCCTTCGCGATGTGCCGCGCGGTGGACGAGCGCGCGACCCAGGTGTGTAGCGGCGCCAGCACGGCCTTCATGTGGCGGGGCACGTCGAACAGGTCGACGTCCTCGAGACGCACCGAGGCCTCGCCTCCGGTGCCCTCGCGGTGCACCGTCGCCAGCAGCGCCGTGTACAACAGGCGGGCCATGGCGGAGATGCGGGGGAGCGCCAGCGCGTCGAAGATCTTCTCGGGCGCGTTCTTGAGCTTGAGGCCCTCGGGCCCTACGCGGATCCACGCGCGCCAGTCGGCGCCGTCGGTGCCCACGGGCCGCAGCAGCCAGTCGCCGGCCGCGTACGTGGGGCCGAGGTCGGTGAGCGCCGCGAGGCCGTCTGCCCGCCACTGATCGGCTGCCAGCCACGGAGCCGGGTTCGAGACCGGCACCAACGCCACCATCGCCTCGAGGAGCTCGGAGACCTCTTCTTCGTCGGCCCCGATCCCCCGCCCGATGCGGGACCGCAGCGACGGGTCGACGGTGCGGCTCCGGAACGACGTGGGGCAGAGCGCCGGGTCGGGCGACAACCACGGCAGGTACAGCGCGTGGGGGCTGTGGGGCACCATCTCGGCCAACAGGTACAGCTGCCCGCCGCGCCGGGTGAGCGGGGGACCGGGCTCCGGGGTCCCCGGGAACAGCACCCGCGACAACGTCCAGGTGGGTTGTTCACCGAGCCGGAAGTACGACCAGAGCCAGTTGGCCGTCCGCAGGTACTTGAGCGAGCGCCCCGCGCGGCGATCGACCTCTTCGCGGAGCTCGTCGACCTCCCACCCCGCTACCCCGAGCGACCGCTCCAGCACCTCGTTCGAGATCAGGAGCGGGACGTCGGGGGTGCGCCGGGGCGGCTCGACGACCTCCGCGCCGTCCCGGCTGGGTGCCGGGAGGGTGCCCGTGAGGTGCGGCGCCGACAGCAGCGCCAGCCCCATGGCGGTCGCGACGCGCTTGGGGACCGGCTCGTTACCGGAGCGCGGCGCCGAGTGGACCGCGTTGGCAGCCGCCGCGAGGCGCTCCAGGATCCGTTGATCTGCCGACCGGCGCTCCGCGAGGTCGCTGTCGCGGGGCCGCTCGACCAGCGCCCGAATCAGCTCGCCCAGGATGTCGATCGGCTCCCCGACCTCGCTCAAGGCCCCCCCGCACCGAAGCGACACCATACACCAGGACCCTGTCCGACGGGGCGCGGCGCGGTGGGTTAGGCCGCGGCGGGAGGTCCAGGTGTGGTGGGCGCTGGCGATCGCGCAGGCGGACGAGCCGGACCCGCCCCCCGTGGAGGAGGTCACGGTCTGGGGTGCCGCCGTGGCCCGAGCGCGCGACGCCGTGGAGGCCCAGATCACGGGCCTCGGCTACGACCGCGTCAAGGACCGCGGTGACCACAAGGTCTTCCGCAGCGACCAGGCCTGGAAGGGCAAGGTGGTGCTGACCGACGAGGGCACGCTCCAGGTGCGTCGCACCGCGCCGAAGTTCCAGGAGATGGAGCCCATCCCCGGCACCCGCTTCCGGCCGTACCCGCTCTGCCTCGTCGTGCCGACGGCGTGTGTCGCCGCAGGCTCCTGGTACGTGTCGGGCCGCCGGTGGGGGCAGATCGAGGATCGCGTCGCGGACGCCACCTCCGCTCCGCTCGTGGCGCTGTCGGAGGCGATGGCGGACCAGGCGGTCCTCCGCACGGTCGAGGAGCTGCCCGACCGGCTGGAGACGTTGTGGACCACTGGCGCTCCGCTGGTGGAGGGGCCCGTGCTCCAGACCGAGGCCGAGCGCCGGGCCGCGCTCTTCGTGTTCTGGGACACCCGCACCGAGACGGAGTGGGGCGACCAGGTCCGCGACGTGGTCGAGGCGTTCGTCCTGGGCCGGGTGCAGGAGTCCGAGGCGCCCTACACCCTCGAGGAGATGGCCCTGTTCCAGTCGAACCGGCGCTCGCTCGATCCGTTCCCGTTCCCCCACGCGGACGGTCCCGCGCAGTAGCCTTCAGCGCTCCGCCCGGTCGCCCCGGGACACGAGCCCGAGCAGGCGCCAGCGTCCCCAGGCCTCGAGCAGGCGGGCGCGGCGCTCGCGGACGGACGGCGCGGCCTCGGCCGACGCGACCGCCTCTTGCACGGCGCGCAGCAGGCGCTCTCCTTTCGGGTGGTTGGGGGGACGGACCTCGCCGAGGAGGCCGTCGAGGGGCGCGTCGGTCGCGAAGGTGATCGCAGGGTCTCCGGTCCGGGGCCCGCGGCGGCCGAGGGTGCGCGGCGCCGACCGCGGTCGCTCGGCGGCAGTCGCGATCGCCAGGAACGCAGCCACCCGGGCGGCGGGCAGCGTCCGATCGAGGCCCGGGAACATCGCGCTGCGCTCGCGGCGGTCGTGGTGGTCCAGCACCTCCACGAGCGCGGCGGTGGTGGTCGCCCGGTCCACCAGCGAGGTGGCGGTGGAGAGCGTGGCCAGGTGCCGGCGGAGCAGCACGTGGTCGGCCCGGTACACGTCGGCGGTCGCGTTGGGCGGTGGATCCGGCAGCGCAGCCCAGGCTGGGAGCAGGTGCTCCTCCTCCAGCGCCAGGTGTTCCTGCAGGTCGACGACCAGGTCGGTGACGGCAGCTTCGTAGGCTGCTTCCCCTTCGGGGAGCGCGCACCACACCTCGAGGGCCAGCGCCCGGAGCCCGTCGTGTCGATCACACCAGCGGGTGAGCGACCCGGGCATCACAGCCGCCGGAGTCGGACCTGGTCGACCCGGTGGTCCAGCCCCTTCTTGGCCACGAGCGTGGCCCGCTCCCGGGTGGGCAGGATGTTCTCGAGGAGGTTCCGCTCGTTGATCGACGACCAGATCTCGAGCGCCCGCGCGTCCGCCTGCGCGTCCGTGAGCGCCGCGTAGCGGTGGAAGTAGCTGTCGGGTTCGCGGAAGGCGGTGTCGCGCAGGCGGCGGAAGCGCTCCACGTACCAGCGGCGCAGGTCCGGGAGCTCGGCGTCCAGGTACACGGAGAAGTCGAAGTAGTCGCTGACGAACGCGTTTCCCACGCCGGACTGGAGGACGTTGAGGCCCTCGACGATCACCACGTCGGGCCGCTCGACCACGTTCTTCGCGCCCGGGACGATGTCGTACGTCCGGTGGGAGTAGACCGGCGAGGAGACGACCGGCTCTCCGGACTTGAGCGCGGACACGAACGCGAGGAGGCCAGAGCGGTGGTACGACTCGGGGAACCCCTTCCGCGACATCAGCCCGCGCCGCTCGAGCTCGGCGTTCGGCAGCAGGAATCCGTCGGTGGTGACCAGGGCGACACGGGGGTGGTGTTCCCACCTGGACAACAGCGTCGTGAGCACGCGCGCGAAGGTGCTCTTCCCGACCGCTACCGAGCCTGCGAGCCCGATGACGAAGGGCACGGCGCTGTCGGCGCGCCCGAGGAACGAGGCCCGGACGGCGTGCAGCTCCCGGGACGCCCGAAAGTGCAGGTTGAGGAGCCGGGTGAGGGGCAGGAACACCTCTTCGACCTCGTCCACCGACATCGGCACGTCGAGACCCCGCAGCGTGGCGAGGTCCTGGTCCGAGAGGGTGAGCGGCGTGTCGGCTCGGAGCGCCGACCAGCTCGCGCGGTCGAAGGTGGTCCAGGGGGTCCGGCCGGCGATGGGAGCCTCCGCGGGGCGGCGTAACCCGCGGTCGCTCATGGTACGGTGGCTCCGCCCACGCGAACCGCCTCGGAGGGCGATGATCTGGCTCCTCGTGTCGAGCGCCTCCGCCCAGGAGCCTGCCCCGAACCCCTCCCTGGCGCCCCTTCCGCCGATGACGGCCGAGGTGAAGGCCTTCCGGGACGCGACCGAAGCCTGGCTCGTCGAGGGCGGCGTGGCCCCCGAGGAGGCGCCGGTGATGGCCGCCGCCATGGTCGGCTTCGAGGAGGGCATCACGTGGCAGCGCGGGGTCGTTTCGCTCGAGGGGGGCGCCGTCTCGCTGGCCCTCGGGGAGGGAGACCGGTACGCGAACCCGGCCGAGACCTCGCGGATCCTGGAGACCTGGGGGAACCCGCCCGACCCGGACACCCTCGGGTTGTGGCTGCCCGCCGACAGCCACCTGTTCGGGCCGGGGAGCTGGGCCGTCCTGCTGCGGCTGGACCAGGACGGCTGGGTCGACGACGCCGACGCCGCCTCGATCGACTACGAGGAGCTCCTGACCTCGATGAAGGAAGGCGAGCGCGCGGCGGGGGAGGAGCGCCGGAAGGCCGGGCTCGACGGGCTCGAGCTCGTCGGGTGGGCCGAAGCCCCCCACTACGACGCAGGCAGCAAGGTGCTGTACTGGGCGACCGTCATCCGCTCCGACGCAGGCAACGAGACCCTCAACTACGACGTCCGGGTCCTCGGGCGGAAGGGCGTGTTGTCCCTCAACGCGTTGTCCACGCCGACGCTGCTGCCCGAGGTGAAGGAGGGGATGGAGCGGATCCGCGGCCTCGCCCGGTTCGAGGACGGCCACCGCTACGCCGACTACGTCCCGGGTGTCGACAACAAGGCGGCGTACGGGCTCGCCGCGCTGGTGGCCGGCGGCGCCGTGGCCGCCAAGACCGGGATGTTCAAGGGCCTCCTCGCGCTGCTGTTCGCGAGCAAGAAGCTGCTCCTCGCCGGCGGTGTGGCCGCGGTCGCCGGGGTCCGCGCGGTGTGGGGGAGGATCTCGGGGCGGAAGCCCACGGACGGGTGAGGGGACGAACGCCGCACCCCGGCGGGTTGTGTCCGCGGCGCCGCGCCCGTGTGGTAGGACTTCGGCGCCGGAGGTTCCCGCATGTTCGCCCTGACGTTGTCCCTGGCCGCCGAGGCCGCCCCCGTGAAGATCGCGGCCGTGACCGCCAAGTCGTCGTACTCGGCCAATGGCGCGAGCTACCCCGCCGACAACGTCAAGGACGGCAAGGCGATGACCCCGTGGTTCGAGGGCGACGCGGGCTCCGGGGTGGGCTCCTGGATCGAGGTCGACCTCGGCGGCGCTCACAACGTCACGAAGATCGCCATCCTCCCGGGCGACTGGTCGGGCTCGAGCTGGTCGAAGGCCAACCGGCCGAAGGAGCTGACCATCGTGTGGTCCGACGAGACCACGGCGGCCTGGTCGCTGACCGACACCTACCAGATGCAGGTGTTCACGCCGCCGAAGCCCGTCTCCACCTCCAAGGTCCGGCTCAAGGTCGGTCAGGTCTACAACGGCTCGGCCTTCCCCGACACCGCGATCAGCGAGATCCTCGTCTGGGACGACCAGGCCGACGCAGCGTTCGCCTCCATCAAGTCGGTCACGGCGTCCTCCGAAGCCGCCTCCGACGCCGACGGCTCCTACTTCGCGGGCCAGGCCGGCGACGGCGTGCGCGACACCTACTGGTGCGAAGGCAACAAGACGGGCGACGGCAGCGGAGAGTGGCTCGAGTTCGTGTTCGACGGCGCCACGCGGATCACGGGCCTGTCGATGTGCAACGGCATGTGTGGCTCGGTCGACATGCTCAAGAAGGGCACTGCGCCATCGCGCGTGACCCTCCAGTTCTCGGACGGCTCCACGCAGTCGCTCGACGTGAAGGCCGTGATGCCCCTCGCCCAGACCCTCCCGATCACGCCCGTCACGACCTCCTCGGTGAAGATGAAGGTCGACGCCGTGCGTCCCGGCGCCGAGTACCCGGAGCTCTGCGTCTCCGAGGTCCAGTTCAAGAAGTAGGGCCCTCAGCCCCGCTTGACGCCCACCACCGCGAACAGCGGCAGGACGTGGACGCCGGTGCCCAGGGCCGTCGGGCTCTGGTCGCGCTCCAGCCCGTCGAGCGCCTTGAGCAGGGTGCGCACGGTCACGTCGTCCGGGGAGACGGAGCCCGCCTCCACCATGGCGTCGATGCGCTTGCGCAGCCGGCGCGAGAACGCCGGGAACGTGGTGCGTTGCGCGGCCTGCAGCGCGTGGACGTGGATGTCTTCGGGCTCGAGGCCCGCTGCTGCCATGCGCGCGCCGAGCTCGGGACCGATGGCGATGCCCGGCTGCCCCAGGGGGTCCGACACGCCGGAGGCGTCCCGCAGGTTCTCGTCGACGCGCTCGCACAGCTCCTGAAACAGGTCGTTGAAGCCCACGAGGGCCCGGTCGAACCAGAACTGCTGGCCCAGCGAGTCGGGCTCCACCACGAGGAACCGGCCCCCGGGGCGGAGGATGCGCGCGGCCTCCGAGAACACCGGGCGCGAGTCGCGGAAGTTCTGCAGGCTCATCACGCAGATCGCGGCGTCGACGGCGCCCGCCGGGATCTGGAGCTTCGTCACGTCCATACACTGCACGATGGTCCGGTCCCCGAGGCCCACCGCCTGCAGGTTCTTCCGGGCCATGTCGACCTGCACCTGGTTCTGGTCCAACCCCAGGTACTCGAAGTTCGGGCGCTCCGGCAGCAGCGCCATCGCCGACCAGCCGAGCCCGCAGGCGAGATCCACGATCCGCTTCGCGTCGTGCGGGACCAGCTGCAACAGCATCTTCGTGAAGGCGTCGTCCCACCAACCGGTCCCGGCGGTGCGGTGCGCGGCCCGCAGGTTGCGGTCGATGCGGAACTGCCCCGTCGTGGGCCCCATGGTGGCGACGGCCTGGGACTTCGCTCCGCCCTGGCGGGCCTCGGGCACGGTGACGCCCTTCTTCGCGCACCGATCGGCGAGCACGCGCTCGTACACCTCCTCGGCGAACCCGAGGCGCATCGCGGCCTCGCGGACGTGGGCCTCTTCGTCGGCGGTGATGATGCCGTCCGACAACACCGCGTCGATCGCGGACTCGAGGAGGGGCAGCTGGCTGGTCGCGCGGTCCGCGTGGACGGAGGCGAGGTAGGCCGCGGGGTCCGCCAGGAGCTCGTCGAGCTTGCGGTACGACTTGATGACGTGTTTGGCCACGTCCTTGAACTTCGGGTTCGCCTGCATCGCCTGCATGCGCTTTCGGCTCGCCTCCAGGGCCGCGCGGGCCTCGGTGGCGGTGGCGGCGGGGGCGAGGCCGAGCCAGCTCAACAGGTCGGGCGCGTTGGCCATCTTGCAGAGCAGCGCGGCCGCATCGAGCGCTTCGGGGTCCATGGACGCGCCTGGAGGGGGGAGCAGGCAGCGTATCGCGGCGCCCCACTGCGGGCTCCGGCGTTGACGTTCGCAGCCCCGCGTGCCAGCCTGCTCCTCCGGAGGGTGGTGGTTGGGAGACCTCGACCGGGCGGTGGCCCGGATCGTCACGTACAGCCAGCGGCCGAACTGGTACGTGCCCTGGGAGCCGTCGCCCGTCTACGAGCGAAGCGGCAGCGGCTTCGTGATCGAGGGCGGGCTCGTCATGACGAACGCCCACGTCGTGAGCGACGCCCGGATGCTCCACGTCTACCTCCACGGCGACCCGGAACCCCACCGGGCCGTGGTCCACGCGGTGGGTCACGACTGCGACCTCGCGCTCCTGCGCCTCGTGGACGAGGGCGTGCTCGACGGCATCGCGCCGCTCACGTTCGGTGGGTTGCCCCGCCTCCGTTCGGTCGTGGAGACGTACGGGTACCCCGCGGGCGGCCGCCAGATCTCGTCCACGCGCGGCGTGGTCTCCCGCATCGAGTTCCAGTCGTACCGCCACCCGGCCAACGAGCAGCACCTGAGCGTGCAGACCGACGCCGCCATCAACCCCGGCAACAGCGGGGGACCGGTCGTGCAGGACGGCCGCGTGGTGGGGGTGGCGTTCCAGGCGTCCGCCGACCTGCAGAACGTCGGGTACTTCATCCCGGCGGAGGTCGTTCACCACTTCCGGCGCGACGCCGCGGGCGCCAGCTACCAGGGGTTCCCTTCCCTGGGGGTCCGCGTGACCTCCCTCCAGAACCCGGCAGCCCACGCTGCCGCCGGGTTGTCGCCCACCCAGACCGGGGTGCGGATCGACCGCGTGTACCCCGCCTCGAGCGCCGAGGGTCACCTGGAGGTGGGCGACGTGTTGCTGGCGGTGGACGACGTCGCCGTGGCCAACGACGGCAGCGTGGCGTTGCCGCCCCACCCTGCGCTCCCCCGCGACGCCGACGGCGACGACCTCCTCCGCACCGATGTCCTCGGGCTCGTGGATCGCCACTTCCTGGGCGAGGTGCTGCACGTCCGCGTGTTGCGCGCGGGGACCGTGCTCGACGTGGGGGTGCCGCTGGTTCCCTGGCCGGGGGCCCTGCGGTACGCCGCCCAGCACGACGTCCGGCCCCGGTACTACATCCACGGGGGCTTCGTGTTCGTGCCGCTCGACTTCGAGATGCTCCGGACCTTCGGGAGCGACTGGCGCAGCAAGGCAGACCGCTTGCTGCTCTACGAGTACGAGGTGCGACCGCAGGTGGACCTCGAGCTGTGGCGGAGCGAGCGCGTGGTGCTGCTGCGGCGCCTCGATCACCCCGTGAACATCGGGGCCTACTGGCACCAGAACCTCGTGGTCGAGCGGGTGAACGGCCAGCTGGTCCCCGGTCTCGAGGCGCTCGTGTCGGCCATCGAGTCGAACCCCGACCCCTTCCACGTCTTCGAGTGCGCGGGCGACCGCCTGGTCGTGCTCGATCGCGAGGCTGCTGCGGCGGCGCACACCGAGATCCTCGCCCGGTACGGCGTGCACCAGGATCGGCACCTGTGAGCGGGAACCGCGCCGAACCGGCGACCCTGAGCCAGCTCCAGCGCGGCGTGGTGGGCCTCGTGGTGTCCTACCAGGACCACGACGCCGACCGCCCGTGGGTCAAGCGCCGCCCGGCCACCCGCAACGCGCAGGCGGCGGTGATGCCGGGGGGCTACCTCCTCACGTCCGCCCAGATGGTGAGCGGCGCCACGCTGGTGGAGGTCGAGCGCGAAGGGCGTCCCCCGCGGGCCCTGGCGCGCGTGTTCCACGTCGATCGCGAGTCGAACCTCGCGCTGCTGGTCGTGGACGCCCCCGGCTTCGTGGACGACCTGGAGCCGCTGGCGTTCGCGGGCTCCACGCCCACGAGCGGGGACCTGCGCGCCATCCGCTGGTACCAGCAGCAGTTCGAGCTCGCCGAGCTCCGCATCAAGCGGATCGCGGTCTCGGAGGCGTGGTTCGGTCGCTGCCGGCACGCGTACCTCCTGGGGCGCAGCGACCTGGCCGACGGCGGGTGGGCCGAGCCGGTCGTCGACGACGACGGCGCGCTGGTGGGTCTCGCCACGGGCCAGAACGAACACACGGTGTGGGTGGTGCCGGTCGAGCTCCTGGCTGCGTACTACGCCCGGGCCACCGCGCCGGGGCCGTACCTGCCGTTCCCCACGGTCCGGTTCTCGTGGCAGTGGACCATGGACCGCGCGCTGGCGGCGTGGCTCGGCCTCGGGAACGCGCCACGCGGCGTGATGATCCGCTCGGTGCCCCGCGGAACCACGGGAGACGGCTCCCTTCGCCCGCGCGACGTCCTGTTGGCGCTCGACGGCCACGCGATCGACTCGCGGGGCTACTACCAGCACCCGCGCTGGGGCTGGGTGGAGTTCTCCCAGCTCGTGGTCGAGGGCCACCGCTCCGGGGACGTGGTCCCGGCCAGGATCCTGCGCGACGGCGTGGAGCGCGAGGTCTCCGTGGTGTTGCGCGACAGCCCCACCGCGCTCGACCTCGTCCCCGTCCGGCGCGGCGACGACCCTCCGCCCTACGTCATCGTCGGCGGGCTCGTGTTCGTGGAGCTCGACGGCGAGTACCTGCGCGCCTGGGGCAAGGACTGGACCTCGCGCGCGCCGCTGCGGCTGGTGGGGGCCTCGCAGCTGCTGGAGGGCGCCCAGGACACGGGCCGGCGGCGCCTCATCATCCTGTCGCAGGTGCTGCCGTCCCCGTGGTCCGTGGGGTACGAGGGCCTGCGCGACCACGTCGTGGACGCGATCGACGGCCGCACCATCGGGTCGCTGGCCGACGTGGTCGACGCGTTCACTGCGCCCGCGGGGCCCTTCGTGCACGTGGCGTTCGCGCCGTCGGGCGAGCGGTCGGAGCTGGTGGTGGCGACGGCGGGCCTCGCCGAGACGACCGCGCAGATCCTGCGGGACTACGGGATCCCGGCGGCGGTGCGGCTGCCTGCGCGTCCCCTCCCGCCCCTCGACTGATCAGCCAGCGTGCCCCAGCACGGCGGCGACGATGGTGGCCAGCGAGCGCCGCAGGTCGTGGGCGTCGTCCACCTCCACGAGCACCGCGTGCGGGTGCCGCGCTGCGAACGCCCGGCTCACCGCGATGGGGACCACGGCGTCGCCCGGCGCGTGGACGATCGTGACGGGCAACGTGGCCGGGACCTGCAGCGCAGCGGGGTCGTCGACGGGCGGCTCCCGGTGGTGGAGCGCCGGGGCCAGGAGCACGAGGCCCGACAGGTCCGCGGGCCGCACGCTGGCGATCCACGCAGCCGCGAGCCCGCCGTAGCTCGACCCCACGAGGAGCGCGCCAGGGTGGGCATCGAGGGCGGTGAGGCCGCCGCGAACGCGCCCGGCGAGCGGGAGACCGCGACCTTCGGGGGCGACCACGTGCAGGCCGGCGGTCCGCAGGGCGGTGGGCTTGGTGCCGTCCGGCCGACCCTCGAGCCCATGGAGGAACAACACGGTCCGCATGTGCGATCTCCACCCGCGCCGTATCGCGCGCGCTCGCCCCGGGTGCGCTCCGGGTACCAGAGGTGGACACCCTCGGGAATCGTCCGGGAAGTACCTTTGGGATCTCGACGATACCTCGGGTAACTGCGGCCCGTCGCGCGGGCGCCGTATGCTGTTCCCATGCAACCGTCCGTCGATTACACCCGGCCGCCGAGCTTCGTGGGAGAGGGACGGTTCGAGGTGCTCGAGACGGTCGGGCAGGGCGCGATGGGCACCGTGTACCGCGGGCGGGACACCGTCGCGGCCACCGACGTGGCGCTCAAGATGCTCGACCCCCGCGTGGTGGGCTCGAAGGTCGAGAAGCGGTTCCTCCGCGAGTCCGAGGTCCTCCGCACGTTGTCGAACCCGAACATCGTGAAGGTCCACGCGGTCGGCCAGGACGGCGGCTACGTGTGGATGGCGATGGAGCTGATGGACCGGGGCAACGCGCACCAGCTCGTCAAGAAGCGCGGGCCGCTCCCCGTGAGCTGGTGCCTGCACATCGCGGACTGCCTGCTCGGCGGCCTCCAGGTGGTGCACGCCGCCGGGTACGTCCACCGCGATCTGAAGCCTGCCAACGTGCTCCTGGACAGCCGCGGGGCGGTCAAGCTCGCGGACTTCGGCATCCTCCGTGACGGCGGCTCCGACCTCACCGCCCCGGGGATGTCGCTCGGCACCTTGTCGTACATGTCCCCGGAGCAGACCGAGGACGCCCGCAAGGTCACGCCGCGCTCCGACATCTACTCGCTCGGGGCCACGTTGTTCGCGATCGCGACCGGCAAGGCGCCGAAGCAGCTCGCCTGGCTCGAAGAAGGCGGAGACGAGCCAGGGCCCTACGAGATCGTGCCCGAGCTGCTCCGGCCCATCCTCCGCAAGGCCTGCGCCTTCCAGCCCGCCAGGCGCTACGCCGACGCCCGTGAGATGCGGGCCGCCGTGCGCGAGATCCTCGGGGAACAGCAGCGGAAGGCGACCCCGGGCTGACCCGTCAGGGCGCGCGGGCCTTCGCGACGGCGCCCCGGAAGATGTCCCGGACCCGGTCGACGGTGTCGGCGTCCTCCGCGCGCTTGTCGGGGCGGTAGCGCTCCACGCGGGCGAGGCGCAGGGCGACGCCGCCGGGGTAGCGGGGCGAGCCCTGGACGTCCTGGAACGTGACCTCCGCCACGAGCTCCGGGCGGACGTAGACCACGTGGCCGTCGCGGCGCAGCTCGCGCGCGAGGAGCTCGCGGGTCTGCCAGGCCAACATCTCGTCCGTGAGCCCCTTGAACGTCTTGCCCAGCATCACCCAGCCGCCGCGCGGGTCGCGGGCGCCGAGGTGGAGGTTCGACAACGTCCCCTTGCGCCGGCCGGAGCCCCATTCGGCGGCCAGGATCACGAGATCGAGGGTCCAGGCCGGCTTGAGCTTGAGCCAGCGCGCGCCCCGGTGCCCCGCTTCGTACGGAGACGCCGGGTCCTTGACCATCGCGCCCTCGTGCCCGCGCGCCAGGACCTCGTCCACGAACGTGTTCGCTGCGTGTTCGTCGGCCGTCTCGAGCGATCGGACCACGTGGGCGGCGGGGACCAGCGCCACCAGGTGCGCCCACCGGTCCCGGAGAGGGAGATCGACCAGCACCTGGCCCCGGAGGCGCAGGACATCGAAGAACGCGGGGTGCAGCGGGATCGTCTGGCGGGTCTCCGCCACGTCCTTCTTGCGCCCGAACCGGCGCATCGTGGTCTGGAACGGCAGCCCGCGCCCCGCCGCGTCGAGCGCGAGCACCTCGCCGTCGAGCACGAGGTCGTCCGCGTCCAGCGCCGAGACGAGCTCCACCACCTCGGGCACGGCGTCGGTGACCTCGAGCAGGGCCCGGGTGAAGACGCGGACGGTCGCTCCCTGGCGGTGCACCTGGATGCGGGCGCCGTCGAGCTTCTCCTCCCACCGGGCGAGGCCGAGCCGCGTGATCGCGTCCCCCACCGACTCCGCCGTGTCCGCCAGCATCGGAGACACCGGCCGGAACAGCTCGAGGTCGAACGCGCGCAGGCCGGCTTCTCCGCTCTCGAACGCTGCCAGGCTCGGCGCGACGAGATCCCCCGACAACATCGTGGCCCGCCGGACCGCAGCAGCCGGAACCCCTGCGGCGCGCGCCACGGCGTCGGCGAGGATCCCGGCGAGCGCGCCCTGGCGGAGCTCTCCGGTGAGCAACGCGCCCAGAAACGAGGCCTCCGGGGCGGTCGCGCGCGCGAACAGGGCCCGCAGCAGCTCCGTCCGCCGGGCCGCCGAGCCAGCGCCCGACTGCGCCTTCAGCACGTCGAACGCCTCGTCGACCTCGGCGATCGTGAGCGTGGCCCCCTCCGCCGGGGGCAAGGTGCGCAGGGCATACACCGACGCGTACCCCACGCCGATCCGCCCCTGACGCAGCTCTCCGGCGAGCCAGGGCACGAGGATCCGCAGCGGCGCATCCACCTGGGCGAGGGCCCCCGCCAACAGCGCGATCTTCGCCGTCCGGGAGCGGGTCCCGGCGACCTGCGCGCTCGTGTCGACGATCGCGGCGAGGCGCATCAGATCTGGATGACCGAGGCCTTCTTGCGGCGGTGGCGCACGGGATCGCGCGACTCCCACACGAACAGCTCCGGCATCTCGATCGCGGTGAGGAACCCGCCCTTGCCGCAGCCCGTGTCGATGGCGATCACCTGCTCGCCGGCCCACAGGTTCTCGGGGTTCTCGGGGGTGAAGTACGACAGCTCCGGCGGCAGGAGGCTGGTCACGGTGTGGCCCACGATCGCCGTCTTGCCGCGGTACTCCTTGAAGAACTCCATGGTGCGGGTCCACAACATGACCGCAGGATTCTCGACCTCCGACGGGTGCAGGAACCGGCCGCCCGCCTTCGGCAGGCCTGCGTGCACGTAGATCGCGTCGTTGTCCTCGTGCCAGAGGGGGAGGGTCCGCATCCACTCGACCACGTCGTCGGGGAAGAACGAGCCGGTGAGCAGCTGCTCCCACTCGAGATCGGTGGTGGGCTGGTCGGTGAGCTCGGGCTGGGGGCCACCGGTGAACGAACGCAGGCACGCGAGGCAGCCGTTGCCCGGCGGCAACACGAAGCCGTCCCAGCCCTCGTCGATCACCCGGAGCCAGGCATCTTCGTGGTTCCCGCGGAGACAGACGACCTTGGCGCCCGTCTTCGGCAGCTCGTGGCGGACGAAGTGGATGACGTCGCGCGAGCGGGGCCCGCGGTCGACGTAGTCGCCCAGGAACACGAACTTGTCCGCGCGATCGAACGGTGCGATCCGTGCGAGCAGGTTCTGGAGCTGTTCGAGGTCTCCGTGGATGTCGCCGATGGCGAACGTACGGGAGGTCATGCGCGCATCCACTCCGAGGATCGGGTCGGCTGATGGAGGAGTGTACCGTGGTCGAACGCGATCGGCTGGTCTGGTTGGGCTCCGCCGCGTTACGCGCGCCAGTCTTTCCTCTCGGAGTACACCATGCACATCGCTCGTCGCAACAAGACCGCCCGCAGCAAGGCCAAGCTCAAGGCCAAGGGCCGCAAGGAGCGTCTCCGGAAGGCGGGCCGCCTCGTGAAGCGCCGCGCCGGCGGGCGCCTCGTGAAGCGCCTCCGGGCCACCTGAGCAGCCTCTCGAGCCCCGAGACGCTCGGGCGCGTCAAGGCAGCGGCACGCAGGCGTTCTCGTCACACGTGAACGTCTCGTCGTCGCCGTACCCGATGTACCCGGCCTGGCCCACCTCGACGAAGACGTCGTCCGGCACGTTGTCGGTGGGGCCGGTGCCCCAGTCGGAGTTCGTCGAGATCAACGTGCCGCCCGTCACGCGTGCCCCGCCGCCCGACACCGTGGTCGCGTCGCCGTTCGACTCGACCGCCGCGTCGATCACCGTCACGGTGCTGCCGTCGTTGATGTACATCCCGGCCCCGCGCAGCGCCACGTTGAACGTGATCAACGTGCGCTGGATGAGGATCGTGGAGGCGGCGTTCGGGTAGAGGCCGCCACCTCGCTCCGCGGCCGCGTTGCCGAACACCGTGCCGTCCGCCATGGTGCCGGAGGCTCCGAAGGTCGTGTAGAGCCCGCCGCCGCGCTCCCCCGACACGTTCCGGCTCAGGTCGACGTCCTCGAAGCTCCAGTCGGTCTCGGCGTAGACCCCTGCGCCCGAGGTGACCGCCGTGTTGTCGGCCACCGCCACCGACACGAGGTGGCTGGCTCCCATCCCCGCGCCGGAGATGAAGACGCCGCCGCCGTCCACCGCAGCGTTCCCGGAGATGTCGCCCCCGGTGAGGGTGGAGTCCACCATCAGGAGCCCGCCGCCACGCACGGCGCCCTCGTTCCCTTCGAACGCAGTGTCGGTGGCGGTCACCGTCGCCTCCAGCAGGTACGCGCCGCCCGCCGAGTCCAGGGCGGTGTTCGCGTCCACGATCACGCCGGTGAGCGCCACGTCGCCCTGCAGCCACATCCCTGCGCCGTCGATCGCCTGGTTCCCGGTGACGTGTACGTCGGTGAGCGAGCCGCCCTCGTACACGAACACGCCGCCGCCCTGCCCGTTGCCGTCGTTCTCCGAGACCTCGCCGCCGGTGAAGTCGGAGTCCCACACGTATACCCCCCCTCCGCCGTTGCTGGCCGTGTTGTTGCGCACCACCGTGCCCGTGAGGTCGACGAGCCCGCGCTCGAAGGTGAACACGCCACCCCCGATGTTGGCGTCGTTCCCCTCGACCACGGAGTCGGTGACCACGGCCGACGCTGCGTTCCCGAAGGTGATGCCCCCGCCGTAGCCGTTGGCGGTGTTGTTGCGGATCGTGGTGCCCGTCACGGTCGCGGTGGCCGTGACGAAGAGCGCGCCGCCGTGGGTTCCAGCGACGTTGCGCTCGAAGGTGCAGGCGTCGATGGTACCGCCCGCGTCCCCCAGCAACACCGCGCCGGCGAGCTCGGCGAGCGAGTCCTCGATCACCACACGGGTGAGCGTGAGCGGCCCGGTCGCCTCGTACGCGTTGATGCCGCCGCCGTTCTCGGGGGTCGGCCCGTTGGGCGAGCCCGCGCCGTTCACGATGTGCACGTCGGAGATGGAGACCGCGCCGCCCACCACGTCGAACGCGGGGCCGATGCCGTCCGCGTCGATCGTGACGGCGCCCAGGCCCAGGATGGTCAGGGCCTTGTCGACCGTGACCGACTCCACGTAGGTGCCGGCGCAGATCCAGATCGTGCCGCCGTCCGAGGACTCCGCCACGGCCTGCGTGATCGTGGTGGTGTTGCCGCCATCGGAGCGCCCCACCTTGCCCACGGGGTCGTCGGTGAGCGGGTCGCAATCCGTGTCGATGCCGTCGCAGCGCTCCTCGACGCCGGGCCGCACCGTCGCGTCTTCGTCGTCGCAGTCGATGTCGTCCGCTGCACCGTCCCCGTCCGCGTCGTCGGTGGGCGTCGGGTCGGTGTCGCCCGTGTGGGAGCTGCCGTCCGGGGTGGACTTGTCGTCGTCGCCGTTGCAGGCCGTGGCCATCACCGCCGCCACCAGACCGCTCCGCATCCACCACGACATCACGCCTCCGTGGACCAGTGTAGATGATCCGGGGGTCTGGCCGCGCCGTAGTCGTCGGGGAGGCGCGATGTTCGCGTGGTGGGCGGTGGCGTGTGCCGGTTCCTACGGCCGCGAGTACGTGTTGACCGGCGGCCGCCTGCCCGGTGGCGCGCCCGTGGAGCTGTGGGTCCGGGACGGCAGGCTCGCCGGGGTCGGTCCCCGCGTCCGACCTCCGGACGGGGTGCCGCAGCACGCCCTCGACGGCCGATTCGTGGTGCCTGCCTTCGTGGACTCGCACGTGCACCTCGCGTACCTGCCGGAGGCGCGCGCGATGCTCGAGGGCGGGGTGGTGGCCGTGGTGGACCTCGCAGCGCCCCTCGACCGGTTGCCGCGCGAGGAGGGGCTGCGGATCTCGTGGTCGGGGCCGATGGTCACGTCCGTCGGCGGGTACCCGGTGACCTCCTGGGGCGCGGGGGGCTACGGGACCGAGGTGGGAACCGCGGAAGCGGCCCGCGCGGCGGTGCGCCGGAACGCGGCGGCCGGGGCGCGGGTGATCAAGGTCCCGTTCGAGGCACCGCAACACGATGACGCGACCCTGCGGGCGATCGTGGACGAGGCGCACCAGCGCGAGCTCCTGGTGGTGGCCCACGCGCTGGACGACGCCGGAGCCGCCCGCGCTGCTGCCTTCGGGGTGGATGGCCTGGCGCACACCCCGATCGAGCCGCTGTCGGAGGCCACGGTGGCCGCCTGGCGGGGCCGGTTCGTGGTCAGCACGCTCGCCGCCTTCGGCGCGACGCCGGGAGCCGTCGAGAACCTGACGCGCCTGCGCGCCGCTGGGGTCAAGGTCGTGTACGGCACGGACTTCGGCAACACCTCCACGCCCGGCATCGACGCCGCCGAGCTCGCGGCCCTGCAGCGCGCCGGCCTCGACGGAGCCGCGATCCTCGAGGCCGGGACCTCGACGCCGGCGCTCCTGTGGGGGTTCCCGGGGCTCGGGAAGCTGCAGGTGGACGCAGCTGCGTGTTTCCTGGTGTTGGACGAGGACCCGCTCGCCGCGCCGGCGGCGCTCGCTCGCCCTGCGGAGGTGTTCCTGGACGGGCGCGCGCTCTAGCTAGAGCACGTCGAGCCGCTGCAGCAGGTGCTCGCAGGTGGGCAGGCGGTCGGCGGGCAACGGACGCAGCAGGTCCGCTACGAGCGCCTCCGCCGCAGCGGGCACGTCGGGCCGCAGGGCGCGCATCGGCCGGTACTTCCCGAGGCGGGCGGCCACCGGCACGCGCCAGCCCTCCTCGTGTTCGTAGGGGACCTCGTTGGTGAGCAGCTCGTACAGGATCACGCCCAGCGAGTAGAGGTCGGCGCGGGTGTCGACCCGCGACGGGTTCGAGCACTGCTCGGGCGACATGTACTCGGGGGTCCCGATGGTCCGGAACTCCTTCGAGAGCGTGGAGGGGGGGCCGTTGTCGGTGCTGTGGTCCAGGGACTTGGCCAGGGTCAGGTCCGTGACCTTCGGGATCCGGCGCCCGTCCACCACGGAGAACAGGATGTTCTGCGGCTTGAGGTCGCGGTGAACGACCTGGTGGTCGTGGAGCGCGAGCACCCCGCGCGTGATGGCCCGGAACAGCGGCACGGCCTGGCTCACCGACATCGCTCCCCGCGCGTCGAGCTGGTCGGAGAGCGAGCCTCCGTTCATCCAGTCCATCACGAGGTAGGGGAGGCCTTGGAAGCTGCCGGCGTCGGTGCAGCGGACGATGTTCGGGTGGTCCACGTTGGCCTGGAGCCGGGCGCACCGCTGGATCGAGCGCGTGACGGCGCCGACCTCGTCGTCCCGCAGGATCTTGAGCGCGTGGATCGAGCCCAGGTGGTCGTGCTCGACCTCGAACACGGACGTGAACTCCGACTCGTCGACCAGCCGGCGGACGGCGTACGGACCCAGGCGCTGGCCGGCTTCGATGCGCATGGCGCGATCATACGCTCCCGGTCGATTCGATCCAGGCTCGATCGACCTCGGTACGCGGGGGGTCCAGGGGGAAGCGCCCCCTGGCAGGGGGTGCGGGAGACTGGTCCCGTACGGTCCCACCTCGACGCTTCGCGCCGGGCGGGCTTTCGCCCACGCTGGCGGACCCGGGCTGTTCGCCCGAGTCCTGGCGGTCCGCGGGGGTG
>JBIKWC010000459.1:0-3962 GCA_044356535.1 Myxococcota bacterium
CAGGTGGCGCTGCAGGTCCAGGGCCACGCCGACGAGCGCGACACCACGGACTTCAACCTCGCGTTGGGGCAGCGCCGCGCCCAGTCGGTCGCCGGCACCCTCGTCGAGCTCGGGGTGCCCCGGCAGCGCGTCCAGGTCACCTCCTTCGGCGAGGAGCGCCCCGTCGAGCGCGGCGGTGGCGAGGGCACCTGGTCCAAGAACCGGCGGGTCGAGATCCTCGTCGAGTGAGCGGTCCTCGGTGGGCAGGCGCGTCGAATCAGGCAGCTACGCCCTCGGCACCGTCTGGGCGACCGACGGCCGCGCCGCGAGGTCGTCGAACTTGATCGCGAGCGTGGGGTGCCGCTCCCGCCAGCCCGGGCCGTGCCGGAACCCGAGGTAGCCGAGGGCCCCCACCAGCGCGGCGTCCGCGAGCGTGAACCCCGGCGGCCAGTCGGTGGCCACCCGCACCGCGAGCGCGTCGAGGATGCGGTCCACGACCTCGAGCGAGCGGTCTGCTGCCGCGCGTTCTCCGCGCTGGCCCGCGAAGAAGGCGGCCACGGTGTGTTCGCCGACGGCGTCCGCGAGCTCCTCGATCACCCGACACCGCAGCCGATCGAGGGTCTCGCAGATCAGCGTGCTGTCGGGGAGGTGCACCCCGTCGAGCTGCAGCACCGGGATCTTGCCGATGGGGTTATCCCGGAACCACGCTGCGTCGCGCTTCGCCAGGTCGACCAGCACGACGCTGTGCGGAACCTGCTTCTCGAGCAGCACGATCTGCACCTTCCGCGCGAACGGAGAGCGCGTCGTCGTGTACAGGACCGCGCCCGTCACGACGGACCCCTCACGACGCTACGGTGACCACGGCTCCGCCGTGTTTCGCCGCGCCTTCGAGGAAGGACACCCACTCGGAGAGCCACTGGTCGTGCAGAGCGCCCTGCTTGTGCCGACGCGGCGGGCGGTTCTTCGAGGCCTCTGCCAGGATGCCGCACTCCTTGGCGGTCAGCACCCAGTGGGAGCCCTCGAGGATCTTGTAGCCGCCGACGATGCCGATCGCGCCGCTCTCTGCCGCGCGATCCGCCGCCGACAGCTCGAGGAAGGCGCCGAGGTATTCGTCCCAGCCGGGCTCCCCGGGGTGGGGAACGTCGATCAACCGGAGACGACGCGCAGCGCGCTGCGCCCACCGCTCGAGGTCCGGAGGCGGGAGGGTCCGGTCCATGACCCCCACCTCGACCATCCGCCAGGTGAGGTAGCGCGTGGCCGGGGCCTTCAGGTCGAGGGTCTTCTTGCCGTCGCCCCGGGTGAGCAGGACGTGGCGGTCGTCGAGCGCCGGAAGCGGCTCCGACGGCTCCTCCACCTCGACGTACTCGCGGCGCAGGTGATCGCGGATCAGGCGATCGAACTCCTGCTCCGCGGCCATGTAGTCCGCGAACTCCTTCACCTTTTCCTTGCCAGAAGTGCCGATCTTGCCTGCGACCGTCGTGAGCACGGCCCCCCGGCGGGCGATCTTCCAGAATCTGGCCTGGTTCCCCGCGATGTACTCGAACCTGCGCAACGGGTCCTCCCGTGAGGGGGACACGGTACCACGGTCAGGGACCCCCGCGGACAACGACTGTGCGACGACCCACCGGCGCCCCGTCCACCACGATCTCCACGACGTGCTCGCCGGGTCCGGTCGAGGTCCACGGGAAGCGCACGCCCACCTGGCCGTCCCCCACGTCCTGCCCGTCCACGCGCCACCGGAACGATGCGCCGGAGGGGCCCACCGCGGACAGGGGGAGCTGCTGTTCCTCTGCGGGCAATCGGGGATCGATCCACACCACGGCGCCCTCGTCGGGCCACCGCACCGCGAGGCCCTCCGATCCTCCCCCGGCCAGGGCACAGGCGGGCAGGCCCTCGTCGCGTGCCCAGCCCGCGAGCTCCGCCGGCCACGCGACCCCGCAGCCCGCCACGTGCCACGCACACGGCGCAGGACCGCGACCGGCGGGGAACCAGTCCGTGGCGCGCGGACAGGAGGGACCGGGCGCGCCGCCCGACAGGGTGCACACCTCGCGGCGCTCGCTCCCTGGAGGGTCCGAGAACGGCTCTGCGTCGGTCTGCACGAGGTCCAGCACCTGCGCCCACAGGGGCGCCGCGCCCGTCACGCCCGAGACCTCGGACATGGGCCGGCCGTCGAAGTTGCCGACCCACACCGCAACCAGCCAGCTGCGGGTGTAGCCCACCGCCCAGTTGTCCCGGAACCCCGTGCTCGTCCCCGTCTTCGCCGCCGCCGGGTACGGGCGCTCCAGCGGTCCCCACCGACCGAACCCCGGCGCGCGAGCCGACGGATCCGCGAGGATGTCGGTGACGAGCGCCGCCGAGCGGGGCGTGACCAGGGGCACCCCGGGTGCAGGGGTGCCCGACCCCGGAACGAACATGAGCGGACGCACCCGCCCGTCCGTCGCGAGCGCTGCGTACGCAGAGGCCAGCTCCAGGAGCGACACCTCCAGATCACCCAGCGACAGGCCCAGTCCGAGCGAGGTGGCCGTCCGCCGCGCGCGGAACCCCACGGCCTCCAGCCGGCCCTGGAACGACGCCACGCCGAGCCGCTCCAGCACCCGCACGGCCGGGACGTTGAGGCTCGAGGCCAGCGCCGTGCGCGCGCTGACCGGGCCCGCGAAGCGCCGATCGTAGTTCTCCGGGGTCCACGCGCCGTGGGTGGTCGCATACCGGCTCTCGACGTCGAACAACACGTCGGAGGGGGCGAGCCCCTCGTCGAACGCGGCCGCATACAACAGCGGCTTGAGGGTCGACCCGGGGCTGCGGCGCGCGGTGACCCCGTCGACCTGGCCGTCCGCAGCGGAGGCATCTGCCGCGCCCACCCAGGCCCGCACCTGGAGGTCGGGCAACGAGACGACGAGGACCGCCGCCTGCGTCACGTCGCGGCCAGCCAGCGAGGCCACCTGACCCTGGGCGAGCGCGGTCACCCGACGCTGCAGGTCGAGGTCGAGCGTGGTGGTGACGACGGCCTGCCCGGGGTCGTCGGCCAGCACCCGCGCGACGAACTGCGGCGCGAGGTCGTCGACGCGCGGCGCGCGGAGCTCGATCGGCTCGGCCCTCGCCCGGGACGCCTCGAGCGGATCCAGCGCGCCGTACCGCTCCATCCGGTCGAGGACCCGATCGCGGGCGGCGCGGGAAGCGTCGGCGTCGACGGCGGGATGGAGGCGCGATGGCGCAGGCAACAGGCCCACGAGCGTGGCCGCCTCGGACAGGCTCAGCGCGCCGGGCGCTTCGTCGAAGGTGCGGCGGGCGGCGGCGGCGATGCCGTAGCTCCCGCGCCCGAAGTACGCGCGGTTCAGGTACCAGGTGAGCACCTCGGCGTCCGAGAGGTGCGCCCACAAGCGCACCGCGCGCCAGGCCTCGACCCCCTTGCCCCACCAGCCCGGCGGACGCGGCGCCAACAGCCGCGCCGTCTGCTGGTGGAGGGTCGACCCACCCTCCACGACGCGCCCGGCCCGCAGGTTGGACGCCGCAGCGCGCACCAGGCCGACGGGGTCGACCCCGGGGTGGTGGCCGAACCGGTGGTCCTCGCTCGCCACGAGCGCCTGGAGCACGTGGGGTGCGACCTCGTCGAGCTCGACCCACACCTGGCGCCCGCGCTCGGGCACCACGCGCTCGGCGAGCACCCGCCCGCGGCGGTCCTCCACCCGACGGCTCTCCACGGGCGCGAACCACGCCGGTGGGAGGGGGAGCAGGACGCCCACCACGAGCGCCCCCGCACCCAGGATCAGCGCCAGCAGCGCTGCCTTACCGACCGATGACGATCGAGGCCCCACCGGTGCTCCCGAAGTTCTCCGGCTCGTACATCTCCTCGACCCGGGCCGGGGGGTGGGTGTAGCGGCCGGGCGCCGTGGCACGCAGCACGTAGCGGTAGGTGTGGATGCCCGCCGGCAGCGCGCGCGCGAACAACCGCACCTCGCCGTCGTCGAGCTCGTGGTGGTCGAACG
>JBIKWC010000460.1:0-3952 GCA_044356535.1 Myxococcota bacterium
GCGTACGAGCAGTTCCAGGAGGCGCGCCGGAACGGGGTCACCGCGCGCGGACGCACCCTCGGGGGAAGCAAGGCGGCCCGTCCCACGAGCCACGTCGCAGCGCCCGACGCCCGCGACCGCCTGGCCACGGTCGGGGTGGTCGAGCCCGCCGTCGACGAGCTCCTGCAGGTGCTCGACCGCGTGGGCTACCTGCGCGGCACCTCCCCGGACAAGGTGCGCCTCACGGCGCGCGGGGCGCTGCAAACCGCCCGGCTCTCCGTCCGGCACGTCGAGGCCCTGCGGGGCATGGTCGCGAAGCTGCGTTGGGCCCTCGAACATCGGGCGAAGGATCCGGACCCGACCGCCTGAGCGTCGCCATCCGGCCCTGTCCGTGGCATGATCACGACGGCCTCGTTCCCTCCCCCCCTCCCCCCTGGCACGCCGGGTGCATCGACCGATGCGAACCCAGGCCTCGCCCGTCCCCCCCAAGGAGCCCCTCCATGGAGAAGCTCGTCATCGAAGGTGGTCACGCCCTGCGTGGGTCCATCCCCGTGTCCGGCGCCAAGAACGCCGCGCTCCCCATCCTCATCGCCACGCTCGTGGCCCCGGGAGAACACCGGCTCGCCAACATCCCGGACCTCGCCGACACGTCGTCCACGTTGTCGCTGCTCGGCCGGATCGGCTGTCCTTCACTGGTCAACGGCGTGGTCAAGCTCGACACCACCCGCATCGCCTTCAGTGAGGCCCCGTACGACGTCGTGCGCAAGATGCGCGCGTCCGTCCTGGTGCTCGGCCCCCTCCTCGCGCGCACCGGAGAGGCCAAGGTGTCGCTGCCCGGCGGCTGCGCCATCGGCACGCGGCCGATCGACCAGCACCTCAAGGGCCTCGAGGCGCTCGGCTGCCGGTTCGAGCTCTCCGGCGGGTACATCCACGGCACCGTCCACGACCTCAAGGGCGCCGACATCCACCTCGACATGCCCACGGTCACCGGCACCGAGAACATCCTGATGGCCGCGGTCCTCGCGCGGGGCACCACGTTCCTGCGCAACGCGGCGCGGGAGCCCGAGGTCGAGGACCTGTGCCGGTTCCTGGTGTCGCTCGGCGCACGCATCGAGGGCATCGGGACCTCGACGCTCGTCGTGGAGGGCGTGTCGCGGCTCACCCCCGCCTCCCGCCCGTACCGCATCGTCGCCGACCGCATCGAGGCAGGTACGTACCTGTGCGCCGGGGCCGCCGCCGGGGGCGAGGTCACCATCACCGGGGTCGAGCCGGCGCACCTCGTCGCGACCCTCGCCAAGCTCCGCGAGGCGGGCTGCGAGATCCAGGTGGGCACCGACTCCGTCCGCCTCGAGCGCTCGGGCAAGCTGCAGCCGTTCCGCCTCCGCACCGAGCCCTACCCGGGCTTCCCGACCGACATGCAGGCCCAGCTCATGACGGTGGCGTGCCTCGCCGAAGGAACCTCCACCCTCGAGGAGAACATCTTCGAGAACCGGTTCATGCACGCCGCCGAGCTCGTGCGCATGAGCGCCGACATCTCCTGTACGGCGCGCGTGGCCACGGTCCGCGGCTCGGGCCGGTTGTCGGGCGCCGCGGTGATGGCCTCCGATCTGCGGGCCAGCGCCGCGCTCGTCCTCGCAGGCCTCGCCGCCGAGGGCATGACCCAGGTGCTCCGCATCTACCACCTCGACCGCGGCTACGAGAACCTCGTGGGCAAGCTCCGCGCGGTGGGCGCGCGCATCGGACGCGTCGCGGACAACCTCACTGACGAAGCGAAGCTCCGAGCGAGCCTGGACGCCCCGCTCTCGACCGGCGGCGGCGGGGACTGACGCCGGATACCCGGGGGGGTGTCCAAGCTCCCCCGCGAGATCGTCGACGCCGTCCGCGAGCGCACCGACATCGTCGAGATCGTGCAGCGGCACGTCGCCCTCAAGAAGCGGGGGCGTCAGTACGTGGGCTTGTGCCCGTTCCACCAGGAGAAGTCGCCGTCCTTCAACGTGATCCCCGAGAAGGGCATCTACCACTGCTTCGGCTGCCAGGCGGGGGGCGACGTCTTCCGGTTCCTGATGACCCTCGAGGGGCTCACGTTCTTCGAGGCGGTCAAGGAGCTCGGCGACGCGATCGGCGTCGAGGTCGAGGAGAAGGAGCTGTCCCCGGCCGAGCGCAAGGCGCTCAAGCAGCGCGCGACGGCGTACGACGTGCTCGAGGCCGCGGCGGCAGCGTACGAGTCCTGGTTGTGGACGGGTCCGGCTGGCGCCGTCGCCCGCAAGTACCTCCTCGAGACCCGCGCGATGACCCCGGAGGCAGCGAAGTCCGCGCGGCTCGGCTGGTCCCCCGGCGGGTGGTCGCGGCTCCTCGACTACCTTCACCAGCAAGGGTTCGAGGCCGAGCAGGTGGCGAACGCCGGCCTCGCGAAGCAGCGGGAGCGGGGCGACGGGTACTTCGACTTCCTGCGCGAGCGCCTGATCATCCCCATCCGCGACGAGCGCGGCCGCGTCATCGCGTTCGGGGGCCGCATCCTCGAGGGCGACCAGCCCAAGTACCTGAACACGCCCGAGAGCGCCGTCTACAAGAAGTCGAACGTGCTCTACGGAATCGAGAAGGCCCGGTTCGCCGCCGACTCGAAACGCAAGAACCGCCTGATCGTGGTCGAGGGCTACTTCGACGTCCTGGCGCTGCACGGCGCCGGCTTCGAGGAGGCCGTCGCGACCTGCGGCACCGCGCTCACCCCCGAGCACCTCGAGAAGATCCGGCGCCTCACCCGCGACGTCATCCTGGTGATGGACGCAGACGACGCCGGACTCCGGGCCGCGGAGCGCACGCTCCCCATGTTCGTGGAGGCGGGCATCCAGGCGTGGCGCGTCGAGCTGCCGGGCGCGAAGGACCCCGACGAGCTCCTCCGCAAGGAGGGCCCCGAGCGGTTCGAGCAGGTGATGGCCGCCCGAGAGCCCCTCTTCGAGTGGGTGGTGCGGCGGCGCGTCGAGGCCGTGGGCACCGGGGTGATGGGCCGCGAGCGCGCCCTCGAGGACATCCTCCCCCTGCTCGCCCGGCTGCGGGACCCCTCGATGACGAGCCGCGTCTCGGTCCGGCTCGGCCTGCCCGAGGAGGTCGTGTTGGAGCGGATCCGGAGCTGGACGCCCCCGCGCGAGTCGGAGCCCGCGCCGCCGCCGCCCCCGCCCTCCGGCTTCAAGGCCAGCCGCGACCTCGTCCACCTCCTCTGGCTGGTCGTCCACCGCTACGATCGCGTCGCCGACGTGTTGTCGCGGATCGACCCCCGCGGGGTGCCGATGGATCCCGTGGTGGTCCCCACGCTCGCCCGGATGCTGTCCGGAGAGCCCGTCGCCAGCGTCCTGCGCGACACGTCCGACCCGGGGCTAGCCCGCACGCTGCAGGCCGTGGTGGCCCGCGACACGCTGTACGACGAGGATTCGGCGACCGCTGCCGTCCTGCAGGTGGTCGGGCGCCTCGTGCGACCCGAGTGGAACGCGGCGCTCGGGCGGACCAAGGACGCCTACGAGCAGTCCGTCCGCGGCGGCGATGTCGCGACCTCCCTCCCCCTCCTGCGCGAGCTCAAGCGCCTCCAGGATCGGGACAAGGCGTTCGACCGGGCGCTCAAAGCCAACGATGTCGACCGGTGCGTGGCGCTGCTCGGGCCCCTCGCCCCCTGACGCCCGCGAAACCCGGCGGACACCCTTACCCATTCCGGAACGATAGCGTCCGGCCCCGCGGAACCCACGGGACGAACGTGCATGCAGGCTGCGCGACAGTTACTGCGCCTGGACGAACGCGTTCGCCGTACGCGTTTCGCCCGGCACGATACCACGGTTCCCGGACCCGGTGCAGCGGGGTCCCCGAGGAGAGCGTTCGCCCATGACGCAGCAGAAGGAAGCCGCCGAGCCCGAGGTCCAGCAGCTCATCGACATGGGAAAGCAGCGTGGGTACGTCACCTACGAGGAGATGAACAACTTCCTCCCCA
>JBIKWC010000201.1:0-13746 GCA_044356535.1 Myxococcota bacterium
GATCGCCGGCGCCCCCACCGCGGTCGCCACGCGTGCGGACGAGGTCGTCCGCAACTCGCCCATGCGCAAGACCATCGCGCGCCGGCTCCTCGAGTCCCACCAGCAGATCCCCACGTTCTTCCTGACGGTGTCGCTCGACGGGCAGGGCTTCGTGGACCTGCGCGAGGACCTCAAGGCCAAGGTCCCCGACCTCAAGGTCTCGTACAACGACCTCCTCCTCCTCGCGGTGGCCCGGTCGCTGCGCGAACACCCGGAGGTCAACGCCTCGTGGGGCGACACCGGCATCACCCGGCACGGCCGCGTCGATCTCGGCGTGGCGGTGGCCCTCCCCGACGGGCTCATCACCCCGGTGCTGCGCGACGCCGACACGAAGTCGCTGCGGCAGGTCGCCGACGAGGTGCGCGCCCTCGTCACGCGCGCCAAGGCACAGAAGCTCCAGCCCGCCGAGTACACGGGCTCCACGTTCACCATCTCGAACCTCGGGATGATGGGCATCGAGCACTTCACCGCGATCATCAACCCGCCGGAGGCCGCGATCCTCGCGGTGGGCTCGCTCGAGCGCGTGGCGCTCGCCACCGAAGACGGGTTCGAGGCCGGCTGGCGCATGAAGCTCACCATGACCTGCGATCACCGCGTGATCGACGGGGCCCTCGGGGCCGCGTTCCTGCAGACCCTGCGCAAGTACGTGGAATCGCCCTGGCTGCTGCTCGTCTGAGGCTGCCAGCCGCTCGACCTCAAGGAGAGCATCCGTGGACTACGACGTCATCGTGATCGGCGCCGGACCCGGCGGGTACCCGGCCGCCATCCGCGCAGCGCAGCTCGGCTTCAAGACGCTGTGCATCGAGCGAGAGAAGCTCGGCGGGGTCTGCCTGAACTGGGGGTGCATCCCCAGCAAGGCGCTCCTCAAGAGCGCAGAGCTCGCCAACAAGATCCGCCACGCCAGCGACTTCGGCTTGAAGGTCCCCTCCCTCGAGGTGGACTTCCCGGCGGTGGTGGGCCGCTCCCGGAAGGTGGCCGAGCGCCACGAGCGCGGCGTGGCCGGCCTGTTCAAGAAGTACGGCGTCACCACGTTGTTCGGCGAGGCCAAGCTCGTCGCGGGCCAGGGCGCCCCCGCGGTGGTGGTCGGCGACCGCACGCTGCAGGCGAAACACGTGATCCTCGCCACGGGCGCCCGCGCGAAGGTGTTCCCCGGCATCACCGTCGACGGCGAGCGCGTGGTGACCTACCGCGAGGCCATCGTCCGCACCGAGCAGCCCCGCAAGGTCACCGTGCTCGGCGCGGGCGCGATCGGGCTCGAGTTCGCGTACTTCTGGAGCGCGATGGGCGCCGAGGTCACGGTGGTCGAGGGCCTCCCCGAGATCCTGCCGCGCGAGGACGTGGACGTGGCCCGCGAGGCCCGCAAGCAGCTCGAGAAGGTGGGCCTCACCTTCCGCCTGGGCACCTTCGTGAAGACGGCAGAGCGGGTCGGCGACGGCGCGAAGGTCACGCTCGTCGACGGCACGGTGTTCGAGAGCGATCTGGTGCTCGTGGCGCTCGGGATCGTGCCGAACAGCGAGAACCTCGGGCTCGAGGCGCTGGGCGTCACCCTCGAGCGCGGGTTCGTGCCCGTCGACGACACCTACCGCACCAACGTCCCCGGGCTGTTCGCCGTCGGCGACCTCACCCCGCGCGGCGGCCTCGCGCACACGGCCACGCGCCAGGCCGAGCTCTGCGTCGAGCAGCTCGCCGGGCACCACCCACCGAAGCTGCGCGCCGAGGACATCCCCTCCGCGACGTACTGCCAGCCGCAGGTCGCGAGCGTGGGGCTCACCGAGGCCCAGGCGAAGGCCGCCGGGATCGAGGTGAAGATCGGGAAGTTCCCGTTCCTCGCGAACGGCAAGGCGCAGGGCGCTGGTACGCCCGAGGGCTTCGTGAAGGTGCTCCTCGGCGCGAAACACGGCGAGATCGTGGGCGCCCACATCGTCGGGGCCGACGCCACCGAGATGATCGCCGAGTTCGTGCTGGCCCGCGCCAACGAGCTCACCGCCGACGAGATCCTGCACGCGGTGCACGCCCACCCCACCTGCTCCGAGGTGATGTTCGAGGCCGTGGCGCAGGCGCTGGGCCGAACCGTACACCTCTGATGGGAGCGGTGGTCGTCGCCGACCCCGCGTCCGACCTCACCCACGTCGAGGCCCTCCTCGAGGCCGGGCACCCTGCGCGCACCCGGTTCGTCACGGCCGACGAGCTCCACGCTGCGTTCGAGGCCGAGCGGGCGCACCTGCGGTCCCTGGAGCGCGCCACGGAGCTCGACGTGGGCGCCGCGCTGCACCGGGTGCTCGCTCGCCTCGGGGATGCCCACCTCGTCGTCGCGTTGCCGGTGTACCAGCCGGACGCCGGGCCGGTGTCGCTGCTGCCCGTGATGGTCCGCGGCGTGGAGGGTCGCGCGCTGGTGGACGCCGCCACGGTCGATTGGCCCCTGGGCACGGAGCTCCTGGCCATCGACGGCGTCCCGGTGGACCAGGTGTACGCGGCCCTGCTGCCGCTGGTGCCCGTGGACGGCCTCGACCCCGAGGCGCGCCAGCGCCAGCTCGAACACGACCTCACGAAGTGGTACTCGCTCGGCTACGGGCTCCGCGAGACGTACCCCCTCACGGTGCGGCTGCCGGGCGGAGAGGTCGTCACCACCGAGGTCCCCGGGGCCGATCGAACGACCGTCCGGGAGCTGCACGCCTCGCGGCAGGTGGCAGCCTGGTGGGGAATCCCGGGCGAGCTCCCCACCCTCGAGCGGGTCGGCGCCACACCCGTGTTGCACCTCCCCACGTTCGGGGTGGCCGACCAGGCCGCGTTCCGCGCGCGGGTGGACGAGCTCTTCGCGACGATCGCGCCCGACGAGCCCCTGGTGGTCGACCTCCGGGGCAACGAAGGCGGACTCCGCACCAACGCGAACGCGGTCCTGGACCACCTGCTCCCCGCGCCCTACCGCGAGTGGACGGCGATGCGCGCCGTGACCCGCGAGCTGCCGGAACGCCTCCGGTCGGACCTCACCTTCCTGGCCGGCTCCGACCGGGAGCGGCTGCGGCCCCTGTTCCGCGGTCCCCGCGGCAGCGACGGCTGGACCGTCCCCCTCGACCCCTACGCGTCGGTGCCCCGGCCCGACGCACACCACGGGCCCGTCCGGGTGCTGGTGGACGGCCGCACCGGGAGCGCCGCCAACGGCTTCGCGCTGATCCTCGCCGGCCAGCACCCCGACGCCACCCTCGTGGGCGAGCGCCTCGGGGGCGGGTGCGACGCACACGTCGGCGAGCTGCCGGTGGTGTGGGCGAGCCCGGAGAGCGGCGTCCGCGTGATGTTCTCGATGCTGGCGCTCACCCACGTGGCCGTCGAGGGCTGTGTCCCCGGCCGCGGCCTGTCGCCGGACGTCTGGGTCCGGCCCACGGTCGCGCAGTTCGTCGCGGGGACCGACCCCTGGTTCGCCGACTGACCTACTTCGCGGCGTGGACGGCGCGATCCGCGAGGCCCTCGACGCGCTCGAGGCCGAGGCCCAGGTCTTCGGCCACCAGCCGGGCCGTCATCTTCGCGGACATCATCACCGACGGCGTCCCCGCGCCGGGCTGCGCGCCCGCGCCCACGAGGTAGAGGCCCGTCACGTCCTGCGAGCGGTTGTGGGGGCGGAACCACGCCGACTGCGTGAGCGTGGGCTCCGGGCCGAACGCGTTGCCCAGGTGCGCCAGCAGGTCGCCCTGGAAGTAGTCGGGCGTGATGAAGCTGCGGTGCACGAGGTTCGCGCGGAGATCCGGGATGTACCCGCGGTCCTCGAGGAACTGCAGCACCTTGTCGACGAGCTTGTCCCCGATCTTCGACCAGTCGAGCCCCGAGCCGTTGTGGGGCACGGGGATCAACGTGTACGCGGAGTGGTGGCCCTCGGGCGCCAGCGCCGGGTCGGTCAGCGTGGGGATGTGCAGGTACTGGCTGAAGTCCTCGGGGAGGAGCTTGCGGTCGAAGATGTCGGTGAGCAGCTCCTCGTAGCGGGGCCCGAGGATGATGTTGTGGTGCTGGAGGTCGAGCGGCCTCTCGCCCTTGCGGAACCCGAAGTACACGACCACGAGCGACATGGACTGGCGGGTCATCGAGACGCGCCAGTCGGGGTTGTACCGGCGGGAGGTCTCGGACAGCAGGTGCTGGTGCGTGTGGGCGTAGTCCGCGTTGGAGACGACGAGGTCGGCGGTCAGCACCTCCCCTTCCACGAGGCGCACGCCCGTAGCCACCGGCTTCGCGAACAGCCCCTCCCCCGGACGACACGTGATCTGCTCCACCGTGGCGCCGTACCGGACGGTCCCGCCGAGCTCGGTGAGCTTGCGCACGAGCGCCGCCACCAGGGCGCCCGTGCCCCCCATGGCGTAGTGGATGCCCCAGGTCTTCTCGACGAAGTGGATCATGGCGTAGATCGCCGGGACCCGCAGCGGATTGCCCCCTACGAGCAGCGTCTCGAACGAGAAGACCTGCCGGAGCTTGTCGCTCTTGAAGTAGCGGCGGGTGAAGGAGAACAGGCTGCGCACGGCATCGAGGCGCAGGAGATCCGGGACGACCGAGATCATCGACGGCAGATCGCCGAAGTGCGTGTACCCGAGCTCCAGGAACCCCCGCTCGAAGATGGCGCGGGCGTCGGTGTGGAACCGCTCGTATCCTTCGAGATCCGCGGGTTCGATCGCCTGGATCTGGGCCCGGGTGCTCTCGGGGTCGCCGTCGTAGTCGAAGTACGTGCCGTCGTCGAACCAGATCCGGTAGAACGGCAGGATCGGCCGGATGGTCACGTATCGCGAGGTCGCCGGGCCGCCGCTGATCCCCTCGCGCACGCGGTTCCCTTCGGCCAGCAGCGCGGGCGGGAAGTCGACCGGACCCAGGCCCGGCGCGCCGCGCTCGAGGGCGAACAGCTCCTCGATGAAGTGCGGCACGGTGAGCACGGTGGGGCCCATGTCGAAGGTGAAGCCGTCGACCTTGCGCACCATGGCGCGCCCACCGGGGCGGTCCGAGCGCTCGAGCACGGTGACGTCGAGGCCCAGGCTCGCGAGGCGGATGGCTGCGGACAGGCCGCCGATGCCGGAGCCGATGACGAGGGCGCGACGGGGGTTCTTGGACATGGAAGCTCCGTAG
The DNA here is from genome assembly GCA_044356535.1 of Myxococcota bacterium. Lineage (GTDB taxonomy): Bacteria > Myxococcota_A > UBA796 > UBA796 > JACKER01. Next base: position 5,134 of record JBIKWC010000201.1, read on the forward strand.
GTTCGACCTGGCGCACCTATCGAAGTCCCCTGTCGACTGCCCAGTCAGCGGGTGCTGATCCTCGAGAAGTCCGCGACCTGCAGGAACACCCGCGCCACCACGCCCAGGAGCCCCATCCGCGTCGCCTTCTCGGCCGGGTCCGGGGCGTCCACCAGGACCGCGTCGAAGAACGCGGCCACCGGCGCCTGCAGGGTGAGGGTCCGCTCGAGGGCGCCCGCGAAGTCCAGCGCTTCGCAGCGCGCCCGCACGTCGTCTGCCGCGCCCTGCACGGCGTCGAACAAGACGCGCTCGGCGTCGCAGGTGAGGTTGCCCCGGGCCGGCGGCGGGTAGTCCTGGTCCTTGGTGATGTTGAGGACGCGCTTGAAGGTGGTGAGGATCCGGCCGAAGTCGGGGTTGCCGGCCAGCGCCGCCAGCGCCCGGACCTTGCGGTCGAGCACGACCGGATCGGGCGGAGACACCGCCAGGACCGCGTCCACCACGTCGCCGGTGGCCTCGGCCTGCGCCGCGAACCGCGTGGTCGCGAACGCGACGAGGGCGTTCACCAGCTCGGCGGCGTCCTTCGCTTCGCCCCCGGCGCCGCGCTCCTTCACCCAGGCCTCGAAGCCCTGGCGGGTCGCGGAGTGCGCGTGGAAGTTCGTGACCGCGGCCGACATCAGCGCCCGGAGGTCGGCGCGCAGCTGGTTCTCGACCAGGATGCGCACCACGCCGGTGGCCGCGCGCCGGAGGCCCTGTGGATCCCCGCCCCCTTTCGGCGCCATGCCGATGCCGAAGCAGCCGACCAGCGCGTCCAGGCGGTCCGCCAGGGCCAACGCCACGCCTTCGCGGGTGTGGGGGACGGCGTCGTCGGCGCCCGCGGGCTGCCAGGACTCCTCGATCGCGGTGGCGACCGCGTCGTCTTCGCCCTGCCGTCGCGCGTAGAGGGCGCCCACGTGCCCCTGGAGCTCGGGGAACTCGTAGACCATGCGCGTCACGAGGTCGGACTTGCACAGCGCGCCTGCACGCCGCACCGTCGCCACGTCGGCGCCCACGATGGGCGCGAGGGAAGCACCCAGCGCGCCCACCCGGGCCTGGCGGTCCGCCATGGTGCCGAGGCCCTTGATCCACCGCATCTCGACGAGGCGCTCGGCGTGTTGCTCGAGCCGCTGCTTCTGGTCCTCGACCAGGAAGAAGCGGGCGTCGTCGAAGCGGGCGAGGATCACCGCCGCGTTGCCTTCGGCGATCGTGTCGTGATCGCCCCACGGGTTGTTCGAGATCACCACGAACTGGTGGTGCAGCTTCCCGCCCACGAACGTGGGGAAGTACCGCTGGTTCTTCTTCATCGTCTGGACGAGCAGGCGCGACGGCAGCTCCAGGAGCGACGGGTCGAAGCGCCCGATCACCAGGGTGGGCGCCTCGACGAGGTTCGTGACCTCGTCCAGGAGCTCGTCGTCGACGATGGGGTCACACCCGATGCGCTCGCGCGCCTCCACCAGCAGCGACGCGATCCGGGCGCGGCGCACGTCGAGATCGGGCTCCACGGCGCGGGCGCGCAGATCCTCAACCCAACCCGCGGAGGTGGTGACCCGGAACGTGCTTTCGGACAGGCGGTGCCCTTCGCTCACGTCGGCCACCGCCACCCCGGCGACCACGGCAGGCACGGTGCAGCCGTCGTACAGGGCGGTGACGCGATGGAGCGGCCGCGCCCAACGCACGCCGCCGAACGCCCACTCCATCGTCTTCGGGAACGGCAGGCCGCGCACCACCGCGTCGAGCCCGGTGGCGAGAAGGTCCACCGCGCGCTCCCCGCCTTCGGCGACCTCCACGGCCACCACCTTGCCCTTCGGCCCGTCCACCACGCGGAGCGCCGACGCGTCGAGGCCTTTCCCCTTCGCGAACCCGATCGCTGCGGGACCGAACGTGCCGTCCGCGTTCACCGCGCGCTCGGCCGGGGGTCCCGTCACCAGGCGCGTCACCGCTGCCTTCTCCGCTGCGACGTCGGCGATCGCCACCGCGAGCCGGCGGGGCGTGGCCCAGGTCTGGACGGCGCCGTGGGGTACCCCCTGCAACAGGCCCACCACGCCTTCGCGCAGCGCGGTGATCGCGCTCCCGACGAACCGCGCGGGGAGCTCCTCACACACGAGCTCGACGAACACCTCGCGCGTGCCCGACGCGGCGCCCGTGGACACCGGGACGGAGACGGCTGCGGGGCGCACGGCGGCGGGCTCGAAGCGGGCGACCTGCTCCTCCCACACCGTGCAGCACTTCAGCGCGAGGCCGCGGATGCGCTGGATGTAGTTGGCGCGTTCGGCCACGGAGATGGCGCCCCGCGCGTTCAACAGGTTGAACGTGTGGGAGGTCATGATGGCGCGGTCGTACGCGGGCAGGGCGAGCCCCAGGCCGCACAGCCGCTCGCACTCGGCGAAGTTGCGGCCGAACTCCTGGAGGAGGGACTCGGTGTCGCTGTGCTCGAAGTTGTAGCGGGACTGCTCGACCTCGTTGCGGTGGAACACGTGGCGGTAGGTCACGCCTTTCGTCCACTCGAGGTCGTACACGCTCTTGACGCCCTGCGACTGCATCGCGAGCCGCTCGAGGCCGTACGTGATCTCGGCCGGCACCGGCGCCAGCGGGAGGCCGCCGACCTGCTGGAAGTACGTGAACTGCGTCACCTCCATGCCGTTGAGCCACACCTCCCAGCCGAGCCCCCAGGCCCCGAGGGTGGGCGACTCCCAGTCGTCCTCCACGAACCGGATGTCGTTCTTCCGGGGGTCCACGCCGATGGCCCGCAGCGACCCGAGGTAGCTCTCGAGCACGTCCGGGGGGGACGGCTTGAGGATCACCTGGTACTGGTAGTAGTGCCCGAGTCGGTTGGGGTTGTCCCCGTAGCGGGCGTCCCCTGGGCGCCGCGAAGGCTGCACGTACGCCGCGTTCCACGCCCCGGGCCCGAGGGTCCGCAGCACGGTCGCCGGGTGGAAGGTGCCAGCGCCCATCATCACGTCGTGCGGCTGCAGGAGCACACAGCCCTTCCCGCCCCAGTACCGCTCGAGGGTGAGGATCACGTCCTGGAAGTACATCCCGGCCTCCGGGCAGCGCCTAACGGCTCGCGCGGGACCCACCCACTGCGCCGGCCGGAGGTGACGCCGCGCAGAGGGAGCGGACATGGACATGGACGCCGGACCGGACACACACCGCCCGCAGCGGTTACAGTCCCGCTCCTTCCCGAGGACCCCGCATGCTCCACCGACTCTGGTTGGTCGCCCTCTTCGCCTGCAACGGCGACAAGAAGGACAAGACCGATCACACCGGCACCGACACCGACGACGGACCGCCGTCGTTCGACTTCGTCACGAGCGTTCGGGCGCGGTCCTTCGAGGCAGCGATCGACCCCGAGGTCGTCGCCCTGCACAAGGCCAGCTCGGCGTTGGTCTCTGCCGTGTCCGTGGTCGCGGCCGACCCCAAGGTGCAGGATCGCCTCGTCACCAACGGCGGAGGCGGCGGCGCCTTCCGCACCGGCAGCCTCGACTGCTGGACCCGCCCTCAGTTCCCGATGTTCAGCTTCACCCTGGACTACACGGACTGCGGGCAGTACGCCATGGATGGCGGTGTGTTCGTCGAGGACCACCCGTCCGGTCCCCTGCTGTTCAGCTTCCTGAACTGGCAGGTGGACGAGCGCACGGTCGGGGGCACGTTCGCGTTCAACACGACGGACGCGTTCCCCGATCCGCTCTACTGGCGCAACTACGCGACCGATGCGTCCGATCCCTCCGCCGAGAACGACGTGGCGATCGGCATCACGGTCCCGACCGACTCGGGCAGCCAGAAGTTCTCGATCGAGTACACGGGCGGCTCCACCGTGGACACGCTGCTCACGGAGCTCTCCCTGTGGGGCGTGCTCACCACGAAGCGCGCCGATGGCAGCGACGTGAACGTGATCCTCGGCGGAACGAGGGCCGAAGACGTCCCGTCCGACGACCCCCGTGACGCCGACGTGCTCCGCACGCCGCTCAACTGGCTCGCGTGCCGTTGCCCCACGAGCGGGACCTCCACGTACGACATGCCGCTGCACTTCACCGAGGTCGTGCTCGACATCGACGACCTCGAGGTCGAGCCCGACGACGTGGACGACCCCGACCTCGTGATCCCGGTCGACTTCGATCTGCTGGGAACCGGTGTCCTCGCTCACACCGCGTGTGGCGAGTACGACGTGACGTACGACTCGGACGACGCGACCTTCGTGTTGCCCACCGACCGCCTGATCGGCGTCCTCTCGTTCCAATGCGAGACGCTCGCCATCAACGACCCGGTGCGGTGCCAGGCGCTGATCGACGCAGCCCGCGGGCTGGAGGCCGGCCTCGAGATCCAGATCCCGAAGGCCGACGCCACCGCCACCGCGCTCGGCGCGGTGCAGGACCAGTTCGACACCGACTACTGCCTCCCGTACTGACGCCCTCTCGATGCTCACTGTCGTGTTCGCCTGGTGGGGCGCCTGTTCCTCCGCTCCGCCCCCACCCGCCCCCGCGCCGGGTGCCGGGCCGGTGTCACGACAGGAGGAGCCCGCGCCGCCGCCCAGGAACACGCCCCCGAACGTGTTGCTGGTCATCCTCGACGACGTAGGCGTGGACCGGATCGCTGCGTACGGCGAGACCACCGACGTCACGCCCACGCCCACCTTGTCCTCGCTGGCGCGCGAAGGCGTGTTGTTCCGCAATGCCTGGGCGTACCCGTACTGCAGCGCCACCAGGGCTGCCCTGCAGACCGGCCGATACGCCGCGCGCACGGGGATCGGCTACGTCGTCGGCACCGGACGCGAAGGTCACGAGCTCACGCCAGAAGAGGTCACCATCCCGGAGATGCTGGCCAACGCCTCCACGAAGTGGGACACCTCGCTCGTGGGCAAGTGGCACCTGGGCTCGGCCCGGAGCGGCCCCGCCGAGACCCACCCTGGCCGCCAGGGCTTCGCCTGGTACGCGTCCACCATCGAGAACCTCCACGGACCGAACGGGTACTACCGCTGGACCCGCGACCTCAACGGCGTGCTGGGTGAGGCCGATGGCTACGCCACCACCGTGCAGGCCGACGACGCCATCACACGCACGCAGCAGATGACGGAGCCGTGGTTCCTCACCCTCGCGTTCAACGCCGCACACGCGCCCCTGCACCTGCCACCCGTGGCGCTGGCCGGGAAGCTCGCGCCCAACGCGTCGCCAGCCGAGGTGTACGACGCGATGTTGCGCGCGGCCGACGCCGAGCTCGGGCGGGTGCTGGCCTCGATGCCGCCCGGCGTCCGCGAGCGCACGATGGTGTTCGTCATCGGGGACAACGGCACCATGCAGGCCGGGGTCCGCGCCCCGCAGAACCCGGACGCCGCAAAGGGTACGGTCTACGAGGGCGGCGTCAACGTGCCGTTCCTGGTGGCGGGGCCCCTCGTGACGCACGGGGAGTCCGACGCGCTGGTCCACGCGGTGGACCTGTTTCCCACGGTGGCGGCGATCGCGGGGGTCGACCCGCGGTCGATGCCGAACCCGTTGGACGGCCGATCGCTCCTCCCGGTGCTGAAGGACCCCGCGGTCGAGGTGCACCGGTGGCTCGTCACCGAGCAGTTCGGACCGAACGGCCCCCTCGCCGCCCGCAACCACTACGACCGCGCCATCCGGGGCCTGCGCTACAAGCTCGTGGTGTCCGAGCGCGACGGCAAGCGGGTGGAGCAGCTGTTCGACCTGCAGGGGCGCACCGACGACGGTCCGAACCTGCTCGCCGACGGCAGCCTCTCGGAAGCCGAGCGCCAGGCGCTCGACGACCTGCGCGCCGAGCTCGACCGCCAGGCGCCCGGTCTCGGCCGGTCCCCCACGGAGCGACGCGGTGAGGCCGACGGGCGCGGCAAGGTGGGCGGCCCCGCGAAGGGAAAAGCGCGCAAGGGCCGCTGACGAAGGCGTTCGCCGTGCCTACAGTAGGGCCATGTCCACCGCCGCGAGCCTCAACGACACCTGCGCCTGTATCCAACCGGACCCGGCCGCCCTGCGCGCCGCGTTCCCGTCGGAGGGGTCGGCCTCGTTCGGCGCCGTGTCCGAGCGATCGCCCGGGGTGTTCGCCTCCCTGCCGGTGTTCGTCGAACAGGCGGATCTGAACGCCATCGGAGAAGCCGTCGGCGCACTGCACCGCGCGGCCCTGGCCGTCCCACCCCACCGGGACGCGCTCGGCCCCGCGGACGGCCCCGGCGTGCTCATGGGGTACGACTTCCACGTCGGGGACGACGGCCCCAAGCTGATCGAGGTCAACACCAACGCTGGCGGCGCCCTGCTCGCGGCCCGCGTGATCGAGGCGACCGGGAGCCCGGGCTTCGCTGCAACGATCGAGGACCACCTGTTCGACTCGTTCCTCCAGGAGCGCCGGGGCCGCCCACTGCGCGCCGTCGCCATCGTGGACGAGCGCCCGACCGAACAGTTCCTGCACCCCGAGTTCCTGCTCTACCAGGAGCTGTTCGCGCGCCGAGGCGTCCACGCGGTGGTCGCGGCGCCGGAGTCGCTCGTGTTCGAGTCCGGCGCGCTTCGCCACGAGGGCGTGGCGATCGACCTCGTGTACGCGCGCACCACCGACTTCACCCTGTCGAGCCCTGGGTCGCAGGCGATCCGGTCGGCGTGGGAGGCGGGCGCGGTCACGGTGAGCCCGAACCCCCACCACCACGCGACCTTCGCCCACAAGACGCGGATGTGCGCCTGGTCGGACCCCCAGGTGCTCGGCGCGTTGTCCGACGCCGATCGGGCGACCCTGGCGCGCGTGGTTCCGCGCACGATCCTGGTGGAAGCCAGCAACGCGGACGCGCTCTGGGCTGGGCGCAGCGGCTGGTTCTTCAAGCCCGTGGCGGGCTTCGGCGGGCGGGCCACGTACCGCGGCGACAAGCTCACCCGCGGGAAGTGGTCCGAGATCGTCGCCACCCCCGACACCTACGTCGCCCAGGCGCTCGTCCCACCGGGCACCCGGCGCCTGGTGCCTGCGGACACTTCGCTGAAGGTCGACGTCCGCGCGATCGCGTACGACGGGCGGGTACAGTTCGTGTTCGCGCGGCTCTACCAGGGGCAGACCACCAACCTCCGCACCCCCGGCGGCGGGTTCGCGGCCGTGTTGCCCGCGCCCTGCTGTTGATTCCGGTCCGGGGAGGTCGATCCCGGTGTAGGATTGCCTCCCCATGAGCGCCCCCACCCAGTTCGGCGACTACCACCTCCTCGAGAAGATCGCGACCGGCGGTATGGCCGAGGTGTTTCGTGCCCGCGCGTACGGGCTGGCGGGCTTCGAGAAGATCCTCGTCATCAAGAAGGTTCTCCCGAACCTGGCGAAGGACGACGAGTTCGTCACGTTGTTCATCGACGAAGCGAAGATCGCGGTGCAGCTCCTGCACGTGAACATCGTGCAGGTGTTCGAGCTCGGCGAGGTCAACGGCCAGTACTACATGGCCCTCGAGTACGTCCACGGGCTCGATCTCGCGCGCCTCGTCTCTCGCGGCAAGAACAAGGGCGCGTTCCCCATCGCCCTGTCGTTGTTCGTCATCTGCGAGGTCCTCAAGGCCCTGTCCTTCGCCCACCTGCGCGCCGACGACGACGGCAAGGCGCTGCAGATCGTGCACTGCGACATCAGCCCCCAGAACATCCTCGTCTCCTACGCCGGCGAGGTGAAGATCACGGACTTCGGCATCTCGCGGGCCGCGTTCCAGGCGAAGTCCCTCCACGAGGTGATCCGCGGCAAGTACGCGTACATGTCGCCCGAGCAGGTCGAGGGCAAGCAGCTCGACGGCCGGTCGGACGTGTTCTCGCTCGGCATCGTGTTGTACGAGCTCCTCACCGGGCGCCGCCTGTTCAAGGCGAAGTCGCGCGAAGAGACCGTGGCCCGCGTCCGCCGCGCCGAGATCCCCTCCCCGCGCACCTACCGGCCCGAGCTGTCGCTCGAGCTCGAAGGCATCTTGCTGAAGGCGCTCGCCGCCCGCCGCGACGACCGCTACCAGACCGCAGCGGACCTCCTCGAGGACCTCGGCGTGTTGATGGTCCGCGAGGGGCACCGGGCGACGAACAACGACCTCGCGGCCTTCGTACGCGACGTGATCGAGTCCGATCGCGCCCGCCCGGAGAAGAAGCGGGACGCCCAGCTCGAGCCCTCTGCCATCGTCGTCATCGCGTGTGAAGCGTTCCCTCCGCCGCGGACCCTGTCCACGCCCAAGACCTCCCTGGCCGCGTTGACCCAGGAGTGGGCCGGCATCGCTGCAGAAGCGGGCGGGGACGTCTGGGAGCAGTCCGACGGCTCCATGCTCGTGTGCTGGGTGGGGGGCGAGCTCAAGGACTCGCTGGCGACGGCGGTCCGGGTCACGTTGTCCCTCAAGAAGGCCACCACCAAGGCCGGGTACCGGCTGTCGGCCGGCGTCGCGCCCGGCGTGGCACGCGTCGACGCCGAGACCCAGCGGCCGGGCGAGGGCTGGGAGCTCGCGGGGCCGTTCTACCTCGCCCGCTGGATGATGAACCTGTCTGCCCACCGGGGCCGCCCGCTCCTCACCGAGGTCGGGACCCGCCAGGTCGGTGAGGAGCACAAGAGCTCGCTCCTCGGGCGCATCTCGATCCTGGGCAACCGGTACATCCACCTGTACGAGGTCGGGTA
>JBIKWC010000202.1:0-13689 GCA_044356535.1 Myxococcota bacterium
GCCGCACCGACCGCACGACTCGTGCTACCCTCCAGCCCATGCCCAGGGAAGCCGGCGATGCAGCGGGACCATGGCGGAGGCCCTTATCCTACCTGTCCCCATACACCACACATGGCGGCAGCGGCGGTTGGCAGCAGGCGCAGTGAGGCGCGGCCAATATCACCCATACCGATCTCGTCTGCAGGTTTGCTCATGATCGGCGCTCCTTCGGTTTAACCACGTTTAGCGGCCCATTGACGAAATAGGTGTCGAGCGGCCCCTTGCCCTTGGCGTCGACCATGCCGCGACAGCTGCAGGCGAAATCGTCCTTAAACTTTAACGGTACCGGGCTAGCGTCGGCTAAACGCCCCAGGTCACCGGGTTGGCCTTTTTTGCTGCCCACTCGAGCAGTTCGATCAGCGGCGCAGCACGCTGGGCCAGGCTCACGTATGCGCGGCGGGCGCCATTGGCCGCGGCTTCGTTCTGCGGCAAATCATCGTCGGCGAGGCCGGCATGCCGGGCTTTGTCTTCGGCGATGGCGCTACGCAGGGCCGCGATGGCCGCCGGCAGCTGCTCGACGGTAATGATGCCCTGAGGGGTTTTGTCTTTGTCCATGATCAGCATCAGGCGCTCGGCCACGTCAGCAAACATGATGACATCGCCTGACGCCTTGGATTTGAAGGTAATGATCATTGTGTCGATTTCAGGGTAAATACTTCCAGCCGCCGGCGCAAATCATCGAGACGAAATGGCTTGCTCAAAAAATCGTTCATTCCGGCAGCAAGGCAGGCATCGCGATCGCTCTCAAAGGCGTTGGCGGTCAGCGCAATGATATGCGGTTGACGCCCCAAGGGCAGGGCCCGAATGGCTAGTGCGGCCTCCACTCCATCCATCTCGGGCATCTGCATGTCCATGAGTACCACGTCGAAGCGACCCTCGCTGACACGATCAACGGCGAGCCGTCCGTTCGCCGCATGCGCGCAGACAATGCCCAATTTAGCGAGCAGTCTGGTCGCCAGCAAAACATTGATCGCATTGTCTTCGACCAACAGCACGTTCAAGCTGCTCAGATCACGGGCATGGACGAGTGACGATTCGGGCTTGGCGACTGTCGTTTCCTGACCCACGGCCAGGGTGACATCGAAGGAGAAGCGCGTACCGTGATCTGGCGTGCCCACCCAGCTAGCGACATCGATACGCCCACCCATCATTTCGCACAGCCGAGCGCAGATTACTAACCCCAGACCGGTGCCACCGTACTCTCGGGTGGTTGATGAATCGACCTGGGAAAACGCCTTGAACAGCCGATCCATCCGTTCCGGCGGAATGCCGATACCGGTGTCACGCACGCTGACCTGCAAACGGACCTGTGCATCGCTCTCGGCGCGCGCAGCCGTCACCTCCAGACGGATTTCGCCGGCCGCAGTAAACTTCAGCGCGTTCGACAGCAGGTTGGAGATGATCTGCCGCAAGCGAGTGCTGTCGCCCACCACATAAGCCGGTAGGTCCGGTGGCAGATGCAACAAAAAACGCAACGGCTTGTCCTCGATCAGCGGACGATACAACGCCGCGATGCTCTCCAGCTCCGCCGGCAGCGCAAATACCCGTGTCTCGAGTTCCAGCTTGCCGGCCTCGATCTTTGACACATCGAGAATGTCATTGATCAGCACCAGCAGGGCATCACCGCTATGCCTGATGGTGGCCAGATGCTCGTGCTGCTCGGCGTCCAGCGACGACAGTTCCAGCAGTTGCACCATGCCCAGGATACCGTTCATCGGGGTACGAATTTCGTGACTCATCATGGCCAGAAATTCACTTTTTGCGGCCGTCGCCGCCTGCGCACGCGCAAGCGCCTGTTCCAGTTCGCGGGTGCGCGTACGTACCTGCGCATCGAGGCTTTGCGCTAACTCCGTCAGCTCAAGATTGGAGTGATACAACGCCAGACTTTTCTCTTCCAGCAAGCGCTCAGCCTCCTGGCGCGCCATTTTCTCGCGCTCAAGCCGTCGCTGTAGGCGCGCCGGATCGTCGGTCATCTCAGCCCTGCCGGGTCAGCACGAAGCGCTCCGCGCGACTATCTCCCTCACCGGTGGTACTTCGGCTGAGTTGGATACCGCCACCGAAATGGGCAATACAACCCAGAATCAGGCCCTCAGCTAGATCCTCGAAGTGGCGGCGCGATCTATAAATGAGCACCAACTCGTTATCGGTATGGCGCTCGACATCGAAGCGCGGCAGTTCTGCGTCGGGATAGAGCTTGCGCACTTCGGTATGAATCACGTCCTCGATACCGGCCAGAAAATGGAAGGCATCCTTGGCCTTTGCAAAGAACTGCGTGTAGCCCTGGGCAAAGCGGCCGAAGAGGTAGCTACCAAAGGCCTTGAGTAGCGCCGGTACCGGCGTCTTAGTGCGCTCGGACAAGGCTACCACCAAGGCCACCATCTCACCGTGATCATAAGTGCCCACGGCGGTATAGGCGCCGCCGGAGGCGGGCTGGGCATCATCAATAATGTCGTCGACCATATCGGCCGAAAAGCTAGCCTCGACCATCTCGAAAAACTCTGTGAACACCATGCCTTTCATGCCGCACGCTCCTTTTGGTCTGCTTGTTGGGGGGACAGGTAGGATAAGGGCCTCCGCCATGGTCCCGCTGCATCGCCGGCTTCCCTGGGCATGGGTTGGAGGGTAGCACGAGTCGTGCGGTCGGTGCGGCGTTGACGCTGGCCCGGTGGAAACGCGGCGTTGGTTCGTGGGGCTCCTCCGGCTCCCGTCGTCGGCGCGACCCAAGGGCACACCTCTCCCCGGAGCACGCCGTGGGCCCTGGCGGGCTGCGGCCCGCGTTCCGCGAGATGGCCGCGCCCCTCGTCGACGCCGGCTGGGCCGTGCTCCAACCCAACCTGTACCGGCGGTCTCCGCCGTTCGCGCCCTTCGACTTCGCCACCGTGTGGACCGACCCCGCCGAGCGCGCGCGGATCGGGGCGCTGATGAACGGCTTCACCCAGGCCCAGGCCCTGGACGACACCCGGCGCCTCCTCGCGGCCCTCGCCGGCGATCCGCGTGTGGACGTCACCCGGATCGGGGTCCTCGGGTACTGCATGGGCGGCCGCACGGCGTTCACCGCGGCCGGCGGGCTGGGAGCGCAGGTCGCTGCGGCCGCGTCGATCCACGGCGGCGGGCTCGCCACCGCCAAGGCGGACAGCCCGCACCGCGCTGCGTCCTCGATCCGCGCGCGCCTGTACTTCGCGGTCGCCGACCGGGACGGTTCGTGTACCGAGGCCGACCAGGCCGCGCTCGCCCAGGCGCTCGACGCCGCCGGCGTGCGGTACGCGATCGAGCGGTACCCCGGCGCCCTGCACGGGTTCGCGATGCCCGACTTCCCCGTGTACGACGCCACCGCAGCGGCCCGACAGTGGGCCGACGTGCTCGCGTTGTTCCGGGACACGCTGCCCACCCCGTGACCAGACGGCCGGGCGGCGCGATAGGGTGGGCCATGGTCTGGCTCCTCTCCCTGCTCGGCTGCACCCCCGAGACGATCCCGCTCGACCGGGAACCCGTCGACACCGGCGCGCCGCGGCCCACGGGCACGCGCCCCCTCTGCAAGGAAGAGCCCACCGCGCCGTTCCCGCGGTTCGCCCCGGAGCTGCAGGACTGGGCGAGGACGCTGACCGAGTCGAACAACCGCTTCTTCGGCGAGCTCCTGTGGCGCGACCTCGAAGCCCTGGGCGAAGACGACCTCGGCCCCAGCCCCCAGGACGAGGTGTCGGCGCGGCTCCTCCGCGGCTGGTCCCGGCTGAAGTTCGGCGACCTCGACGGCGCGGTGTCGGACCTCGAGCAGGCCGAGGTGCTGGCGGCGGAGGAACCCTCCGGGCTCGGCCTCGAGCGCGCGCGGCAGCTGCTCGGCATCGCATGGATGCGCAAGGCCGAGACCGTCAACTGCATCGAGAACGGCTCGGGGGAGTCGTGCATCGTGCCGTTCGGCGAACACGCGGTGCACCTCGATCCCGCGCTGATGGCCAACGCCTCCGCAGCGTTCGAGCGCGCGCTGGCGGCCGACCCCGACCAGCCGTCCGTCACCTGGCTGAACAACGTCACGTACATGGCCCGCGGGACCTGGCCCGACGCGATGCCGCGCGAGCTCCGGCTCCCCGACGGCTTCCTGGACACCGAGGGGCCCCTGCCCGCCTGGATCAACGTGTTGCCCGAGCTCGGCGTGACCGAGGCCACGATCTCCGGGGGCGCCGCGATCGAAGACTTCGACAGCGACGGGCGCCTGGACGTGCTCGTGAGCACGATGGACTCGGACGACGGCATGGACCTGTACCTGAACGAAGGAGACGGCGGCTTCTGCCGGGCCTCCGACGCGTCGGGTGTGTCCTCGATCCCCGGGCTGTTGTCGTTCTCGGTGGCGGACTACGACAACGACGGTGACCAGGACGTGTTCGGCCCGCGCGCGGCGTGGATGTCGGCGGAGGGCACGGTCCGGCCGAGCCTCCTCCGCAACGACGGCGAAGGCCGCTTCACCGACGTCGCCACCGAGGCGGGCCTCGACGACCCCGCCGTCAACGGCCCCACCCAGGTGGGCGCGTGGGCTGACTACGACCACGACGGCTGGCTCGACCTGTTCGTGGGCCGCGAGTCGGAGGGCGTCCCGCGGGTGTCGAGCCTGTACCGCTCCCGGGGCGACGGCACCTTCGAGGACGTGGCTGCCGCCGTCGGCCTGCGCGAGGTGGGGATGGTGAAGGGCGCCTCGTGGGTCGACTACGACCTCGATGGCGACGTAGACCTGCTGGTGTCGCTGTTCCAGGCCCCGAACCGCCTGTACGAGCACCTCGCGGACGGCACCTTCGTGGACCGCGCCCCGGAGTTCGGGCTGGGGGCTCCGATCCGGTCGTTCGCCACGGCGCCCCTCGACTACGACCAGGACGGGCGCCAGGACCTGTTCGTGGCTGCGTTCACCAACAACGCCGGCGGCGGGCCGCTCGACCCCATGTACTTCCGGTCGGCGGAGTCGTTCGTGGTGGACCGGCTGGGCGGCACCCCGGACCCCGCGCTCGAAGCCGAGACCGCGCGGCTGTACCACAACACCGAGGCCGGCTTCGTCGACGTGACGGCCGAGGTGGGCCTGGACGACATCCACGCCACGATGGGCATGTCGTACGGCGACTTCGACGCCGACTCGTTCCCCGACCTGCTGTTGTCCACGGGCGCCCCCGAGTACGACGCGCTCGAGCCGAACGTCGCGTACCACAACATCGGCGGCGCGCAGTTCCTCGACGTGACCCCGGCGATGGGGACGGGGGCGTTGCAGAAGGGCCACGCCGTCTCGTTCGGCGACCTCGACGAAGACGGCGACCAGGACCTGCTGGTGCAGCTCGGCGGGGCCTTCCAGGGCGACCCCGCCCCCAACCAGCTGTTCGTGAACCCCACCAACGAGGGCCCCCACGTCCACCGGCACACGGTGATCCTGCGGCTCGAGGGCGTGCAGGCGGCCCGCGACGCGCTGCACACGCGCGTCCACGTGGTGACGCCGGCCGGCGACCACTGGCACGTGGTGGGCGAGACGGGCTCGTTCGGGAACAGCAGCCACCAGCTCGAGATCGGCCTGGGAGACGCCGAGGAGATCCTGCGCGTCGAGCTCGACTGGCCGGGCGGAGACCGCGAGGTGGTCGAGGACGTACCGGTGGACCAGGTGGTCGACCTGCGGCAGGGCGAGGGGGTGGTGGGCGCGCGCCCGTACGCTCCGCTCGTGCTCGACGGCGCGTCCGGAGCCCACGAACACCAGTGACCGGGCCCGCCGAGCTGGTGGTGACGGGGGCGCTGGTCTGGACGGGGCCCGGCGCCACCGCAGAGGCCTTCGCGGTATCCGACGGGGTGTTCGTGTACGTGGGGGACACCGCTGGCGCCGCGGCGTTCGTGGGCCCGGACACGCAGCAGGTGAGCCTCTCCGGCGGGGTGGTGGTGCCGGGCTTCGTGGACGCGCACGTCCACCCGCTGGAGGGCGGCGTGGAGCTCGCGGAGTGCACGCTCTCCGACGCGGAGACCGCGGAGGACGCGCTGGCGGCGGTGGCCCGGTGCGCAGCGGACGGAGACGGCTGGCTCCTGGGCAACGGGTGGGAGCTGACGTTGTTCCCCGGGGGCGCGCCGACCGCGTCCGCCCTCGACGCGGTGACGGAGGGTCGCCCGACCTTCCTGCTCGCCGCGGACGGGCACTCCGCGTGGCTCGACCACGAGGGGCTCGCGCGCGCTGGGATCAAGGCGTCCACGCCGGATCCGGTGGGAGGCCGCATCGAGCGCGACGCGGACGGCGCCCCGACGGGCACCTTGCGAGAGGCGGCCGTGGACCTCGCGTACGAGGTGTTGCCGTCGCCGTCGGCGCGGGCGCGGGCGGAGGGGCTGCTGGCGGCGCAGTCGCTGCTGCACGCGGCCGGGGTGACGTCGGTGCTGGAGGCCAACGCAGCCGTCCCAGCGCTGCGGACGTACCGCCGGCTGCAGCGCCGGGGCGAGCTGACCCTGCGGGTGTCGGTGGCCCTGGAGACGGACGCGGCGGAGGGACCGGCCCAGGTGCGTCGGCTGGTGCGCTGGCGGCGCCGGTTCGACGGGGACGGGCTGCGGGTGACGACCGCCAAGCTGTTCGTGGACGGCGTGCTGGAGAGCCGCACGGCAGCGATGCTCACGCCGTACGTGGACACGGGGACGACCGTTCCCCCGGACTGGACGCCGGCCGCGCTCACCCAGACGGCGTCGGCGCTGCTGCGCGCGGGGTTCGAGGTCCACGCGCACACCATCGGGGACCGCGCAGTCCGCGAGGTCCTCGACGCCGTCGCCGCCGCCCGCGCCGAGGGGTCGACGGGGCGCGTGGCCCTGGCGCACCTGGAGGTGGTGGACCCGGCGGACGTGCCCCGGTTCGCGGCGCTGGACGTGGACGCGGTGTTCCAACCGCTGTGGGCGTGGCCCGACGAGTACGTCCGCGACCTCACCTGGCCGGGCCTCGCGCCGGAGGTGGGGGCGCGGCTGTACCCCATCGGCGACCTGGCCCGGGCGGGCGCGCCGCTGGCGTTCGGCTCGGACTGGTCGGTCTCGTCGCTGGTGCCGCTGGAGGGCGTGGAGGTGGCGGTGCGCCGCAGCGACCCCGACGACGGCTCCCCGGACGTGTTGGGGGTGGACCAGGGGCTCTCCGTGGAGGAGGCCCTGGCGGCGTACACCGCGGGCGCGGGGCGGGTCGTGGGGCTGGGGACGGGGCGGATCGCGGTGGGGGCGCCCGCGGACTGGGTGGTGTTGTCGGCGGACCCGCGCGTGGGGGACCCGTCGGCGGCGCAGGTGGTCGAGACCCGGGTGGCCGGGCAGCGGGTGTTCCCGTGATCTGGTCGCTGGTGGGCTGCGTGCGGGTGGGCCGCGTGTTCGTGCCGGAGGAGTTCGCGGTGCCGGCGCGGCCGGTGGGGACGCTGGCGGCGGTCACGGTGGACTCGGGGTGGCGCGAGGAGCCGGCGGGCGCGTACGCACCTCCGCCCGCGGTGCCCGGCGGCGCGTGGGTCCGCCCGGTGGAGGTGACGGACCGCGGTGAGGTGGTGGTCCAGCCGCTGCGCCCGGACGCGACGCTCCAGGTGTACGTCCGCCACGACGACCTCGTCCCCCACGACTTCCGCCCGCTGCTGGTGGGCACGGGCACGCTGGCGGGCCACCTGCCGACGGCGCTGGTCCCGCTGCCGGGCGGAGCCCTGGGCGAAGCGCCGGTGTCGCTGGCGTTCGCGGACCTGCAGTCCGCGTTCTCGCCGGAGCCCGTGGTGGACGGCGACCTCGTGTGGGTGCGGGTGGCGGCGCCGGGCGCACCTGCGGAGGACTACGTGTTCCGGGCCCGGGCGTTCGGGCTGCGGTTCCGGCCGGGCGCCGGCGTCTGGGTGCCGGTGGGGCTCCCGGGCGTGGCGCAGCAGGAGAACCTGCAGTCGAGCCCGGCGTTGGTGGCGTCGCTGGCGGTCCACCACCGGTGGCGGACCCGCAGCGCCCCCGTGCGGTTCGTGGGTGAGCAGCTCGGGCTGGTGGCGGCGGTGGGCGTGGGCTCCACGGCCCTCGACCAGCAGGGGCCGCTGCAGGACCAGGCGCGGGGCGCGTTCGACGCCGCGGTGGTGGGTGGTGGGGTCCGCGTGTTCCAGCTGGTGGACGCCGCGCTGTTGATCAACGCCTCGAGCGCGTTCCGCGACGGCCCGGAGGCCTCGTGGACGCTGGCGTTCGGGGTGGACGCGGTGCGCGCCTCGTTCGTCGCGGGCAAGGCCGCCGTGCGGCTGTTCTCGGACCACGACGCGCCCACCCCGGAGTGACCCGCTGCGGTACGCTCGCAGGGGGTGGACGATGGGGCCAGGGTTGTGGCTCGGCTTCGCGTCGCTGGCGTCGGCGGCGCCGAACGGGTCGCTGGCGGCGGGGCCCTACGTGGGGGCGGTGTTCGGCCGCCGCGAGCCGGTCGGGGTCTCGTGGGGGCTGCGGGTCAGCGGCTACACGCTCGTCCAGGGCAACGCGTTCTGCCCGAACCTCGGCGACCCCCCGATCGGCCTCGGTGCCGCAGCGACGTTCGGGTTGCGGAACCTCGGCCGGCCCCGCGTCACGCTGGCGGCGGGGGTCGGCGCGGGCTCGCACCGATCGGGCCCGCCGGTCGACGTCCTGCTCGAGGGCGGGCTGGCGATCGGCGCGGAGGGTCCCTCGTTCCACGGCGAGGGCCTGGTGGGCGCGTTCCCGGCCTACGCGTCGGTGCGCACGGATCCGGGGCTCGGGGAGCTGGTGGCGGTGCAGGGCGGACTCGCGTATCTCGGCCTCCTCACCTCCCCGTCGATCTGCGTGGTGGGCCGGCCGACGCGCACCGAGGCGGGCGTGCGGCGCGAGGCGACGGCGGTGGTGGAGCGCCCGGGCGACGAGCGCGCCGAGACCTGGCTCGACGACGCGGGGGCGGAGGGCGAGGCGGTGGCGGCGTTCGTGGGCCTGGCGGCGGAGCTCGCGGCCTGCGGGGCCCCGGTGGCGCTGGTGGGCGCGGCGTGGTCCGCCGCGGCGGACGAGGTGCGGCACACGCGGGCGGCGGCGCGCTGGGCGGGGCGGTTCGGCGCGGTGGCGGCGCTGGCGCTGCCGGCGCCGATCGTGCGGGCGCCGGACCGGGCGCGGCTGGCGGTGGAGGCGTTCGTGGACGGGGTGGTGGGCGAAGGGCTCGCGGCGGACGAGGCGCGCTGGGCAGCGGCGCACGCGAAGGACCCGCTCCTGGCCGCGCACCACGCCCGGATCGCAGCGGACGAGGCGCGCCACGCGGCGCTGGGTGGGGCGATCGTGCGCTGGTCGCTGGCGAGGGCGGTGACGCTGTCCGCAGCGCGCTCCGGCCCCTGCGCGACGCGGCCGCGCCGACGCGCGACACGGTGGCAGGCCACGTCCCCCGCCGCACCCGCCGGGCCCTGGCCAGCCGCCGCGTTGCCTGGGCTGGGCGCTGGCTCGGTGCGGCGCTGGCTGGTTTCACACCTGCGCCCGACGCACCATGAACAACACGGCGGCGTTGGCGTTGTCGGTCAGCAGCGTCACCTCCGGGTGGGCGGCGTGCCACACCCGGAAGATCTCGTCGGCGAAGGCCTGTCCGACACCGGCAACGCCCTGGAAGTCCACCACCACCTCGGTGAAGCGCTCCAGTCCGGTCAACAGCCGGCGCGCTTCCGACCGGGACACGAAGTCGACGCCCACCTCGAACAACTTCACGACCGTGCGCGTGCGGGTGAAGGCGAAGTCCGTCGTGTACTCCGCGAACACCGCTGCAGGACTCCGCAAGACGGGCAGGTCCAGCTCGACGACCACCTCCGTGCCCGCCCGCTCGGGTACGTCGAACACCGCCTGGTCGCCGATGCGATTGTCGACCTTCCAGAGCAACCGACCCGAATGGAGCGTGAACCGGCTGGCCACCTTGGACGTGAAGAAGATGCCCTCGCCGCTGTGGCGTGAGGGATCGGTGGTCGTCTTGCCCTTCGACACCTCCTGCAGCGCATCCAGCGGACCCGGGAGGCCGAACGTGGCGCGTACGTGCTCGAACGCGCCGATGCCGTCGTCCACGAGCGTGAACCGGACCGCATTCCCGGTGATGCCGACCTCCACGGTCACGCCCGTTCCGCCGGAGTGGTCGATGGCGTTGTTCAACATCTCGGAGAACGTGTACGCAGCCGTCGCGCGGTCGTCCCCCGCGAGCGCACCCAGGCGCGGGATGCGGCTCCGGAGCTCGTTCCAGACGGTGTGCTCCTCGAGCCCCGCGAGCGCATGGTGAAAGCGAGGAACAGTCCGCACGTACCGGGTGGAGCGCGCGGCGCCCTCGACTCGCATCCGGCCGGCGGTGACCTCGTGACGGAGGCGAGCCTGGGCCGACTGGCGGCTGATTCCGGCTGCAAGCGCGAGCTCGGGCGCGCGGACCTCGGAGCGGGCATCGAGCAAATCGTCAAGCACCTGCTGGATTTCGTCATGCGCCATGAGTCATCGTAAGGCGCGCTGACGAGTATCGTCAACCTGCGATCCGGGTTGGGCCGCCGGGGCACGACGCGGTTCGTTACCCGACCGGCGGGAGGGGTGGTGCCCGAAGGTCCGGAGGTGCGGCGCGCCGCCGACCGGGTGGAGCAGGTGGCGGTGGGGGTGACGCTCCGGGCGGAGACCTCGGTCCCTGCGTTGTCGCCGCACGTCGAGGCACTCGCCGAGGCGGGGCTGTCTCGGGTCGAGACCCACGGGAAGGCGGCGGTGTTGCGCTTCGGCGACGGCCGCGGGATCTACGTCCACCTGCAGCTCTACGGGCGGTGGCGGTTCCAGCGCGCGCGGCCCCGCGGTGGGCGGACGCTCCGGCTGGCCCTGCACGGCCCCCGGAGCGCGGCCTGGTTGTTCAGCGCCACCGACGTGGCCCTGCTCGACCGCGACGAGCTCCACCCGTTCGTCGAGGGGCTGGGCCCCGACCCGCTCCACGCCGACACCGACGCGGCTGTGTTGGCTGCCTCGCTCGAGCGGTCGCCCCGCCGCGCGCTCGGGGCGGTGTTGTTGGACCAGCACCGGGTCGCCGGCATCGGCAACTACCTGCGCGCGGACCTGTTGTGGGAGGCGGAGCTGGCGCCGCACCGGACCTGGGCCTCCCTCGCGAGCGCCGAGCGCGAGCGGCTGCTCTGCGCGCTCCTCGAGGTGCCCCGTCGCAGCCTGCGCGCGAACGGCGTCACCACCCCGGAGCCCTGGCTCGGCGCCTTGCGGGAGGCGGGCGCGCCCCGCAGGGCCCTGCGGCACCCGGCCTACCACCGCGCAGGTCGACCGTGCCTCCGCTGCGGCGCGCTGGTGCTGCGCGGCGACACGGGCGGGCGGGCGATGTTCTGGTGCGCGGGCTGCCAGCGCTGATGTACACGACGGCAGCCGACCGGGTGAAAGGGCGGGGCCGGTCGCGCGTTGGAACCGTGTACGCTCGACAGTGTCGGGGCAGCAGGGGGTCGCATGTGGTGGCTGGTGGCGCTGGCGCACGCAGAAGACGGGACCGCCTGGATCCTGCAGGATCGGGCCTCCCGCGAAGACGGGGTGTTCGTCCAGGTCGACGGGTTCGAGGTCGACGCCTCGCTCCCCGTCGAGGTCCAGGGCGACGTGGGGCTGGCCGTCCAGGTGGACGAGCGGCTCAAGCAGGGGTGGGTGCGGCCCGGGTTCGTGTACCTGGTGCAGGGTGACCAGGGGCGCGTTCGCGTGGCCCGGCCCGGGATCGACGTGGCGACGGACGTGGTCCGCGTGAAGGCCGACGCGCAAACGGCCCACGCGCTCGCCGAGGACGTGGGCGCCTCCGTGGTCCCCGACGGCGACGACTGGATCCTGCGCGCGCCGGGGCTCCTGGGGGAGCTCTCCCGCGCGCCGGTCCCGGAGGCGGAGTTCGAGCTGGTGCTGTTGCCCCCCGATGCCGCCGTGGTGGTGGGTGGCGGCGAGGCGCCGGCGCGGAAGGCCCGGACCGAACGCGTGAGGTCGCGGAGCCGCGGCGTGTTCCGGGCCCGGGCGCGCGGCCTGCAGCTCGGTGAGGGAAGCGGCTCGGTGGTCGCGCGGCTCGAGGACCACGGACGCTTCGGCGGCGTGGTGCCGGAGGGGGCGCCCCGCCCCGACGACGTGGGCTGGTACTTCCTCCCCGACGGCTGGCTCG
Organism: Myxococcota bacterium; assembly: GCA_044356535.1. Taxonomy (GTDB): domain Bacteria; phylum Myxococcota_A; class UBA796; order UBA796; genus JACKER01. The sequence goes on from JBIKWC010000202.1 coordinate 12,122, forward strand.
CGTTGGGTGTCGACGGCAACGCACATTGGTGCCCTGCGCCGGAGGGCGTGGCTGCGCCGACGTCGGACGGACAGCCGGAAGTCGGGCCGACCTGCGCGGAGGCCGGTCGCTGGGCGGCGCGCGAGGGTGGGTTCCAGGTGGGTGCGGAGGCCTACGCGTGGCGCAGCGCCGGGCTCGTCCGGGTGCTGCCATGAGCGTTCCAGCACACGGGACGGGGCCGTCACGGCGGGGCGTCCTCGGCGCCCTCCTGGCGGCAGCGTGGGTGCCGGCGGCGTTCGCGGCCGGGCCGTCGGAGCGCCAGCTCGAGCTGATGGCCCGGTGGCACGCTGCCCGCCGGCGTGGAGCGCCGCTCCTGGCCCTCGTCATCCCCGACGACGATCCCTGGGAGCGCGGCACCGTGTTGGGCGGCGTCCTCGGCGAAGCCGACCCGTCGCTGCTGGCGGCGCTGTCGGCGTTCGAGCCGGTGTGCGCCACCCGCACCGACCTGCACCTGCTCGGTGTGGAGGTCCCCGGCACGGCGTGGTTCGTGCGGGTGGCCACCGACGCCGTTCCCGCGCAGGCCACGTGGGTCTCGGTGGATCCGGGCGCGCAGGCGCCCATCGACGTGGCGTCCGCGGTGCTCCGCGCCTTCCTTCCGCCCGCGGAGCCCAGCGAGGCCCGGGTGGAGGACGGCCGGCTCCGGTGGGTGACCCAGCGGATCCCGGGGAGCAAGTGGGCCCACGCCGGCGGCTGCGGCGGCTGGGTGGAGGCGGAGGACGGATCGGCCGAGGACGACGGCATCGCCATCGGGTGCGGGATGGGGAGCATGCCCGAGCGCGCAGCCCGCTACCTGACGTTCGCGGAGCGGTACTGATGTCGGCCGTCACGCCGTCGCGGCGCGGGGTGCTGGGTGCGCTCCTGGCGGCAGCGTGGGTCCCTGCGGCCTTCGCGGCGGGGCCGTCGGAGCGGCAGCTCGAGCTGACGGCCCGGTGGCACGCGGCCCGGAAGCGCGGTGTCCCCCTGCTCGTCCTCGTGATCCCCGAAGCCGACTGGAGCCGCGGCTCGGTGCTCGGCGGCATGCTCGGAGAGGCGGACCGTCGGCTCCTGGCAGCGCTGTCGGCGTTCGAGCCCGTCTGCGCGACCGGGGCCGATCTGCGGCTCCTCGGCGTGGAGCTCCCTGCCGGGGCGTGGTTCGCGCGGGTCTCGACCGATGTGGTCCCGGCCACGGCCACGTGGGCCACCGTGCAGCCCGGGGCGAGGGACCCCATCGACGCCGCCACCGACGTGCTCCGCGGGTTCCTTCCGGCGGTGGAGCCGACGCAGACCCGGGTGGAGGACGGCACGCTCCGGTGGGTGACGCAGCGCATCCCCGGAAGCAGGTGGGCCCACGCCGGCGGCTGCGGGGGGTGGGTGGTGGGCGACGACGGGGCACCCGTGGAGGACCTCGGCATCGACTGCGGGATGGGGAGCGTCCCCGAGCGGGCGGCGCGCTTCCTGACGTTCGTGGACCTGGGCAATTGATCCAGGTCCGATGGACCTCGGTACGCGGGGGGTCCAGGGGGAAGCGCCCCCTGGCAGGGGGTGCGGGG
>JBIKWC010000462.1:0-3928 GCA_044356535.1 Myxococcota bacterium
GAAGGACTACAGCCAGTGGTACCTCGACGTGATCGAGAAGGGCCAGCTGGTCGACGACTCGCCCGTGCGCGGCTGCAAGGTCCTCCGGCCCCACGGGTACGCGATCTGGGAGAACATCCAGCGCGACCTCGACGCCCGGTTCAAGGCCACCGGCCACGTGAACGCCTACTTCCCGCTGTTCATCCCCGTCTCCTTCCTCTCGAAGGAGGCCGAACACGTCGAGGGCTTCGCCAAGGAGTGCGCCGTGGTCACGCACCACCGCCTGCGGGGGAAGGCCGGCGGCGGCGTCGAGCCCGATCCCGACAGCATCCTCGAGGAGCCGCTCGTGGTGCGGCCCACGTCCGAGACCATCATCTGGCACATGTACGGCCGGTGGATCGACTCGTGGCGCGACCTCCCCATCCTCATCAACCAGTGGGCCAACGTCGTCCGCTGGGAGATGAAGACCCGCCCGTTCCTGCGTACCGCCGAGTTCCTGTGGCAGGAGGGCCACACTGCCCACGCCACCGCCGCCGAGGCCGTGGTCGAGACCGAGAAGATGCTCGACGTCTACACCGACTTCGCCCACGAGATGCTGGCCGTGCCGGTCATCAAGGGCCGGAAGTCCGCGCGGGAGCGGTTCGCGGGCGCGGTCGACACCTACTGCATCGAGGCCATGATGCAGAACGGGTGGGCGCTGCAGGCCGGCACCTCGCACTTCCTGGGCCAGAACTTCGCGAAGGCGTTCGACGTCACCTTCCAGAACGAGGAGGGCACCCGCGACTTCGTGTGGGCCACGTCGTGGGGCGTGTCCACGCGCCTCATCGGCGCCCTGGTGATGGCGCACTCGGACGACGACGGCCTCGTGTTGCCCCCGCGCATCGCGCCCGTGCAGGTCGTGATCATCCCCGTCTACAAGAACGAGGAGAAGGCGCTGGTGATGGAGGCCGTGGACCGCCTGTTCGCGTCGCTCAAGGGCGCGCTGCGGGTCAAGGTCGACGACCGCCCGAACCTGCGCCCCGGCGCGAAGTACTTCGAGTGGGAGCAGAAAGGCGTCCCGCTGCGGCTCGAGGTCGGTCCCCGCGACGTGGCGAAGGGCCAGGCGTTCGCCAAGCGCCGCACCGGCGGCGACAAGTTCGCCGTGCCGTTCGACGGCGCAGCCGAGGTCGTGACCCGGGTCCTCGAGGAGGTGCAGGCCGAGCTCCTCGCCCGGGCCACCGCCTCGCGCGACGCCCGCACGTACACGGTCGCGAGCTGGGAGGAGTTCCAGCAGAAGATCGAGTCGCAGCCCGGATTCTACCGGATCCCCTGGGGCGGCGACGACGCCGACGAGGACCGCGTCAAGGACGCGACCCGCGCCACGTTGCGCTGCTTCCCGCTGGTCCAGGAGTCGGTGGAGGGCCTGACCTGCCCCCTCACAGGCAAGCCCGCCCGCCAGTGGGCGGTGTTCGCCCGCGCGTACTGAGGGTTCCCGCGAGGCCGCGGGTGCGGCCCGCCCCGGCGGGAACGTCGCACCGGCGCCGGTCGGCAGCATCGTCGGGCACCGGTGGTGGTCGCTGCAGGAGGTGCACGGCGATCACCTGCGACGGAGACGTGACGGTTTCCGGCCTTCACTGCGAGGGCTGCGCCTGCAGGCGGTGTGCACACTTACACCCGGCGCCTGCCGATGGTACCCTGCCGCCCATGCGCACAGAGTCGCTGGGAGACCTTGCTACGGATCGTCGCGCCGATCGGTTCGTCGCCGTACCCAACTGTCGTCGTCCCGGGCCGAACCTCACATGAGAACCTGCCCGGAATGTTTGACGCAGTACGAGGACCATGTGCTCACATGTCTCGTCGACGGGGTCGACTTGACCCAGGTGCCGCGGCTCGCCCCAGCCGGCCAGCCGGCTTTGGCTCCCACACCCGAACCTGCGCCCGTGCAGAAGGTGTTCGTGGTGCCCCCCCAGCGATCGGCTTCGCGCGCGATGCCAGCGGTCGTGGCCACCTTGGTTCTCCTGTTCTCGGTCGTGGCGGGGATGCCCGTGGCGGGCTGGGCCGTTTGGACCCTCACTCGACCGACGCCGGTGCCCGTCCCAGCCCCGACCGTCCGTCCCGTGCCGGTGGTGGTCGCCCCCACCCCCACCGAAGTTCCGATCCGGATCGAACCTGCCCCGGTGCCAGTGGTGCAGGTTCAGGTCACGTCCGACCCGATCGGTGCCGAGGTGTGGGAGGGCCAGACGCGGCTGTGCGTCACGCCCTGCATGGTCGACCACCCCGAAGACGCACCACTGCCACGAACACTCACGTTCCGACTCACCGGCCGTGGGGAGGTCTCCGCCTCCCTCGAGGACCCAGGACAACCGGTACACGTCAGGTGGAAGAGCACACCGCCGTCTCCCACCCAGCCCAAGCCCCGAAACGAAACGGCGCCCAAGATTGGAACGCAGCGATGACCAAAGACCCGGCGACGAATCCTGGCATGGAAGAACTCCCCGAAGACGCGACCTCGGACTCCGGGCTCCCGCCCGCCCGGCACCGGGTCGACGGCGACGGCGAGACCCTGGTCTACGCGCCGCAACCCATCGTCGCGGAGGGCGACGGATCCTTCGACTACGCTGCGTTCGACAGTGGCCTGGGGCAGCCGAAGGGGTTCGCGCCCCCTCCCGCCGTGGAGGGGCCCCGGGAGGTCCACACCTGGGTCACGTCCGCGAAGCGGGTTCGCGCGGAGGACGCGACCCACACGACGCGGGTGGTGGGTCGGTTCACGGTCGTCACCATCCAGGGACGAATCAACGAGTCGTTCGATCCCGAAGCGATCGCTGCGAAGCTGAAGGGACCCATCATCTTCGACCTGGCAGACGTGGATCGGGTCACGAGCTTCGGCGTGCGGGGCTGGCTGCGGATGCTGCAGCTCGGCAACCTCCAGGAGGCGACGTTCGTCCGGTGCAGTGAACACGTGGTGAACCAGATCTCGATGGTCCGGAACTTCTGTGGTCCGGCCACCATCCATTCGTTGGTCGCACCGTACGCCTGTACGGCTTGCGGCGCCGAGTTCGGGGTGACGCTGAACGCGGTCGCGGACCGCGAGTTCCTGGTGGGTCGGCGTGCGCCGCAGGTGGCCTGTCCGGAGTGTGGAAAGGACACGCGGATGGACGAAGACCCCTTCGTGTTCTTCGCCCTCGACGAACACCTGTTGTCGGCGCCCGCACCGGACCTCGAGCAGGCAGTCGTGCACGTCCTGGGTGAGGCCCGGTACGCGCCGGTCGAGAAGGTGGTGAGCGGGGGGGTGACCCGGGTGCGGTTCAACGGGGAGGTCGGGGACCAGACCCGATTCCAGCGGGCGTTCGCAGGTCTCGAAGGGGACATCGTGGTCGACCTCACCCACACGACCCGGGTGTCGACGCCGGGTGCGGTACGCCTCGCCGAGAACCTCGAGCGACTCGTCGAGGACGTGAACTCGATCGTGGTCGAAGGTGCCTCTCTCGAGTTCGGTCGCATGATCGAAGACCGGCGGGTGCCGAGGGTCACGATCCGATCGGTGCGGATCGGTGCACGCAGCGCGTCGGGCATTCACCGCACGGTGCTGGTGGAGCTGGAGCGCAACCGCGAGGCGATCCTGAGGAGCGCGCCGGTCGCGGTCGACGAGCATTGGGCGGCGGGCGGGGTGACCGTGGATGATCCCCGCGCGCTTCGCGCAATGCTCGACCGAGCTGCCGGCAAGGCAGCGCGCACCCCTGCTCCCGCGCCCCAGAACGCGGGTCCGTCGGGAACGTCGGGAACGTCGGGAATGTCGGCTGCCGCTACTCCAGGGCCTGTCCAGCGGTCGACTGCGCCGACGATGGCCGGTTGGCCTCCCGAGGTGCCGTACAACCCGAACGCGACGCCCGCGCCGGCCGCATACCTCCAACCGGTGGTGATCTCCCAGCCAGGGGGTCAGATCGGTCTGGCGCAGGTCCTCCTGGTGGGG
>JBIKWC010000203.1:0-13599 GCA_044356535.1 Myxococcota bacterium
GTCGCCTTCCCCTTCTCCGCAGGGTCCACACCGGTTGGTCGCGCAGTAGTCCATGGCGCCCGGCGGGGTGCTGCCACACGTGTCCGCAACGGCGCGGCAGCGGTCGGTGCCTCCCTCTTCGACACACTCGAGGCCCGGGCCACACTGCCCCGGGTCGCAGTCGCCTTCCCCGAGCAGGCAGGGGCCACACAGGTTCGAGGCGCAGTAGTCTCCAGCCCCCGGCGCCCGCAGGGTGCAGTCCGTCGCCGCCTCGACCGTCGCGATGGCGCCGTCCCCGCCGGGCCACGTGAGCCCGAACAGGGCCAGGAGCCCCGCACCCAGGGCCGCGCGGCCCGCCGTACCGTAGGAAGACCGGTTCCGCCCTGCGTCGCTGCTGTTCATGTTGCACCCGTGGTGGTCGAGGAGCGCCCGAGATCGGGCTGCAACCCGGTCGTGCACCGGTCGTGCCATGCGCGGGGTGGGCCTGGTGCGCGGGTCGCAGGCGCGCTGCCCGCTCGCGGACGTCCGGGAGCCGGTCGGACTTGCGCGGACGCTCGTCGTGGTCCACCGTGTCGGGTCCGGAGGCCCGATGTACACGCTGCTGGTCCTGTCCGCCCCGACCCTGGCCGCCCCTGCAGGCTACGACGTCAGCTCCACCACCGACGGGTGCACGTTCTACACGGGTCCCAAGAGCGCCGCCGGGACCACGCCGCTCCTCGCCGAGTGCACCTGGCCCGACGTCACGCTCGAGCAGCTCGACGCCCACTTCTCGAAGTGGGAGAGCCACGACGAGGTGTTCAGCGCCATCGCCTCGTCGCAGGTCCAGAAGACCGAGGGCGGAACCGCGTACGTCCACCAGGTCCACGTGGCGAAGGGCATCTCCGAGCGCGAGTGTGTACTGAAGATGACGAAGTCGACCGCGGGCGGGCTGAAGTTCGCGTGGACGCTCGACCCCTCGTTCACGACGCCGGCGGAGGGGCGGGTCCTGGTCGAGAAGGACGACGGGTACTGGCAGTTCACGGCCGCGCCGTCGGGCGGCGTGCAGGTCACCTACGCGCTCGACTACGGTCCGGGCGGGAGCGTGCCGTACCTGCTCGTGCGGTGGTTCCAGGGCTCCGGGTTCACGGCGGCGATCACCGAGCTCCACGACTGGATCCGCGCCCGCTGACGGTGGCTCGGAGGCGCAGGGGACGCTAGATACGCACCCTCGCCCGTACGCCGCTGGAGGAGCCATGAGCGCCGCGCTTCCGTTCGATCAGGCCCTGCAGGCGGCCGTCGCGGCTGCGCTCGCGGCAGATCCGGCGCGGATGGTGGTGACGGAGGACGCCCTGGCGCCCTGGCCCGCTGCACAGCGGCTGCTGGTGCCGGTGTCGGATCGCGCCGCGCTCGGGGTGGCGCTCGGGTGCTGCCTGGCCGGTCGGCCGACGATCGTCGAGGTCGTGGGTTCGGGTCGCGTGCCCGCGCTCGCCGAGCTGCTGGCCGAAGCCGGAGCCATCGCGGAAGCCGGGGAGTTCCCGGTGCCGCTGCTCGTCCGGGTCCCGTGGGGCGCCGAGGCCGTCGGGCTCGACCAGCCTGCAGGGCGCTGGCTCCTCGACGTGCCGGGCGTCGCCGTGGTGGCAGCCTCCAGCGGGGCCCACGCCGTGGCCCTGTTCGAGGAGTGGCTCGCGAAGCCGTCCCCGACAGTGCTCCTCGAGCCGCGTGCCCTCGGCCGCGAACGCGCCGCCCACCACACCTCGACGGCGCCGACGGTGGTGCGCGAGGGGGCCCACGTGGTGCTCGCCGCCTATGGCGCCCACGTCGGCGTCGCGCTCGCCGCTGCCGCATCGCTCGCGGCAGAAGGCGTCGAGGCCACCGTGCTCGACCTCGTGCGGGTGGCGCCGTTCCCGGCCGAAGCCCTGTCCGCTCGCGTCCGCGCCGTGGGCCGCCTCGTGTTCGTCGGCGACGACCCGGTCCTCGCCCGCCGCGCGCGGGAGGCCGCCACCGACGGCGCGTTCGAGTACCTCGAGTCGCCGCCTGCGGTTTCCGCCGCCGCGCTGGAGCCCGTCCGCGCTGCGGTTCACGCCGCCCTGGCGTGGTGATCGTTCCCCCGAGTTTCGCCCTGTTGGAGATCCCTCATGCCGTTCGTGTTCGAGCTCCCCGAGGTCGGTGAAGGCGTCGTCGAAGCCGAGGTCGTCTCCTGGAAGGTCAAGGAAGGCGACCTCGTCGCCCGCGATCAGCCCCTCGTCGAGATCACGACCGACAAGGCGCAGCTCGAGGTGTCGTCGCCCAAGGCCGGCCGGGTGGTGAAGCTGCACCGCAAGCCCGGAGACATCGTCAAGGTGCACGCGCCCCTGTGCGACATCGACGAGAGCGGCGCCGCTGCGGCTCCCACCCCGGTCGTGGCGCCCGCCCCGGTCGCGGCCCCCGTCGCTTCCCCGGCCCCTGCACCCAAGGCGGCAGCGCCCACCATCCCAGCGCCCGTGGCCCCGCGGCCTGCCGCGTCCGGTGGCCCCGCGAAGGCGGCACCCGCGGTGCGCCGCGAGGCCCGCGAGCTCGGCCTCGACCTCGGGAGCGTGCCGGGCTCCGGCCCCGGTGGCCGCGTGACGAAGGGCGATCTCCACGCCGCGACCGCCGCCCCCGCCGAAGCGCCCCTGCCGAAGATGGCGCCTGCGCTGCCGCAGGTCCTGCCGAGCGGCGCCGAAGAGCGCGTCAAGATCCTCGGCATCCGCCGCAAGATCGCCGAGCAGATGCGCAAGTCGAAGTCGACGGCGGCGCACTTCACCTACGTCGAGGAGGTGGACTGCACCGAGCTCGTCGCTCTCCGCAAGAAGCTCAAGGGCGTGGCCTCCGAGCGCGGGATCAAGCTCACGTACATCCCGATCCTCATGAAGGCGGTGTCGCTCGTCCTCCGCGAGTTCCCGAACGTGAACGCGGTGATGGACGAGGAGAACCTCGAGCTCGTGGTCAAGGGCGACCACAACATCGGCATCTCCTGCGACACCCCGCAGGGCCTGTTCGTGCCCGTCATCAAGAACGTCGAGCAGAAGTCCATCCTGCACCTCGCGGCCGAGATGGACGAGCTCGTCACCCGCACGCGGGCCGGCAAGGCGAAGCTCGACGAGCTCCGCGGCGGCACGTTCACCATGACCTCCGTGGGCGCCATCGGCGGCGTGTTCGCGACCCCGATCCTCAACATCCCGGAGGTCGCCATCCTCGGAATCAACGCCATCCGCGACCAGGCCGTGGTGCGGAACGGCCAGATCGTCATCCGGCCGATGATGTACCTGTCGCCTTCGTTCGATCACCGCATCATCGACGGGGCCGTCGGCGCGCGCTTCGTGGCCGCGCTCAAGCAGGTCATCGAGGAGCCCGAGCGCCTCCTGCTGGTGCTCGCGTGACCCCACCGGCTGCTGGCGCCCTCGCTGCCGCCGACACGTGGCTGGCAGCCCACGGCCGGCCCTTCCCGCTCCCTCTCGGCGCCCACGCGGGCGTCGTCGAAGGTGCGTTGTCTGCGCTCGGTCGCGGGGACTGGTGGGTGCCGTCGCTCCGGGAGCGCGCGGGCGCCGTGCTGCGCGGCGTCGAGGTCGAGCGCGTCGCCAACCCCTGGGCCGGCGTGCGGCCCTACCGCATCGCGCCCAGCACGCCGTCGCCGGGCAACCGGGCCCTGGTGGCGGTGGGGCTCGCGCTCGCCGACCGGGAGCGGGCGGCGCTCGTGCACCTCGGCATCGGTTCGGTGGCCGACGGCGCGTTCCACGAGGCCCTCAACCTGGCGGCCCTGCACCGCCCGAACGTCCTGTTCCTGGTCACCGTGCACCCGCTCGCGGGCGCCGCCCCGCTCGGTCGCCAGCTCGCCGCCCCGCTCTCCGCGCTCGCCGCTGCGTTCGGCGTGGGCCACGTCACCGTCTCCGCCGCGGATCCCGCTGCGGTCGCTGCCGCCGTGAAGGCCGCGCGCGCCGCCGGGGGCCCGCACGTCGTCGAAGCGCACCTACAGCCCCCGCAGGAGTGAACATGAGCAGCCCCGACACGACCTACCAGGCCATCGTCATCGGCGCCGGACCCGGTGGGTACCCGTGCGCGATCCGGCTGGGCCAGCTCGGCGTCAAGACGCTCGTCGTCGAGAAGGAGTACTGGGGCGGTGTCTGCCTGAACGTGGGCTGCATCCCGTCCAAGGCGCTGATCCAGGCCTCGCACCGGTACCAGGACATGTTGCACGCCGCCGACCTCGGCTTCTCGGTCGGGGGCCCCGTCAGCGTGGACGCCGGCAAGCTCCAGGCGTGGAAGCAGACGGTCGTCGACAAGCTCACGGGCGGCGTCCGCACGCTCCTCAAGGCCAACAAGGTCGACATGTTGATGGGCACCGCGAAGCTCGTCGGCAACGGCGTCGTCGAGGTGCAGACCGCCGAAGGCGTCAAGACCTTCCAGGCCCCGAACCTCGTGCTCGCCACGGGCTCCTCGCCCATCGAGATCCCCGGGTTCAAGTTCGCGGACGGCCCGGTGCTCGACTCCACCAAGGCGCTGGCGCTCCCCACCATCCCGAAGCACCTCGTGGTCATCGGCGGCGGCTACATCGGGCTCGAGCTCGGCGGCGTCATGGCGCGGCTCGGCGGCAAGGTCACCGTCGTCGAGATGATGGACCAGATCCTCCCCGGCTTCGATCCCGACGTCACCAAGGTCGTCGAGCGCCGCATGAAGAAGGACGGCGTGGTCGTCCACCTCAAGACCAAGGCGCTCGGCTGGGAGGCCGCGGATCAGGGCATCATCGTGAACGTCGAGACGCCGACCGGCAAGGTCGCGCTCCCCGCGGACGCCGTCCTCGTGACCGTGGGTCGCCGCCCCAACACCCGCAACCTCGGCCTCGAGGCGCTGGGCGCCGTGATGGACGGCCCGTTCGTGAAGGTCGACGGCCAGATGAAGACGAGCGTCCCCGGGCTCTACGCCATCGGCGACATCGTCGGCAACCCGATGCTCGCGCACAAGGCCACCCACGAGGGCGAGGTCGCGGCCGAGGTCATCGCCGGCAAGAACGTCCACTTCGACGCGAAGACCATCCCCGCCGTGGTGTTCACCGAGCCCGAGATCGCCACCGCCGGGCTCACCGAGCCCGAGTGCAAGGCGAAGGGCCTCGACGTGAAGATCGGCAAGGTGCCGTTCGCCGCCATCGGGAAGGCCATCGCCAACAACGCCACCGACGGGTTCGTGAAGGTCATCGTCGACGCGAAGACCCACCTGATCCTCGGGGTCACCATCGTCGGCTCCCATGCCTCCGACATCATCTCCGAGGCGGCCCTGGCCATCGAGATGTGCGCCGAGGCGCTCGACGTGGGCCTGACCATCCACCCGCACCCGACGCTCGGGGAGGCGGTGATGGAGGCCACGAAGGCCGCGATCGGCGAGGCCATCCACGTCGTGAACCGCTGACGGATGGTCGATCTCGACGCCATCCGCATGCCGTTCGACCCCGATGGGTCGCTCCTCGTGCTGCAGGTGGTGCTCGGTGTGATCATGTACGGGGTGGCGCTGGAGCTGACCCCGGGCGACTTCCGGCAGCTCGTCCGCGACCCGCGCGGCCCGTTGATCGGCCTCCTGTGCCAGTGTGTGCTGCTCCCCGCCGTGGCGTTCCCGCTCGCGATCTGGTCCTCGCCGCTGCCGTCCATGGCCCTGGGGCTCATCCTGGTCGCGGCCTGCCCGGGCGGAGCGCTGTCGAACTTCCTCACCTCGCTCGCGCGTGGCCGGGTGAGCCTGTCCGTGGGCATGTCCGGAGTGTCCACCCTGCTGGCCGTGGTCACCACACCCCTGAACTTCGCGTTCTGGGGGAGCCTGCACCCGTCGACTGCCGCGCTGATGCGCGACGTGTCGCTCGACCCCCTCGACATGGGGCGGTCGGTGGCGGTGATGTTGTTGGTCCCGGTGTTGCTGGGGATGGCGACCACGCAGTGGGCCCCGACGGTCTCGGCCCGGTTGCAGCCTTGGATGCGCCGGGCGTCCGTGGTGTTCTTCGCGGGCATCGTGGTCGTGGGCTTCGCCATGAACTTCGACACCTTCGTGAAGGGCATCGGGATGACGTTCGTGCCGGTGGCCCTGGTGAACGCCGCTGCCTTCGCCCTCGGCTGGGTGGGCGCCACGCTCGCCGGGCTCCCGGAGGCCGAGCGGCGCGCGGTCAGCATCGAGGTGGGGATCCAGAACTCGGGGCTCGCCCTGGTGTTGATCTTCACGTACTTCGACGGTCTCGGGGGGATGGCGGGCGTGGCGACGTGGTGGGGCGTGTGGCACCTCGTCGCCGGCTTCGCGGTCGTGGGGCTGTTCCGGCTCCGCGATCGCCATGCAGGGCCGGTGACGCTGGCCGCGGCGCCCACCGAGTGAGTCCGGCGGCCGCAACCGGTCCGGGCTGATCAGGGAGCGAGGGTCAGCGTCGCGCGCCCGCCTCCGCGTCCGAGGCAGTGGATCCTCGAGCCGGCCTGGGTGCACGCGACGGGACCCTCCACCGTGAAGGTGTGTCGCGCACCACCCGGCACGAACAGCTCGGTGGCGCCACGCGCAGCGTCGACGTCCCACACGAGCTTCGCGCTGGTGTCGGTCGCCTCGAACGCCACCGGAGTGCCCGCGATGCGCACGGGCCGGGGTCGGACCACGGCGTTGGCCCGGAGTCGCCCCGCGTCGTCGACCACGGACAGGTCCTCGCCGTTCCAGCCGTCGAGGTGCACCGGATCCCAGGCGGGCGTCCAGCTCCACTGCGCCCCGGAAGCAAAGCGCGCGTCCAGCGCGTCGAGGTGGGCAGCGACGTGGTCCCGGGCGCCGCGGGCGTCGGCGGCGATCCCGTACTCGCCGAGGAACAGCGGGACATTCCACTCCCGCGCCGTCCAGGCCATCGTGGTGAAGGCGTTCTCCATCACGACGGTCGGCCCGAACGACATCCGGGTGAGCTGCACCACGGTCTCGTAGAAGTGGGGGGCGTAGACCACGTTGGGCATCGTCGGGCGCGGGAGGGCAGTCGGGAAGCCCGCGTTGGTGGACAGGTGCCCCTCGAGGAACAACAGGGCGTCCGCATCGCGCGCGAGGATGACGGCGCCGGCGTCCGCGTAGAGCGGCGCCAGCTCCTCGACCTCCGAGCCCCACGGCTCGTTCACGAGGTCGTAGCCCAGCACACCGGGGTGGTCCGACCAGCGAGCGGCCAGGTCTCCCACGTACGCGAGCCACGCCGTCCGGATCCCGGCCTCGTCCGCGTAGAACCCACGGTACGAGCGGTGGACGGCCGGATCGGCCGCCATCCGGAACGCCCAGTCTGCGCAGGTGGGCCCGTTGTCCGGGGGCAGGAGCGTGACGCCCGCGGGGTGCGCCCACGCTGGGAAGCCGTCGCCACAGCCGCCGGCCACGTAGCGGGAGTACCCGTCCTGGTGGAGGTCGACGATCACGTAGAGTCCGAGCTCTGCTGCCCGATCGATCACCGCGTCGAGCGCGCGGAGGGCCTCCTCGTCGCGCACGCCCCGCTCGGGCTCCACCTGCTCCCACACGGTGGCGAGGCGCACCACGTTCGCCCCGAGCCCGGGGAGGGCGTCGAGGTCGCGCTCGGGGTGGTCGAGCACCCGGAACGGTGGCACCTTGGCGCGCGCCGACACGTTGTAGCCGCGGAGCACCACCACCCCGCCCCCGTCGTCGACGAACCACGGGCCTTCGGTGTGCAGCGGCCGGAGCGCCGGCGCGGTCGTGGTCGGAGCGACGGGCACGGGCGTGGGCGCGGGGTCGGGGGCCCCGCAGGCGATGGAGAGGAGAAACACCCCCACCCCTATCCGAGGCGTCAGGCGAGCTTCGACTTCACGAACGCGATCACGTGCGGCAACACGAGGTTCACGGCCATCTTCGCCAGGTCCGCCGAGAGCCCGGTCTTCGACGCCACCACGCCGGCGACGGTGTCCACCAGGGCCGAAGGCACTCCACCTGCAGCGGGTGCGCCCCCGCCGAACATCGCGCCGAGCCCGCCTGCGAGGCCGCCCCCACCCAGCACGGAGCCCACGGCGCCCGCGAGGCCGCCCCCACCGAGCGCGGCCAGGCCCTGCTCCTGGACCACCTGGGCCGTGCCTTCGGCCGTGGCGGTGAGCGCGCCCTGGGCCTGGGGCGCCGTGAGGCCCTGCCCCTGGAGGTGCGCGAGCAGCCCGGTCGCTTCGCCGGAGCCCAGGAACTGCTGAACCAACCCTTCGATCATTCGAGTCCTCCCACGCGCCACGTATGCCGGCGACGCGTCAGGTGTTCCAATCCCGCACGGCCTCCATGAACTCCTTGCCGTAGAGCTGGAAGCGGACCTCCCCCATGCCGTGGACGGCGAGCATCGCCTTGCGGGTGGTGGGCCGGATCCGCGCCATGTCCTCGAGGGTGCGGTTGCTGGCGACGACGTACGCGGGCACGTTGCGGCGCTCGGCCAGGTCGCGCCGCAGATCGCGCAGGGTCGCGACGAGGTCGCCCGGCACCCCATCCGACACGGCAGGGCGCTTCGCCAGGCGCGTCGACAGCTTCTTCGGGTGCGGGAACACCATCACCAGCGGGTCGCCGGCCCGCTTGAGGACCTCCCACGTGCGGGGGACGGTGTGCACCTCGCGGTAGGTGAGCTGCTTGCCGTCGATCGTGCGGGTCATGTACTCGGAGCCGATGACCTGGGCGTCGATCAGTGCGGACACGAGGTCGGCGACCTCTCCCACGGTCCAGACCGGGCCCTGCGCCAGGATCCCGTACGTGGACAGGGTCTCGAACCCCCACTTCGTGACCTTCTTCTCTTTCGAGCCGGTGGCGACGCGCGCGAGCAGGTCGGTGCCGAACCCGGTCTTTCCGGCGTGCCGCTCCATGCGGGCGAGGGTGGACAGGAGCTTGAGCACGACCTGCTCCTGGTCCTGCGTGAGCTCCTTCGGCTCCTCGTCCGCGGGGCGGCCCTCGCGGCACACGTCGCAGGTGCCGCACTGCTCGAACGGGGACTTCTCGCCGAAGTACTCGATCACGTAGCGGCGCCGGCACCGCGCCCCGACGTAGGACTCCATGCGGTCGAGCTTGGCGTACTCGCGGGAGCGCCGCTCCTTCATGCGTTTCTCGTCGACGGTCAGCCGGACGTCGACGTCCACGAGCTCCACACCGCCGCTGCGTTCGGCGGGGCGGTACTGGAGGACCCCGCGCTCCTCGAGGCCCCGCAACGCCGTGGTGAGCTGGTCCCGATCGAGGTCGAGCTGCCGACACCACGCATCGGGCTGGAACTGGAGCACCTCGCCGACGGAGAGGTCGCGCTCGCGCAGGAGTCCCAGCACCTTCCCGCGGACCCCGGAAGCCTCCGGAGGCGCAGGTCGCAACCACCGCACGAAGGCGCTGCGGTCGCTGGGCGCGATGCGGCGGATCCGGCCCTCGCGCACGAGGATGTGCAGGCAGCTCGGGACCGCACGCTCCCCGGCCTCCGGGGGAAGGGCGGCGGTCATCGCCTCGACGGTGGCGAAGACGGGGTTCTCTGCGCGGTCGACGAGCCAGTCCCACAGGCGGTGCACCCAGTCCGCGGGCGGGTGTGCGTTGTCGATGAAGAACTCGTGCACCCGGCGGTCGATCGGCGCGTACAGCAACACGGCGCGGCTCTGGCGCCCGTCGCGGCCCGCGCGCCCGATCTCCTGGTAGTACGCCTCGACGGTGCCGGGCATGTCGACGTGCACGATGGTGCGGATGTCGCGTTTGTCGATGCCCATCCCGAAGGCGTTGGTGGCGACCACCACGGGCACCCGGCCCTCCATGAAGGCGTCCTGGACCTGCGTGCGGTCCGGGGGCTCGAGCCCGGCGTGGTACATCGCGGCGCGCACGTTGGCCTGCCGGAGCGCAGTGGTGGCGCGTTCGCAGCTCTTCCGCGTGGCGCAGTACACGATGGTGGGGCCGGGCAACACGAGGCCCGGCAGCAGCGCGTCCTTGTCCTTGGGGCCGTCGCATCCGACCACGTCGAGCACGAGGTTGTCTCGATCGAACCCACGGATGAAGCGACGAGCGGTGTGCAGCTGCAGGGTCTTGACGATGTCTTCCTGCACCTCCGGGGTGGCGGTCGCGGTGAGCGCGATGGTGGGCGGCTTGCCGAGGGCCTCGCGGACCTTGCCGAGCTTGAGGTACTCCGGGCGGAAGTCGTGGCCCCACTGGCTCAGGCAGTGGGCCTCGTCGATGGCGAGCAGTCGGACGTCGGCCTTGCCGAGCCAGGCCAGGAACGACGGCGTGAACCGCTCGGGCGCCACGTACAGGAGCTCGATCTCGCCGCGGTAGACGCGGTCCGCGCGCGCCTGGTACTCCGCCCGGTCGATCGACGAGTTGAGGAAGGTGGCCCGGACCCCCAGCTCCTCGAGGGTGTCGACCTGGTCCTTCATCAACGCGATGAGCGGGCTCACCACCACCGTGGTGCCGCCGAGCGCCAGGGCAGGGACCTGGAAACACAGGGACTTCCCTGCGCCGGTCGGCATCACCACCAGGGCGTCGCCACCCCCCACGACGTGCCGCACGATCTCGTCCTGCCCGGGGCGGAAGGCCCGGTGCCCGAAGCGGTCGAGCAGGATGCGGTCGATGTCGGCAGGCATGGCGGCAGGTACCCCGAGCCCGGATCGGGGTCCACCGCGGGCACGTCCTCGGGACCCGGATTTCCGGCTACGCTGGAGCGGGGGCGCCGTGGACGGACGGGTGGCGGTGACGGTGAGCCTCGGCGTCCTGGGCGCCTCGCTGGCGTTGCCGTTCGTGTGGCACTTCGCGATGGTCGGCGGCTACAGCTGGATGATGTTGCAGGCGCTCACCGGCCAGGGAACCGCCATGCCAGTGGACGCCTTCACGACCGGCCTGTTCGCGTTCCTCTTCGTGGGCAAGCTCGTGGGGACGCTGGCCACCGGGATCGGGGGTGGGGCGGCTGCAGTGGCCTGCGCGCGTGCGCTGCGGGGGGACGAATCGCTGCTGTTCCGCGCAGCGGGGATCGCGGTCGGTGCTGCGGTGCTGGGCTTCGTGGGCAGCGTGTTCACGTTCGACTGCCTGGGCGCCATGGTGCAGACCGTGCCGCTGGTCGTGGCGGTGATCACCGTGGCGCTCGTCGCGCGGCGCGCCCGCGAGCTGCGCGACGCGGAGCACGTGTCCTGATCAGCGGCGGCCGAGGCGCTCGTCGGTGCCCGGCGGAGGGCCCGCTGGCCGCAGGACCACCGGGATCTCCCGGACCGAGCCGTGGTCGACCACGACCGACAGCGCCACCGCCTCGTAGCCCCGGGCCGACACGACGAGCGCGTGTTCGCCGATCGGCACCTCCACCGGCCCCGCGTCCGCGTCCAGGGCCACTCCGGACAACGTGATCCTCGCGTCGACCGGGTTCCCGGCGAGGTCCACGGCGAACACGCGCAGCGTGCCCTCCAGGGCCACGACCGGCAGCTGGAGCACCGCGCCGGGCTCCAGGGGCACCACCAGCTCCTGGGCGGACGGGGCGACGCCGTTCGCCGTCACCGTCGCCGTGTAGGTGCCCGGGTGCAGCGTGACGTACGGGTCGTCCGCGCTCACCACCACGTGTTCGGGACCGTCGAGGACGACCGCTGCAGGGACCTGCGACCCGTCGGCCGTGAGGGCCTCGAGGCGCACGGTGACTGAGCGATCGAGGCAGCCGTCGGCGTCCTCGAAGCCGTCCAGGTCCTCCGGCTCGTCGCGGCACCAGTCGTCGCGGTCGACGATGCCGTCCACGTCGTGGTCCGGGTACATGTCGGGCTCGTAGCTCATGCCGGCCACCAGGCGGGCGAGGGGAGCGCCGGGGCTGCGCGAGAGCCCCATCGACAGGCCGCCGCGCACCAGCAGCTCCTGGTTCAGGCGCCCCCAACCGCCACCGAGCAGCTCCACCGGTGTGCCCGCGGGGTTCCGACCGCTCGCCCAGTTCGTCTGCATCCCGAGCTCGCCGGAAACGCCAACGTCGGCGTTCACGGCGTACCCGACGCCGAGCCGCGCGAAGACGGAGTCGTTCCACACGAGGTCCTCGAACGTGGTGCGAGGGACCCCGCGGGTGCCGAGGTTGGCGGCGAAGGTGAAGTCGTCCCACTGCCGATCCGCCACGGCAGTGAGCTCCCACCCGATCCCCGTGGAGCCGAGGGGGACCTCCACGCTGGCCGTCGGCAACATCATCCGGCCGAGGAGGGCCAGACCGACGACGTTGTCGTCCCGATCGAGGAGGTTCCCCTTGAGGTCCACGGCAAGGTCGCCGAGCCCGGGCTCCGAGGCGGCGAAGTCGCCCCCGGTCCAGGCGTACACCGGCAGGCTCGCGCCCATGCGCAGGCCCTTGTAGTACCAGGCGCCCGCGAGATCGAGCCCCACCTGCCCGGAGACGAGGCGATCGGTCTCGCCGTCGGTGCCCTGGTACCGGACGGGCGCCACGGCGGAGTGGAGGAACACCCGGCCGGTCGCGTACCCGTCGGGGGCCGTGTGGGTGTCTTCGACCCAGGTGGTGTTCTGCGCGTCGGCAGAGGGGCGGAACAGCTGTCCGTCGAACCGCGTGGACTGGGCGTGCGCGGACGCCACGAGCCAGACGAGCATCGGAAACTCCAGGGAGATGCGGGGGAAATCGGGGGCGGGAGGCGGGTGCCCGGGAGGGCGGGAGACAGGGAGCAGGGCGCTCGGTCAGAGGCTAACACGACTCTTGAAGTAGAACGCTGCACCCCCGGGCGGGGAGTGCCGGCATTGGTTACACGGCGGTCCCTGGAGGAAGGATGGCCGTGTCCAGCACCGGAGGCCACGTCACGGGTCTCGGGCAGACCCAGCGCAAGGATTCGTGGTGGCTCGGGCCCGCCCTGACCGCCGGCGGATTGGGGTTGTGGGGCCTGTACTACTTCGTCGCCGCGTTCATGGGGAAGTACTACGCCGCGGGGCCCTACGTCTCGCCCTTCTACATCACGTACATCCACCCGGCGTCTCCCGAGGACATGTCCCCGGGGAACGCGTGGTTCGGCTACTGGCCGGACGCGTGGCCCCTGCTGGTGCCGCCTGCGCTCGTCCTCGGCGTGTTGCCCGGCATGTTCCGGATGACCTGCTACTACTACCGCAAGGCGTACTACCGGGCGTTCTTCGGCATGCCCCCCGGCTGCGCCGTCGGCCCCGTGCCGCACGACTACGGCGGCGAGACCTTCCTGCTCGTGTTCCAGAACCTGCACCGGTACACGCTGTACATCGCGATTTGCCTGATGCCGCTGCTGTACCTCGACGCGTGGAACGGCCTGTGGTGGAACGGCCGACCGGGCTTCGGGATTGGTACCCTGTTGCTCACTGCCAACGCGGTGCTCCTCACCGGCTACACCTTCGGGTGCCACGCCTGGCGCCACCTCGTGGGCGGCAAGCTCAACTGCTTCTCGTGTGACGGCGCGGCCGAGGCCCGCCACGGCATCTGGGGCCGCGTGACCTGGCTCAACGAGCGCCACCAGGAGTTCGCCTGGGCCTCGCTGATCTGCATCGCGGTCTGCGACATCTACATCCGCTCGGTGTCGATGGGCTTCATCCCCGACCTGAACACCTGGCACGGCGTCACCTGGATCGCCGACTTCACGCACTGACAGGACGGACTTCATGGCTCTGGACATCAGCGAGCTGCAGACCATCACCCACGACGTGATCGTGCTCGGCGCCGGCGGCGCCGGTCTGCGCGCG
>JBIKWC010000205.1:0-13573 GCA_044356535.1 Myxococcota bacterium
ACGCCCGGACCAGGTACTCCCCTGCCTGCACCTCGCCAGGGGTCGACACCGCGCCACCCGGACGGGCGACGAGCAGGACGGACTCGGACCCGACCACGGAGACCCGCCCGGTGGCGGGCGCAGGCGCGGTGGGTGCGGGCTCCGGTGCAGCGGGCGGCGGCGGCGCCACCGGCGCGGTTCGGGGCACCGGGGTCGGCGCGGGGACGGCCACCACCGGGGCGACCGGGGGCGGAGGGGGTTCGGTCCGGGGCAGCAGCGGAACCGCCGGAGGCGGCGCGGGCACCTCCAGGGGCGCCACCACGATCGGCCCGCGCAGGCCCGCAGTCGCGGCCCAGACCCCGAGCACGCCCAACCCCACGAGGCCTGCGCCGAGCCCCACCAGGCCCGCAGTCCGCAGGACGTTCGGCTGCGCCGCTGCGAGGGGGGGCGACGGCGCCTCGACCGCCACCGCGGGCGGGGTCTGCGCGCGGTCGGGAAGCTGCGCGGGCGACGCGGTCCAGGTGCCACCGCCCCCGGAGTCCGCCGACACCGGCAGCGCCGCGGCCTGGCTCGTTGCCTCCCAGCGCTCGAAGGCCGCCTCGAGCACACCGGACACCGGGACCGGGCGCGCCGCCGCCTCGTCCAGGTCGCCCCCCTCGGGGTCCCAGGCCGCCCACAACGCCGCGACGGTCTGGAACCGCAGCTCGCGGTCCGCGCGGAGAGCGCCGGTGATCGCCTCCCGCGCGCGCGGGGGGAGCACCTCCCAGAACCGGTCCCGCGGCCAGCCCTCGTCGAGGATCCGCTGGTGGATGGCGTGGGTGCTGTCGCCGTCGAACGCCCGGCTCCCCGTCAGGAGCTCGTACAACACCGCTCCCAGCGCGAACACGTCGGTGCGCTGGTCGACGTCCTTCGTGCTCCGGATCTGCTCCGGGGACATGTACGCCGGCGTCCCCATCGTCATGCCCGTGCGGGTCTGCCCGGCGTCCTCCTCGGTCTTGACCAGCCCGAAGTCCCCCACCTTGGGCACCACGAGGCCCTTCCGCCGGTGCAGCAGGATGTTGGCCGGCTTGAGATCGCGGTGCACCACCCCGTGCGCGTGGGCCGCCGCCACGCCCGCCAGGATCCCGGGAACGAGCTTGCACGCGACGTCCCAGGGCACCGGACCCTCGAACAACACCCGATCGAGGGAGGGTCCGCGGACGAGCTCCATCAACAGCCCGAGCGCGCCGCCCACCTCGATCACGTCGGACACGGCGACGATGTTCGCGTGCGCGATGCGCGCCTGGGTCCGGCCTTCCTGCAACAGCCGCCGCCGCAGCGAGGGCGCGCCGAGCTCCAGGATCTTCAGCGCGTGGACGGTGTCGAGCGTGGTGTGCCGGACCCGGTACACGGTGGCCATGCCCCCCTGCCCGAGGACGCCCTCCACGCGGTACCGCTCCACCATCGCCCCGGGGGTGAGCTCCACGTCAGTCTCCGCAGGTCAGGTCGAGCGAGAACGCGCCCTCGTCTGCCGAGACCACCACGAACCAGGACTCTCCCGCCTCGGCGCGGAACCGCAGGGTCGGGGTCCACCCCGCAGCCTCCTTCCCGCTGCGGAACGCGGGGGGCGCGGACGGCAGGGCGGCGACGCAACGCTCGACCGCGCAGGCCCGCCCCCGGTTCGCGATCAGCGGGATGTCGAGGTTGTCCTGGTCGAGGTCCCCGGTGGCCACGAACTGCCCGGCGTCGAGCGTCACGCGCACGTCGGTGGCCTCGTCCGTGAGGAACTCCCACGCGAGCTCCCGGTCGCGCAGCACCACGAGGTCGCCCGGGAGTCCGGGGTGCAGGCACTGCGTGTACTGCAGCTGGTCGACGCCGTCGGTGACCACGCCCTCGACGTGGGAACCACAACCGAGGGTGCCCACCTCGCCCTCGAGCACGGAGCGGGAGGGCGCGTCGTC
Organism: Myxococcota bacterium; assembly: GCA_044356535.1. Lineage (GTDB taxonomy): Bacteria > Myxococcota_A > UBA796 > UBA796 > JACKER01. The sequence goes on from JBIKWC010000205.1 coordinate 1,920, forward strand.
GTTGCAGTCCATGGAGAACGGGAAGCCGTCCTCGTCGTTGTCGAACCGCAGGACCTCGGCGTCGTCGCTGATCCACACGCACGAGGCCAGGACCGTGATCGGAGCGACCCTCATCGGAACGTCCCCGCCACCGTCACCCCGGTGGCCGAGCCCAGGGCGGGCGCCACGCGCCAGTCCACCCACCCCGCGCCGCGGCGCATCCGGTGGTTCGACCGCTGCTGCTGGGCTCCCAGCACCACCTCCGCGAGGTAGGCCGCCGTCCCGACGGTGACCGCCTCGGCGGGGTGGTTCGTCGCCGCCAGGCCCAGGGTCGCCAGGCCCCCCACCCCGTAGGTCAGGAAGCCCACCTGGCCGTACGTCCGGCTCGCGTCGAGCCCCTGGTGCTGGAGCGCGCGCGCCGACCCGTCCGCGCCGAGCAGCAACATCGGGGGACCGAGCAGCAGGCCACTCACCCCCGCTCCGACGAGGAGGACGCCGGTGGTGCTCGTCGCCTCCACCGGGGACCCAGCCGCCACGAGGCCGACGATCAACGCGCCGGGCGCCACCGCGGACACGAGCGCGCCGGCCCGGGAGGTGCGGGTCCGCCGCAGGTCGCGGTCGGTCCACTCGAGCACCGGCTCGACGGGAGCGGGCAGGTCGGGCATGGGCGCGGCGAAGGCGGCGACGGACAGGAGCACGCGTGGAGTATGCCACGCGGACGGCTGGGCTACACTGCGCCCGTGTTCGCGCTCCTCGTCGGCGCGGCCCAGGCCGCCACGTGCCCCGCGGTGCTCCCGGTCGACGGGTTCCGGGAGCAGCTGCGCGAGCTCACCGCCCTGGGGATGAACCCCACGGCGCTCCACGAGGCGCTGCCGGCCGCCCTCCAGGCCTTGCCTTGCCTGTCGGCGCCGCTGTCCCCGAGCGATGCCGCCCACGTCCACCAGCTCGTCTCGATCGACGCCGCGTGGGCCTCCGACGAACGCCGGGCCACCGCAGCCGCAGCGGCAGCGCTCCGGCTCGATCCGGAAGGCTCGGCCGCGCTCGGCGCGGGGAACGAGGTGTTCGCGCGCCTGGTGGCCGCGCCGACGATGATGGCGGTGGCCGAGGACTTCGGGACCTCGCTGGCGGCGCAGGTCTACGTGGACGGGGTCGAGACGGCCTCGCGGACCGTCGGCCAGTCCGCCGTGCTCCAGGTCTTCGAGCGCGAGGGCCGGCCGATCGGCGGCGCCTGGCTCGACGGCGGCGCCCCCCTCCCGGACTGGGTCGCGTTCCCCGAGCTGCAGTGTACGGAGCTCGCCCCGGTGCAGGCGCTGCTGCCGCTCGTCGAGCGGGCCGAGCGCGCGTACGCGGACCTCGACGTGCCCGCGTTCGAGGCGGCGCTGGAGGGTGTGGGGCGCGGCCTGCCCTGTGTCACCGCGCGGCTCGGCCCGCCACAGGCCGCAGCCATCCACCGGCTGGAGGGGTTGCGGCTGTTCACCCACGGCGCCGACGAAGCCGCGTTCCGCTCCCTCCAGGAGGCCCGGGCGCTCGATCCCCTCTTCGTCCCCGCGCCGGAGGTGGTGCCGCCGGAGACGGTGCTGGCGGGGTTGTGGGACCAGGCGGGGCGCGCCCCGTCCGGCACGTACCTGCTCGAGGTCGTCCCGGCGGGGCTCGTGCTCACGGTGGACGGGGTGCCCTCCTCGGTCCGCCCGGCGGCGCTGCCGACGATCGTCCAGTTGTCGGAGCCCTCCGGGGTGGTGCTTTGGACGCGCTACGTGCCGCCGGGGACGCGCCTCCCCGACTTCTCCTCGCTGGCGGTGCGCGCGGAGGAGCTGCACCGCAGCACGTTGTCTCCAGCGCGCCTCCGCTACCTCGAGGAGGGCGAACGCCGCGCCTGGGTGGCCCGCCGGACCGGCCTGTTCGCCGCCAGCGCCGCCGCCTTCACCGTGTCCGGCGCCCTGTACCTCGAGAACACCGCCGCCCACGGCGAGTGGCTCGACCTCGACACCCCCCAGTCCCGCCTCTCCGGCCTCCAGCAGCGCGTGTTCTGGACCGCCACGGGCTCGTCGGCGGCCCTGGTGGCCGGGAGCGGCCTCCTCCTCACCGCGCTCGTGGCCCGCTGATGGCGACGCCGTTCCTGGTGCTGGGCGACACCCCGTACACCGACGACCAGATCCCGGCGCTCACCGCGGCCATCGCGTCGTTCGGCGGCACCGGCGCGGCCTTCGCGGTGCACGTGGGCGACCTGAAGACCGGGTCCTCCCCGTGTGACGACGCGACCCTCGTGGCGCGGCGCGATCAGCTCGCAGCGAGCCCGATCCCGCTGTTCTACACGCCGGGCGACAACGAGTGGACCGACTGCCATCGGACCCCGATCGACGGGCACCCGGTCGACCCGGTGGAGCGCCTGGCGCGCCTGCGGACGTTGTTCTTCGCGGCGCCGCTGGGGGCCACCACCCTGCCGGCGACGGCGCAGGAGACGTACGTCGAGAACCAGCGGTGGTCGGTCGACGGGCTCACGTTCGCCACGGTCCACGTGGTGGGCAGCCGCGACGGCTGGGACGGCGACCGCGACGAAGCCCGCGCCCGCCGGGCCGCGGACCTGGCCTGGCTCGAGGCCACCTTCGCGCAGGCCACCGCGACGGGCTCCCCGGCGGTGGTGTTGTTCCAGCAGGCGGACCCGGACTTCGGCGCCCGCGTGTTCCGGAGCTGGACGGAGGCGCTGGAGGCGCAGGCGGCAGCGTTCCCGGGCCCGGTTCTGCTGGTGCACGGGGACTCGCACCACGAGCGCGGCCCGTTCCGGTGGGCGGGGACGGAGCGGCTGTGGCGCTACATCGTCCCCGGCGAGGTGGTGGCGCCCAGGCTGGTGAGCGTGGACCCCGCTGCGAAGACGCCGTTCACGGTGTCCGACCCGGCGCGGTGATTCGGAGGGCGAGTCGACCGACCACGGAGGCACGGAGAACACGGAGGGCACGGAGTCGGCCATTCAGACAACTGGACCAGCCGCCATGAACTCGAACGTTCACCGTTGAAGATGCGCACGTCGCGTCGACCGCGAGACTGCCCGTCGGGCCAAATCGGAAACAAGCGCCACGACGTCGCAGTGCTCGCTCTTCCCCGCCTCCTCCTCCTCCTCCTCTCCCTCCTCCTGCCTTCTCCGTGCTCTCCGTGCTCTCCGTGTTCTCCGTGACTCCGTGTTAGGTCGAACGCCAGGGAACGAACGATGTGCGCATCACCTCCATGCTCGGTCTCACGGCTCTGGCTGGGCGGGCGCCTCGACGGGCATCGGCCGGTACAGCGCCGGGTGGGCTGGGATGCCCACGCTCCGCAAACACCGATGCTCGAACAACACGCCGCTGGAGGGCGGCGGGTCCCACGGTTCCCAGCTCCGGGTGAACTCGCTCTCCCAGCATCGGCTTCGGTCGTAGTCGGCCGCTCGGTGACAGGGACCGTCCGCGGTGTACTGCAGCTTCAGTCCTTCGGTGGACAGCACCCGCCCTCGCCACTCGAGGGTATGGAGCGTGCACGCGCTCACGTCGAACGACCCGTCGGGATTCGCTGGTCCGAGGTAGACTTCGCTCCGATCTGCCGCTCCGTCGCCGGGGACGAAGCCACAAGCGGTGCCGGCGTAGGGGTCGTTCAACACGAGCGTGGCGGGCAGCTCGCCCTTCATGCGGGTCTGGACCTCGGCCCGGAGGGTTCCGCGGTGGCTGTCGCGCCGGGGGAAGGCCACCACCGCCACGTGGGTGGCGAGGTCGCGTGCGATCCACCGCGGAGGTGCGTCATAGGCGCACCTGCACCCGCCGCGATCCACCGGCCCCCGCGGAACCTCCGCGGGTGGGGGCATCCCGACCGAAGGACAGGTCGGATCCGCTGGACCTTGCCGAAACCAATCGGCAGCGGGACGGAGGGCCTGTTCCCGCAGGTGGCCCAGCCGCGCGGGATCGGAGAGCGCGTCGGGCACCACGACGCCGCGCGGGGTAGCTCCGCACTCCAGGACGAAGAGCGCGGACCCCTCGGCCCACCGCGGGAGGCCCTCCACGGCCACACACACCGACGAGGGTGGTGAGCCCTTCCAGACCTCGTTCACCGATCCACACACCGTCCCCGGGTAGGCCTCCCCGTACCCGCTCGGTCCCACCCGGACGCGCTCGGCGCCCGTATCCCAGTGGAGCGACGTGACGCGGAGGTCGAAGACCCAGCAGGCCGAATCGAACTGCACCTCCAGGGATTGGTCCCCGAAACTCATCAACACATCCTACCCCCTGAAGCCGGGACGGCGTGTTCGCCCGGGCGAACAGCGGCCCGTGCGAGGCGGCCTGGATCCAGGCGCGCGAGGCGTTCGGCTCGTTGAACGAGGAGGTCGGCCGTGTTGGACCACGAGACACGTAGCGCCATCCTCCGCCTGGCCAAGGAGGGCCACGGAACCCGCTTCATCGCCACCGCAGTGGGCGTGAATCGCAAGTCCGTTCGCAAGGTCCTCGAGCAGGGGAGCCCGGAGGTTCCTCCGATCGAGCGACAGGACCAACTGGGCCCGTACCAGGCCCAGATCGTGGCGCTGAACCTCGCCTGCGGCGGGAACCTGGTCCGGGTCCACGAAGAGCTCCTGGCCCGACACCAGGTGAGGGTCCCGTACTCGACGCTCACCCGGTTCTGCCGGGACGCGCAGATCGGCGTCATCCCGAAACAGGCCGCCGGTCGGTACGAGTTCGACCCTGGCCAGGAGATGCAGCACGACACCTCGCCGCACGTGGTCGAGATCGACGGCAAGCGGACGCACCTGCAGTGCGCGTCGTTGGTGATGTGCTTCTCGAGACGCAGGTTCGTACAATGCTATCCGCGGTGGACGCGCTTCCACGTCAAGGTGTTCCTGACCGCTGCGCTCCGGTTCTTCGGCGCGAGCGCCGGTCGGTGCATGCTCGACAACTCCACCGTCATCATGACCGGTGGCACCGGCCCCGACGCGATCCCGGCCCCGGAGATGAAGGCGTTCTCCGAACGCTTCGGGTTTGACTTCGTGGCGCATCTCGTGGGCGACGCCCACCGATCCGCCCGCGTGGAGGCGCCGTTCTTCCACGTCGAGAACAACTTCTACCCCGGGCGGACCTTCCAGAGCCTGGGCGACCTGAACACCCAGGCCATTACCTGGTGTCAGACCTACAACGCCGCGTTCCACAAGTCATTCGGGACGCCCGACGCACTCGCGGCCACCGAGCAACCCTTCCTGCGGCCCTTGCCCGCTTGGGTCCCCGAGCCCACCGAGGTCCACCCTCGGCTCGTCGGCGCCGAGGGGTACGTGACCCTGCACACCAACCGGTACTCGGTCCCCGAGGCCTTGATCGACCGCAAAGTGGAGGTCCACGAGTCCGCCGATCGCGTCCGGGTGTTCGACGGGCACCGGCTCGTCGTCGAGCACGACAAGCGCGACGACGGCGCGACGGCACGCGTGACGCTCCCCGAGCACCGGGGTCGGTGGCGCAGGACGACGCCACCACCACAGAGCCCCGAGGAGCTCGCGCTGCGCGCGGCGGGGCCGGTGTTCGGTGCGCTCTGCGACGTCCTCCGGGCACAGCGGGGCGGACAGGCTCTCAAGGCCATCCGCCGACTCCGGAAGATCTGGCTCGACTATCCGAACGAGGCCGTCGAGACGGCCGTCACCCGCGCCCTCGAGTTCGGCCTCGTCGACCTCGAGCGGATCGAACGGATGATCCTGCGCAACATCCGCGGGAGCTTCTTCAACCTGCCTACCCACGAGGACGACGACGATGATGGACGATGACCTCGACCAGCTCCTGAAGAGCCTGAAGCTGGGCCAGATCCGACGGATCCTGGCCGAGCGGCTGGCGGCCGCCACCGCGGAGGGTCCCTCCTACGAAGAGTTCCTCCGTCGGCTGCTCCGCGAGGAGTTCCACGCACAACAGACGCGCTTCCTCGAAGGCCGTGTCCAGCGCGCACAGATCCCCGAGCGCTGGCCGCTCGAGACCTTCCCCTGGGACCGCCAACCCGGGGTCCAGCGAGCCGTGATCGAGCAGCTCGCCACCCTCGCGTTCATCGGCGCCGGCACCAGCATCGTGATGATCGGCTCCACCGGCGTGGGCAAGACGGGCCTGGCGTGCGGCCTCCTGATGAAGGCGCTCCTCGACGGTCGCCGAGGGCAGTTCGTCCGCGCACAAGACCTGTTCGACGACATGTTCCGCTCCCTCGCGGACCACTCTTCCCGCAAGCTCCTCGACCGCATGGTGCGCGTCGAGGTGCTCCTGATCGACGAGCTCGGGTACCTGAACCTGCGGCCCGAGCAGAGCAACATCTTCTTCAAGCTGATGGAGGAGCGCTACACGCGCCGCCTGTGCACGATGATCACGACGAACCTCGACTACGAGGAGTGGTACGCGTTCCTCGGCCAGAAGCCGATGGTCGCGGCCCTGCTGGACCGCCTGCGGCATCGCTGCACGACCATCCGCATCGACGGCCCCTCCCTGCGGACCCCCTCCGCCGCCTGACCCTTCGCGCCCATCTGGCGCTCACCTGTCCCGACGCTGACGCGACGTGGATGCCCCCGGACCCGGCTGGACTCGCAATCCAGCCGGGTCTCAGCGTTCCAGCCCTCCGCATCGGCTCCATGGATGCCCCCAACCGGACGGTGCCTGACGCCGACCGTCATCCCGGTGGGGCCCCCGCCCCCCACCGTCGGCCGTGGACCATCGACACCTGACACGCCGGATCGGACTGGTCCCTTTCTGGTGAGCAGGACCGGTCCCTTTCTGGCGAGCGCCCCAGCCTACCCCGGGTCCTCGCTGGCCGGCGTCGCAGAACGAGGACTCGTAGCCGGTGTCCGCGACGATGTGGTGATCCGGAGATGCGGAGTCGACCGACCACGGAGGCACGGAGAACACGGAGGGCACGGAATCGGCCTTAGGGGCAAGTCGACAGCGCCATGAGCCCGAACGTTCAGCGGCGAAGAGACTGCTCCGTCAGGTCACACCGGCGCCAGAGCACGACGTCGCAGGGCTCGCTCCTCCTGTCCTCCAGTCTCCTGCCTCCTCCGTGCTCTCCGTGTTCTCCGTGACTCCGTGTTCGGTCGATCGGCCAAACCAGGATTGCCCTGCAGCGTGCGCTCACGGCCGCAGGTCGGGGGCCCGTCCTGAGCGATCCGGGCCTCTCCGCAGCAGGTTGGATGGCATCCAAAGCGGTCACTCGGCGGGTGGTTCGGAGAGCTCCGGGAACGGGTTCTCCGCCGACAGGAGCTGGTTCGTGAACAGCCCGGGCACGTCCGTCGGGGCGAACGTCGTCCGGAAGGTGCCGGGCGCCTCCTTCGAGCCCCCACACAGGCCCGGGAACACCGTCCAGGTGCCGATCCCGCCGGGCTCGGACGGCGAAGACCACGACCACGACTCGCAGGTCGACCCGTCGAACCGCACGAGCATGTCCGCCTCGCAGCCCCAGACCGAGTCCCCCGCGGCGACAGCGGCCTCCCAGGCGGCCGCGCGCTCGCCGTCCGACCACCAGACGAGGCTGTAGTTCGCGCCCTCCTCGGCGACCTCCACGAGGCACGGCGCCAGCGGCGTCATCTCGCGGGGCGTCCCCTCGTTCTCCGTCCACACGCCGCCCCGGATCACGTGGTGGTCCCCGTTCTGCGACCACCACTCGCCCTCCGCCTTCGCCACCACCGCCTTCGCCGTCGCGTCCACGAACGCGTCGCGGGCCAGGCGGCGCGCTTCCTCCACGGTCGCGCCGCGGAACGACGGCGTGGAGGTGCTCGTCCACACGTCCGGGCCGCGCTGGTACAGCGGCTGGCCGTCGACCGTGCGGTTCCCGGCCTCGTCGACCGCGCAGTCCACTGCGCTCTGGTCCTCGTTCACCGGGACACAGCCGCCGTCCTCCCAGCGGAACGCGCCGCTCGCCGAGAACACGGCCTGCCCGACCACCAGGTAGTCCGGGAACCAGGTCACGCCGCCCACCGTGATCACCGGCGTCCCGATCAGGAAGTCGTCCACGAGCAGGTGCGGCGTCGCGGCCTTCACCTTGGTGACCTCGCCGTCGTCCCACTGGAGCGTCTTCGCCTTCTTGCCGACGACCACCACCCGGCCGGAGGTGACGTACACGCCTGCCTCCACCGAGGCCTTTGCTCCACCGTAGGCGACCGCGCCCACCACCACCGCTCCGAACATCGCCGCCTCCCGTGCACCCAGGACTCACGCGGGCGACGCCGGACGTCGAGGCGCCGTTACACCGCGATACGCGAAGGCGGACCCGCACTTCCTGGTGTGGCCACGAGGGCGTCACCCGTCGTCGTCCCTCGTCAGGAGCGCATCGAACGCCCCCGCTGTCGGCCGCTCCTCGAATGGCGGGTAGTCCCCCGCCTCCCAGGCCGCGAACGCCGCGCCGTGTTCGTCGCGCAGCCGCTGCTCCAGGCGCGCGGCCGACACCCGATCGATCGGTCGACCGTCCACGCTGCTCCGCGTCACTGTCCGCCGCTCGCGCTCGTCGTAGACCGACAGCTCCACCGGAAACGGTCGCCCCGCCAGGTGCAGGTGGTGGTACTCCTGGAACCCGCCAGCCACGCGGATGCCGACCACGTCGTGTTCGTAGCGCCAGCCGCGGGCGCGGAGGTCCTCGCAGATCGCGTCGAGGTCACCGAACAGGTGGAGGTCCACGTCGCTGCCGCGCCGCGGGTGGCCCGACCACACGCTCCCGATCAACCGCGGCGACCAGCGCTCCAGCTCGCGGAGGAGCACCAGCGCCTCCACGCGCATCGCGAACAACCTGCGCGTCCGGTCCTCCCCCTCGGCCAGCGACACCAGCGCCAGCAACGCGTCGCGGATCTCGCCGTTCGAAGGGAGCGCACCGGGGCGGTAGCGCGCGGCGTTGTTCCCGAGCACCCGCCGCGCGGCGAGGCGCTTGGCGTCGAAGTACTGCGAGACCCCCTCCTCGTACATCACCCGCGCCGCTTCGTGGGCGACCCGGCTCCGCTCGTCTTTGCCCGTCCGCGCGCGGCGCTCAGACATCGGCTCCGAGCGTCGACAGCGCCTCGGCGACGATGGCCACGGCCTCCTCCGGCTCCCGGACCTTCCCGCGGGGATCGCGGCCCGCCAGGTCCCACTTGCGCAGGAGCCGGAGGTCGTCGAGCTGCGGGGTGCCCGCCCACCGCGCCCGGGTGCGCCGCGCGTCGCGCAGCAGGTCCAGGTGGTGGGCCACACACCACTCGATGCGGGGCGACAACCCCTCGAGGAGCGCGGCGCCCACGAGGTCGTGGTCGCGGCCGCTCGAGGCCTTCCCCACGTCGTGCAACAGGGCGGCGGCCAGGAGCTCGGGGCAGGCGAGGGCGCGCAGGGCGTGCTCGAACACCTGGAGGCTGTGGAACAACGCGTCGCCTTCGGGGTGGTAGCGGGGGTCCTGGGGGACCCCGTCGAGGGCGATCAACAACGCGAGGAGCTCGTCGGACAGGTCGTCGCCCCACGAAACGGGGGCGAGAGAGGGAACGTGCATCGGGCGAGCGGGGCGTCGACTGGCGCCGGAGATCGGCGCAGGGGATGAACCCGAAGGCCACCTGCTCGTCCGGACAACGTACCGTGCGGTTCGTCGCTCTGCCAGGTTCGACCGGTGGGCTACCAGAGACCTGGAATCAGACGGGGCCTCGACCGGAATGCGCTCTCCCACTCAGGGAGCTCGAGCAGCACCGCCTCCTCGTTACGGATCCGCACGGCCAGCACCGCCGCGTTCCAGGTGCCCAGCACCACCATCGACGCCCAGGCGCCGTGGAACAGGGGCAGCGCCAGGATCTCCAGCACGACGCAGAGGTAGTTCGGGTGCCGGATCCAGGCGTACGGCCCGGTCGTGGCGATCTGGGCTCCCTCCGGGCGGACGATGCGCACGTTCCAGGCGGCTCCGATGGTGGTCAGGGTCCAGACGCGGAGCGCTGTGGCACCCACCAGCAGCGCCACGGAAACCGCCGCCTGCCAACTTCGGAACGGGGTGGCGAGCCACCAGACCTCTGCGAGCGGCAGCACCACCAGGGCAGCGTGGAGCAACGCCATCGCCAGGAACAGGCCTCCCTCGCGAACGACCGCGCCGGGGCGTTGACGCTGGCGTCGGACGGACACAGCGAGCTCTGCGAGGCGCATCACGCCCGTGAGCGACAACAGACCTGCGAAGACCCCGAACATCGGGCCGTGTATCCGCTCGGAGCGGGTACTGCTGGCGCCTCGCCGAACGGCCCGCGATACTCCGCGGGATGTCCCCACGAATCCCGGTCCTGCTGGCTGTGCTGGTCGGCTGTGACCGATCGATCGAGTGCCTTCCGCCCGAGCCCGCTCCCTCTGGCGCCGGCGGGAACGTGCTGATGGTCGTGATGGACGACGTGGGGGTCGATCGGCTGGGTGTCTACGGTGTTCACCCCGAGCCTGCCTGGACGCCGCGCCTCGACGCTCTGGCCGATCGCGGCGTACGGTTCGATCAGGCCTACGCAGAGACGGTGTGCACGCCTGGGCGGGCAGCCATTCTCACCGGTCGTCGGCCCGTGACGAACGGCGTCGGCACGAATCCCAACCCTCGGGGAAAGAACCGCGGGCTCCCGAAGTCGGAGGTGCTGATCCCGGAGGCGCTGAAGGACGCCCCCGGGGGTCCCTGGTCCAGCGCTGCGATCGGAAAGTGGCACCTCGCGACACTGTTTCGACCGGAGCCCGACATCGAGGACCCCCGGCGCCAGGGGTTCGATCACTTCGACGGACAGCTCGGGACGCCCACCCAGCTGGTCGAGGAAGCCCCTGACGGCAAGCGCGGGTACTACCGGTGGCAGCGGATCCGGGACGGGGAGGTCTCGATGGTCGAGGAATACCTGACCACCGCTCAGGCAGACGCTGCGCTGTACGCCATGGAGACGCTGCCGGAGCCGTGGTTCGTGTACCTGGCGTTCAGCGCAGTCCACGTCCCGTTGGAGGTCCCACCTCCGGACCTGTTCGAGCAGGCGGACACGAGTGACCCCGCTGGGGTGGCCGATGCCATGTTGGAGGCCCTCGATCATGAGCTCGGCCGGGTGCTCGACGCCGTAAGTGACGACGTGACCGTGATCGTGACGAGCGACAACGGGACGAGTCAGCTCGTCGTTCGCCCTCCGTTGCTCGCCTCCCGTGCGAAGGGGTCTGTCTACGCGGGCGGAACCCAGGTGCCGCTCCTGATCGCGGGACCGGGCATCGAACCCGCCGTCTCCTCGTCGCTGGTGCACGTCACCGACCTGTTCCCCACCGTGCTCGACCTCGCGGGCATCGCGCCTGGCGACCTCGGCCTCGAGCTCGACGGTACGAGCCTCGTCCCGGAGCTGTTCGGTGAGGCCCCGAGCCGTCGCCGCTGCGTCTTCGTCGAGTCCTTCTCGCCCAACGGGGACCCTCCCCGCGAATACGATCAGGCCGTTCGGAACGCGACGCACACGCTGGTGAGGCACCCGGACGGGCCAGACCAGCTGTACCGCAGGCGACCTACGGAACCGCGCGAGGACGTCGATCTGCTCGACGCCGGCGGGTTGGCCGAAGCGGACCGCGACGCGCTGCGCGAGCTCCGCAGGCTCCTCCGCCACGATCCCTGACTCCGCCCCGCGCGCGGGTTGATCCGGTCGTCCCGCGGCGGCTCGCGGCGCGGCTCGAGCGCGATCCAGGTTCGCCGATCGTTCGCGACGACCGGCGCTTCGCGGGCTTCTGTCGCAC
>JBIKWC010000463.1:0-3893 GCA_044356535.1 Myxococcota bacterium
GGCTCGAACACCACGCGACCACACGCCGCGCCCGGGGAGGCATCGAGCCCCTTGGCGACGACCTGCCGCTTGGCGTCGGGCGACAGGACGGGCCGCAGGATGGTCTCGAGCGCCTTCGGCTCGATGCGCGACAGCGCGGTCTTCGTGTCGATCACGCCCTCTTCGACGAGGTCCACCACGATCTGGACTGCAGCCTGCGCGGTGCGCTTCCCGCGGCGGGTCTGCAGGAGGAACAGCTTCCCGCTCTCGATCGTGAACTCGATGTCCTGCATGTCGCCGTAGTGCTTCTCGAGGCGGGCCTGCATGGCGACGAGGTCGGCGTAGGCCGCCGGCAGGGCGTCGCCGAGCTGCAGGCCGGGGCGGTCGCTGTTGGCGTTGATCGGGAACGGGTTGCGCACGCCGGCGACCACGTCCTCGCCCTGCGCGTTGGGGAGCCACTCCCCGAACAGGCCGCGGGCTCCCGACTTCGGGTTGCGGGTGAAGGCGACGCCCGTGCCGGAGTCTGCCCCCATGTTCCCGAACACCATCATCTGCACGTTCACGGCGGTGCCGGCGTCGTCGGGGATGCCGTGGGACTTGCGGTAGTACCGCGCGCGGTGCGAGTTGTACGACCGGAACACGGCGTCGATCGCGTGGTGCAGCTGCTCGCGGGGCCCCGACGGGAACTGTTGGCCGTGCTCGGTGACCACGCCCTCGAGCCGCTCACAGAGGCCCGCCATCGCGGTGGCGTCGAGGTCGTCGATGGTGCGGGTCCCGAGGACCTGCTCCTCGACGCGGCTGAAGCGCGTGTAGTGGATGCCGAGCACCACGTCGCCGAACATCTGGATGAACCGGCGGTAGGAGTCCCACGCGAAGCGGTCGTTGCCGGTGGCCTTGGCCAGGGCGCGCGTGGTGTCGCGGTTGAGACCGAGGTTCAGGACGGTGTCCATCATGCCCGGCATCGACACCGCCGATCCGGACCGCACGCTCACGAGCAGCGGGTGCAACGGGTCGCCGAACCGCTTGCCAGCGCGCTCCTCGAGCCCGACGACCGCGGCGTCGACCTCCGCCTCGAGGCCCTCGGGCCACTTCTCGCCGCTCGTGAAGAACGCCCCACACGCGGTGGTGGTGATGGTGAACCCCGTCGGGACCGGCAGTCCGAGCTGCGTCATCTCGCAGAGGCCCGCACCTTTCCCACCGAGGAGTGCCTTGTTCTTGCCGTCGCCTTCGTGGAAGGTCTGGATCCACCGCATCGGAACCTCGCGCAGAGTCGCTTCCTAGCACGGAGCGCAGGTGGCGCCCCTGTTTCAGGGATCGTCGTCGTCGGGCGACCGCGGCCCCAGCGCCGCGACCGGGCCGATCACCGGACCGACCAACCGAAGGCGGCCGGCCTCCACGACCTGCAGTGGGGGGGACAGTCCACCCACCGCGAGGGGGGCGATCGCGAGGTTCCCCACCCCGCCGACGCGCCGCCGGATGGTCTCCGCGGCGTGGCGGCAGGCTTCCCGCACCCCGCCGTCCGAGAACCAGGCGTTGGCGCGGTCCCGCAGCGGCCCCACCACCTTGCCGGAGCCAGCGGTCGCCAGCGAACGCACGGCCTCGATCCGCACGGGCGGAGTGCCGCGGTCGAGCCAGAACAGCAGCGGATCGTCGACCACCGCGCCCCCGTGCCCCAACCTGCGGATCAGCGTGATCGCGTCGGGTTCGGCGTGTGGCCGGAAGCCAGCCAGCCAGCCCGTGTGCACCAGGGGAACCCTCGCCACCAGCGCCGCCAGGAGCTCTGCGCTCCGTTCGGCCGCCGTCTGCACGGGCGCCAGGCGCTCGCTCCGCGCCCCGGAGAGCAGCTCCTGGACCGCGCGCTCCGCGAGGGCCAACGCCGCGGCCTCGCGCGTTCCGCCGGACGTCGCGGTCAGCCACTCGATCAGGCGGCGGTCCACTTCCGGCCCGGAAAACTGCTGGAGCACCCGGGCGAGTCGGCGGGCGATCGACGACGACCGAGGCTGGATCTGCAGCAGCAGCGGCAGCGCCGATGGGGGCGGATCCTCTCGGATGGCCCGAACGAACTCCTTTACGAAGGCTTGATCGTCCACCAGTCCGGGGGTGTCCCACACCCGCTGGGTCACGAGCCGAGCGGGAGCGCCGACCTGCGAGAGGAGCCAGGCCAGATACCGCGCCGCGGGGCGGTGGGAGCCGGCCCGCCACGCGTCGACCACCCGGTTCGCGACCCTGGGATCCAGCGGATCCCCGAGCCGGAACCAGGCCGCGAGCACACACGGGAACGGCGGCATGACGGTGAGGAGTGGGAGCCCACCGTCGACGTGGCGCTCGAGGATCAACCGGCAGGCGATCCCAGCCTGCTCCTCGGTGATCGCCGGGAGGATCTCCACCACCCGGCGGGACACCGCGCTCGTGACGTTCGGTGCGCCGTCGTCCTGGAGCCACCGATCCAGGAGCTCCTCGAACGGAGGGTCGGTGGCGAGCCGGGTGCTGATGCGCACCAGGTCCCGCACCGTGGCCAGCGCGTCCTTCGGGTCGGTGAACCGAGCGGCCATCGCCGGCTCGAGGGTGGACTCTGTCGCGCCCACGATCGCCCCGATCTCCCCCACCACCTCGAGCAGCCGCTCCCGCTCGGCGGGCCCGAGACGGGGCAGCAGCGCCCTGCCGCCGGCTGCGATGGTGACACGCTCGTCGAACCGGACCTCCCCGGTCTTCCAGCGCGCGGCGGTGCGCACGCGGTCCGCGGGGACGAGGAGGAACTCGCCGTCCCCTCGAACGGGGCGCACGACGATCCGAACGGTGACGGGGTCGCGGAAGATTCTCACCTCCGCCTCGATGCGGGCAGAGGTCGTGTCTGCGGCGTACCGCAGTCCATCCTCGACGGTACCTACGGCGGACATCCCGAGCCGTTCGAAGACCTCCGCCCACACGAGGTACGGATCGGCCATGAACCCCCCAGCCCCTGCGCCCATCATATCGGGCATCTTCGACCCGGGACGGCAGCGCTCTGATACCGTACGACAACGATCAGGAGACCCTTGCGCTACCTGCCCTCCGACCCGTACACTACCCGCCGCTCGACGATCCCCCACGGTTGCGAGAATTTGGATCTTTTTCGGCGGGAGTGGTGATGGCGATCGAGTCCTTCGTACCACGGCAGAAGAAATCCGAACGGCTGACCGCGGAGCAAGAAAAAGAGATGGCCCGGCGGATCCACCGGGCGGAGAAGCGCGCGAAGGAAGCCATCAAGGGCATCCAGAGCGCAGATGACGTACTGTCTCGTCGGCCGAAGCGCGCCGAGCGGACGCGCGCCGGGATGGTCGACCGCCTGGAAGAGGCGATCGCCGACGCCTGGCGGAAACACCGCAACGATCAGGGCTACCGGGAGCGCGTCCGGGAAGCGCGCCAGGCCTGGGCCGAGGCCGAGGCCATCCGCTGGGAGCTCGCGATGTCTGGGCGGCGGATCGCCCATGGCGAAGCTCGCAAGCTGGCCGGTCCTTTCATGGACGAAGCCGATCTCGTGCAGGAGGGGTACATCGGCCTGCTGCGCGCCGCCAAGCGGTTCGACCCCGAGCGCGGGATCCGCTTCTCCACGTACGCGCGATGGTGGGTTCGCGCCCAGATGACGCGCGCGATCGACCACACCGGCCGGCCCGTGCGCCTCCCCGGCTGCGCGGTCGAGCAGACCCGCAACCTCCGCAAGGCCATCAAGCGGTTCGAGGATCTCGGCACGGACTACAACGTGACCGAGCTCGCCGACGAGGTCGGGATCGACAAGAAGCGCGCGGAGGTCCTCCTGTCCCAGGGGCAGACCGTCTCGCTCGACCAGCCCGTCGACGACGGCCCGCGCGCGCGGTCGCTCGAGCACTTCCTGGCGGACGAGTCGGCCACCGACGCCGACGACGAAGCCATCCACA
>JBIKWC010000464.1:0-3892 GCA_044356535.1 Myxococcota bacterium
ACGGCCTTGGCCTCGTCCTTCGCTGCGTCCTTCTCGTCCTTCGCCTCGCCGATCTGATCCTTGGCCTGGTCGACGACGACCTTGGCGGCCTCGATGAGGGCCTTCTGCGCGAGGATCTCGTTCTCCAGGGCCTGGATGGCGTCTTCCTTGGACTTCAGCTCGGACTTCGCGGCGTCCGGCAGGCCCGAGAGCGCGGAGGCGGGCACCGAGGGGGCCGCCAGGGCGAAGGCAGGGAACCAGGCAAGCAGCAGCGAGAACACGATGCGACGCATCTTCTACCTCCATCCGACGGCGGGACTTGCCCCCGGTCTACCCGCTGCAACCCGTGGCGACGAGTCTCCCCGCTGTCGGGTGCCTGTCATCTCCCACGGCGCGGGGTAGGAGGGCGCCGCGGAGGCGACGTGTCGACTGCGGAACAGGGTCCGTCGCTCTGGCTCGACATGAACCGGTACCAGTGGACGGTGTTGTTCGCCGCGTGGCTCGGGTGGGGCTTCGACATCTTCGATGGGCTCCTGTTCAACTTCGTGGCCCCGTCCTGTGTCCCCACGTTGCTCGGCATCCCGCTCGGGACCCCGGAGGCGCGCTCGGCCACGCTGTTCTGGACGGGCGCCTTGTCGGCGGTGCTGCTGCTCGGGTGGGCGGTGGGCGGGATCGTGTTCGGTCGGCTCGCCGATCGCCTGGGGCGCACGCGCACGCTGCTGCTCACGATGGCGCTGTACTCGCTCGGCACCGCTGCCTGCGCCTTCGCGCCCAACATCTGGTTCCTGGTCGCCTGCCGCATCGTCGCGAGCCTGGGCATCGGCGGAGAGTGGGCTGCGGGCGCCGCGATGGTGGCCGAGGTGGTCCCCGAGCACCGGCGGGTCGAGGCGGGGGCGCTGCTGTACACCTCGGCCCCGATCGGCCTGTTCCTGGCCACGCAGGTGACGTGGTTCGTGCAGGGCGTGGCGATGGTGGGTCAGCCGGAGACGAGCTGGCGGGTGGTGTTCCTGATGGGGCTGATCCCGGCGGCCGTGGCGCTCGTGGTGCGGGTGTTCGTGAAGGAGCCCGAGCGGTGGCAGGCCACGGGCGGCGCAGTGCCCGCGATGTCCGAGCTGTTCGCGAACCCGCACATCCGAGCGCGCACGCTCTCCGGGCTGTTGATGGCGATCACGGCGCTCACCATGTGGTGGAGCGTCAACGCGTTCCTGCCCGTCGTCGCCTCCGGCCTGGCCGAGGTGGAGGCGGGGGCGCGCGGGCTGTCACCGGATGCCACCAGCGCGCTCAAGGAGAGCTGGAAAGCGCTGACCACCAATGTCTTCAACATCGGAGGGCTCGTGGGCACGCTGTTGACGGTTCCGATCGCCAAGCGCTGGGGTCGTCGGCCGATGTTCGGGCTGTACTTCGCGGCGTCTGCGGCGGCGATCCTGCTCGCGTTCGGGCTCGACGTGCCCCCGGGGGTGAGGCTGTGGGGCTACCTCCCCATCGGGTTGTCCGTGTTCGGCGTGTTCGGCGCGTTCACGTACTACCTGCCGGAGCTGTTCCCCACCCGATTGCGCGGGACCGGGGCGGGCTTCTGCTACAACGCGGGGCGCGTGTTCACCGCCGCAGGACCCTTCCTGGTGGGATGGGTGGCCTCTCGCCAGGCAGACGCGTTGTCCACGGCGTTGGACCTGCTGTTCTGGGTTGGTCTCGTACCGCTCGTGGGCCTGCTGTTGCTGCCGCTGGTGGTCGAGACCCGCGACCAGGTGTTGCAGGACTGACGCTCGCTGCCCCCCGCGCTGGCGATGCTGGGGCTGGCGCGATAGTCGGCGCGGTGAGCCAATCCATCAGCCAACGCCTCCCCGTGATCACCGATCCACTCGCCCCGGCCGCCCCGGGCTTCCTGGATCGACTCGTCGATCGGGCCGTGCTCGGGGTGCTGGTCGACCCCAGAGACGTGGTGTTTCCGCGCCTCCTCGCCCGGGTCCTCCTGCAGGTCGTGCCGCTCGCGATCGGGATGTACCTGGTCCCCACCTGGCTCGTGGCCGTGGCGGCGGTGCCGTACCTCGCGTTCGTGTTCTCCCGGTTCGGCGGGAGCGTGATGCTGGCCCTGCACGCCGTGACCCACCGGCCCCTGTTCGCCAAGCGGCACCGCTGGGCCGACCGCGCGTTCACGCACTTCCTGCCGGTGTTCTGGGGGCTGCCGCCGTTCGCGTACCGCGCCCACCACGTGTTGATGCACCACACCGAGAACAACAGCTTCGACGACCTCTCCGGGACCGGCACCTACGAGCGCGACAACCTGCGGCACTTCGCTCACTACTGGTTCCGGTTCGCGCTCTTCGGGTACTGGCACATGTACTCCTGGCTCGCCCGCCGCGGGAAGACCGGCGTGTTCCGCAAGCTGGCCCTCGGCGACATGCTCTGCACGGTGGGGGTGCTGGGCCTGTTTTGGCTGAACCCGGCCGCCACGACCGTGGTGTTCCTGCTGCCGTTCGCCCTGATGCGGGTGTTCATGATGGTCGGCACCTGGAGCGAACACGCCTTCGTCGACGTGGACGACCCCACCAACAGCTACCGGAACAGCACCTGCCTGCTGAACACCCGGTACAACCACAACGCGTGGAACTCGGGGTACCACCTGATCCATCACCTGAAGCCCGGGCTGCACTGGGCAGACACGGTGGGGTACTTCCGCGAGGTCGTCCCGCGCCTCGCCGCCGAGGACGCGATCGTGTTCGACGGTGTGGGCAACAACCAGGTGATCTGGTGGCGCCTGATGCGGCAGGACTACGGCTGGCTCGCGGACCGGCTGGTGGACCTCGGCGACCGCCGTCCCACGCGCGAAGAGAAGATCGCGTTCCTCCAGGACCGCGCCCGCCGCAAGACCTCGCGCGCCAAGGGCCTGTCGGAGCGCTGCGAAGCGGCCTGATCAGAGCCAGCCCGCCTCGGCCCGCTCGAGCGCCGACCTTGCGTCCTCCGGGCTCGCCGCCGCGCACACCGCAGCGGTGACCGCTGGCCGCGCGAGCCGCGTGGCGCGCAACACCAGCTCCACCCCCGCCGACCCCGCCGGCAGGCCCCGGAACGCGAACAACAGGCAGAGCGGTCGTCCGTCCGGGGTCTCTGAAGGGAGCGCCGGAGACAGCGTCATCAGCGCGGCCTGCAGCGCAGGGCCGGGGGCCACCGGCAACGCCACGCCCCCGCCGATGGCCGTCGACGACACGCTCTCGCGGGCCGCCATCCGCTCCGCCACCCACGCGACCTCTCGCGGGTCTGCGAGGCGCGTGGCGAGCAGATCGAGGGCGTCCCGCAGCCGCTCGACCCGGACCCCGCAGAGCACCCGGTCGGGGGACAACAACGCTCCCAGGGCCGGCCGCGGGGCACCCTGGAGGGGGAACTCGGCGCGGACGAACCCCAGCACGCGGGCCACCTGCGCCTCCGACAGCCGCCGCCGCGCCAGCTCCACCACGAGCTGGTCGGCCATCGGGCTGCTCTCCACCCAGGCCGCCACCGGCGGGTCCGTGCGGTCGCCCACGGCCAGGAGGGCGCCCGGCGACAAGCCCAGCGCCCGCGCGATCCTCGCCAGCCGGTCCGCGGTAGGGGGGGGGTCGCGACCGAGCTCCACGCGCGAGATGTACGCGGGCGAGACCCCGACCTCCTGGGCGAGCGCGCGCAGTCCCACGCCCGCCTGCAGCCGCAACACCCGCAGCGACGCGCCCACGTGCATCAACGCGCTCCGCGCACGATGGCGACCGCCGCCGCGCGCTCGAACGCGGGGAGCCCGGTCGTCGCGAGGTGACAGGGGGCCACCACCAGGTCGCCATCCTGGACCTCGCCGGTCGCGAGGGGCACGCCGGCGCCGGTGGCCAGCCGCTCGGCGAACGCCTGGGAGGCGACGCGGTCCGGTCCGTCCGCGTCCACCCACACCACCCGC
>JBIKWC010000465.1:0-3891 GCA_044356535.1 Myxococcota bacterium
ATGGCGGCCGGGGGGTCCCACGCGAACGGCCCCGACGCCCGCGCCCAGGCAACGCTCGTGAACTGGTTGGACACGAGGTCGAGCAGCCCGTCGCCGTCGACGTCGACCGCGGCCGTTGCGCCACTCGCGAGGTCGGGTTGGCGGGTCAACGTGCCCGACCCGTCGTTGCGCCACACCTCCGCGCTACCGATCATCGAGGAGATCACGTCCGCGGCGCCGTCGCCGTCGAAGTCACCCACGACGAGGTCGGGGAGGAAGAACACGTCTTCGACGAACCCGGAGACGGTGGTGCGCTCGGGCAGGATCAGCCAGGAGACCGAGATGTGGCCGTCGTACCCCTGGTTCGTGGTCCAGTACAGCTCGACCAGGAGGTCCTCGTCGCCGTCGGCGTCGGCGTCTGCGGGAATGAGCGCGCGGACCTCGTGGGGCGCGGTCCCGAGGTCCTCGCGCGACCCCAGGGACCCTGCCTCGTTCGGAAACCACACCAGCCCCGCGTCCCCCGCGGTCTGGCTGCCCACGACCACGTCGCGCAGCCCGTCGCCGTCGACGTCGACGGCGGTGATGGCCCCGGTGATCCCGCGCCGGTCGAGGCGGAGCCCGACGTTGTCCCCGAACGTGAAGCCGCCGGCGCCGTCGTTGCGCGCGAGGGTCCCGGACGGGGCGGACAGGAGGTCGGGCGGTCCCGAGGGCTGGTCGACCTCGACCACTGCGTAGTTCACGCCGGTCGATGGTCCGGACAACGCGGTGAACGTCCAACCGCCGGCCGCCTCGTCGGCGAGGGCGTGGCCTTCGTCGTCGGTGACGAACAGCTCGCCGTCGCCGTCCGCGTCCACGTCCTGCACCACCACATCGGTGGCGCGGCCGCGACCGGAAGCCAGGTCGGTGGGCGCGCCGAGGGTCCCGTTGGCGCGCTGCAGGGCGATGCTCACCCCGGAGGCGCTGGTGAACACGGCGTCGGGACGGCCGTCGCCGTCCCAGTCCGTGGTGAACGCGTCCCACACGCCGGGCAGCACCACGACCCCTGCCTGGTACGTGCCGCGCGCGTCGCGGAACCAGGTGACCCCTTGGGAGATGCGGGTCTCGACGAGGTCGAGGCGGCCATCTCCGTCGAGGTCGACCTCGGTGAGGTTGCCGGTGGCGTTGTCGACGGACCGCAGCGAGCTGGCGGCGTCGAAGGTGCCGCCGCCGAGGTTCGGCGCGAGCGCGATGTCGTCGCCGAAGCCCCACCGGAGCCCGACGAGGTCGGGGAGCCCGTCGTCGGTGCGGTCGGTGAACACGATGCCGAGGTAGCGCTCGTCCAGCGTGGAGCCGTACGTGAAGCCCCCGGCGGCTGCGGCCACGTACACGCGGGTCTCGTGGAACACGTCGGGGGCGCCGTCCCCGGTGAGGTCGACGTACCCGACCTCGGAGTAGGGGGAGCGGCCGGTGCGCACGAGCGTGCGCGGCGCGGCGAACCCGGTGGGCAGGCCGTCGTACACCACCAGGCGGTTCCCTGCGGCGACGACGTGGTCGGAGTCACCGTCGCCATCGACGTCGTGCCAGCCGACGGTGAGCGGCGTGGTGGGCTCCGTGAGCGCCACCTCGGTCCACGGGGCGGCGGCAGCTGCGCCGACGATTGCGGTCCACATCAGGTCCCTCCGGGGGGGTAGTATAGCGCGAGTCCGCCGCGTCCGAGCCCTGCTTCGGACCCATGGTGCCGCCGGAGGGGCGCCCGACGTTGTCGTGGCACGGGTGCTGGCCCGGATTCCCGCCCGGACGGTCGTCGCCGTCGGGGGACAGGTAGGATGTGTGACTCCGCTACCCGACGACGACGGGCGGGTCAGTCGGGCTCGGGAGTCGCCCCCGGAGGGAATGCGACGCGCAGTCCCAGACTCTCGTATCGACCCGCGGGGCCGGACCGGAGTCGGGACGCGGATCGGACACGCGAGGACCCGTACCAGAACGCGCCGCGGTGGCAGCGGGGCGAGGTCGCGTCGGCGAGATCCTGCTCCGACGAACACGTCCGCGCACCAATCCTGCACGTTGCCGCCAAGCCCGCGCACACCGTACACGCTCACATCCGTGGGGTAACGGTCGACCACCGACGGCAGCGCCCTCCCCGGGGTGCTGGCCTGGACGCAAGCCCAGGAAGGGTCGAACACGTCTCCCCACGGGTAGTACCGGCCGTCGACCCCGCGCGCCGACTTCTCCCACTCGAGCTCCCCGAGCAGTCGCCAGGGCCGGCCCGTGGTCTGCGCGAGCCACGCCGCGTACGCGCTCGCCCCGAACCAGTCCACGAGCAGGACCGGATGCTCGGGGTCCCACAGATCGCCATCGGCGTCGGGCCGCAGCCCGAACTGACCGGACGGGTCGCGCCCGTACACCCGCGCGCCCTTGCCCGCCGACCGCTCACGGGGCTGATGGGTCTCGGCCTCGGCCTCCCGGCCCATCGCGACCAGCCCGTTGAGAAACGCCACGTACTCCCGGTTGGTGACCGGGAAGCGCTTGACCACGAGCTCGTCGCACCACAATCGCCGTCGGGGCAGGCTCTCCATCGCCTCGGGGTCACCGCCGCTCCAGAACCAGCCCGCCGGGACCAGACAGTCGTCCGGTCCGAGCTCTCCTTCGCGCGGCAGGCGGATGGGCAGCGGGTCCCGCGCTCCGGGAGGCACCACGTCCCAATGCTCTCCTCGCCCGAGGTGCACCGGGTAGCGGACCTCCGCACGGCCGGGGTGTCGGATTCGGCACAGGTAGCTCCCCATCGGCAACGGGACCGCCCGGATCGGCGTGGGCCCCAGGCTTCGCACAGGAACCTCCACCATCCGGCGGTTCCGGAGCTGGTAGCGGGACAGGAGCACCTCGGCGCCCGGCACGTCGGTCGCGAGGGACAGCGCGCCGTCGCCCTTCAGGTAGCTCCCCGCGTTCACTCGGGTCGGGTGACGCTCCGGCAGCGCATCGGTGTGCTCTCGCAGCCGCACCTCCGCCCGCGCCGCGCCGTCCGGATCCCGAGCACTCTCCGCCGCCTCGTGCCGGGCCAGCTCCAGTTCCACCAACGCCGAATGCGCCTCGGACAGGTCGGGGGCATGGGTCAACGCCCCGCGGAGCAGGGCCTCCCGCTGCAGCTCGAGCAGAGTGGCCTGCCGTTCGACCCGCGCAGCCTCGTCCTGGCTCGCCCACCCCGCCGCCTTGGCCTCTTCCGGTGCCCAGGGTGCGACCGGCGCGAGCAGCGCGTCGCCCTCCGCCCGCAGCGCTAGCACACGCGTTCGGAGGTTCGCCGCCTCGGCCACCAGCGCATCGGCCTCGCTGACCACCTCGAGCGCCTTCGCCCGCTTGCCGGACCCATCCAGCCACGCCCGTAGCGCCGCACCCACCACCGCGCCGTCGGACGGACGGTCGGACGGGTCACGGGACAGGCACACCATGCACAGGGACACGAGCTCCCCAGGCAGCGCGGGACCCGGGGCTCCCACGTCCTCGAGGGAATGGAACGTGAACGTCGCGGTCGCCGACGGCCCGCGTCCCAGCGGCGCCGGCGGGCCCGCGAGGAGCTGCTGCAGGACCGCGTGCGCGTCGCCCACGTACGGCGTACGGCCCGACAGCACCTCGTACAGCATCGCCCCGACCGCATAGACGTCCGCGCGCGCATCGAGCAGGCCCACCTGCCCCCGCGCCTGCTCGGGCGGCATGTAGGCCGGCGTCCCCATCACGCCGCCTGCGCGCGTCCGCATCGTCCGGTCGGCCGAGCGCTCGGTCACCACCTCGGACTCGGTGGCCTCGAGCGCCAGGTCGGGCCGGCCCACGACCTTCGCCAGACCCCAGTCCAGTACGTAGACCTCGCCATAGCTCCCCACCATCACGTTGTCGGGCTTCAGGTCGCGGTGCACCACCCCGCGCCCGTGGGCGTACCCCACC
>JBIKWC010000206.1:0-13499 GCA_044356535.1 Myxococcota bacterium
CGCCGACCGTTCCACCTTCGGGCAGCGCCCACACGCGGTCGGTGGCGAGGAACTGCTGCGTGGCGCCGTCGGAGGGCTGCGAGAACTCGTAGGCGAGGTACACGAGCCGCCCGTCGGGGAGCTCGACGAAGTCGTGGTGTGGGTCGCGCGTGGGGGTGTCCGAGAGGATCGCGCCGTCCACGCCCACCCGCAGGATGGCGCCCACGTCGCCGTTGTCGATGACGCGGTCGCCGACGGCGACGTAGAGGCCGTTGCCGTCGCGCGCAGGCCGCGCCCGGTACACGCGGCGCTCTTGCTGGGGCACGAGCCACGCCCAGACCACGTCTCCGCCGCGATCCAGGATCAGGACCCCGGACGAGGTGGGGCCCGTGAACGTGGCCAGCACGAAGCCGTCGGCGCAGGGCCCGTCGGTGGGCGTCTCCGAGGTGACCACGGTGAGCGGCGGCACCTCCACCGTGACCGGCGGCAAGGTGGCGACGCTCGCAGGCTCGGCGTCGCCCGGGCTTCCGTCTGGAGAACACGCGAGGGGCAACCACCACATCGCGGTAGGATACACCTACTCGCCCGGCGCTGGACCCGTGGGCCGCGAACCTTCCGCCTTCGCCTTCCACGACCGCTCGATGGCCCGGTACTTCGCGTCCCGACACGTCTCGGCGGTCCGGCGGGTCCAGGCGCGGGTGGGGTCCGCTCGGAGCACCGCGTCACACACCTCGGCGCAGGGTGCCCACTCCCGCGCGGCCGCGTGTGCATCGCAACGCGACTGCAGCGCGTCGGCGACCTCCTGGGCAGCCGCAGCCACCCCGGGCGCCTCCGCGTCCCATCGCCGCGCCCGCAACACGCGGTCCGCGGGGTCTCCGTCGGTGCGGGAGGCCCAGCACGTCGCGAGCGCTGCCCGCACGCGCGCGCCGTGGCGCTCGTCCACCGGGGTGGGGTCGAGCGCCCGCCGGTGCGCGAGGAACCAGGTCCGCTCGGCCTCTGCGCAGTCGGCGGGCAACGTGGCGAGCGCGGCCTCCACGGCGGCGTCCACCTCGGTGGGGGTCGCCACGGTGAAGGTGGCGCCCGGCCACAATCCGCCCGTCCCGTCGACCCGCACGCCCTCGGGGACCATGGCCGGCACGAGCGGAGCGCCGTCGAGGGAGACCCGAAGGCCGAGGCTCCAGGTGCCCGGCTCGAGGTCGTTCGGCAGGTCGAAGTGGAACCGGCCCGTGTACACCTCGTCCGCGCGCCACACCGTGGGCGGGACGAGCCCGGCCCCGAGCGGCACCGGCCAGCTCGCGCGGGTGACCCCCTCGGCGTCGGCCAGGAGGAGGCGGGCCGTGAACGGCTCGGCGGTGGGCGTCGACAGACCGAGCTCCACGTACACCACGTCGGCGACGGGCCCTCCGGGCGCGTGGAGGCCGTGCAGGGTCACCGGGCCCAGGTCGAGGACGGGTCCGGGCCCGGACCAGGTCGGGGTGAGCAGGAGGTCACGCCGCAGCAGCTCCTCGTACGTCAGCTGCACGTACCGCTCGCCGATCACCTCGCGGCGGCGCATGGCGACGATCTCCTCGGGCATCACGAACACGAAGTCCGGACGGAGCTGCTCGGCCAGCCAGTCCTCCCGGAGGAGGCGGCGGTGGGTGCGCGCCTGGATGCCGTGGGTCACGTCCACGAGGCCCACCCAGTCGGCGAGCTCCATCCCCGACCAGTACATGAAGCCGCCCATGTCGACCGTCAGGAGGCGGGGCCGCGCGTCCGAGTGGAGCACGCGCCACTGGCCACGCGCGTTGGCCACGCGCATCCGGACCCCGAAAGGGTTGAAGTCTGGGTTCTCGGAGAAGACCAGCGTGCTCCTTACGTTCACCACGAGCCAGGCGGACAACACTCCACCCACGACCACCGCGGAGAGGGCGGGGGACCGAAGGCGGTCGACCACATGCCCGAGCCCGGCCCCGGTGAGCGCCGCGAACGGCGCCGCTGCGAACGAAAGCCATCGGAACTGGCCCATCCAGTCGCCCTGGGCATACACCGCGAACAGCGCGGAGACGAGGCCGAGCGCCCACACGAAGCCCGCGGCGCCAGCGGGTCCGCGGTGGTGGAGGCCGGGCACCGCGAGCCCCGACCCGAGGACGAGCCACACCCCCGCGAGCACCGGGGGCGGCAGGGGACCGTACGCGGCGGCGAAGCCCACCACCAGCACGCCACCGAGCCATGGCCACATCCTGTGGTCGAGCCCGAGCCGGCCGACGACCAACAGGGGCACGACCCAGCCGCGTCCGAGCTCGACGAGGTAGCGGTACAGGTACACCCAGCCCGGCGAGTGGCCGTCCAGCATCAGTCGGGTCGGGCGGTGCACCTTCGCGTAGTAGGTCATGGGGAAGGGCCAGGCGAAGTAGGTGTACCGGACCGCGTGGTACGCGAGGAACGGCACCCAGAACAGAGCCAGCCACCCCGCGATCCGCCCCGCCCCGCGCCGGTCGCGCTCGGTCCACAGGAGGGCTGCACCCCCAGCGAGCGCGGCGTACACGATGCCTTCGGGCCGCGTCAGGGCGATGCCCAGGAACGCCAGCGACGACCACGGCGCCCGCTGGGTCCGCGCCTCCTCCAGGGTGCCCCAGATCCCCGCGGCCAGCAGGAACGTGAACAGGGCGTTCTCGAGGCCGGATGCTCCGAACACCGACACCTGGGTGTCGACGGCGAACACTGCGGCCGCTGCGAGCCCTGCGACCACCGGCGTACGGGGCGCCAGCGCGCCGGCGATCCGGTACAGGAGCGGCAGGGTGGCCACGGTGAACGCGGCCCCCAGGGCCTTGGCGGTGTACCAGGACTCGACGCCGAGGGCCTCGCCCACGGCCACGAGCGCCACCCACAGGAAGTCGGAGTACCCCTCGACCCGCTCGCCGCCCGCCCACGCGACGAGGCCGTGGCCCTGGGCCCAGTTGCGCGAGAACGACCAGGCGATGGCGGCGTCGTCGACCACCCAGGCCCCGGGGACCGCGAACAGGACACAGGCCACGACCGCCAGGCCGGCCAACGCCACCAGCACCCACCGCTCGCGGGTCACGGCGCCACCTCGGCGAGCCAGGCACAACAGTCGTCGGGGTAGCGGCGGTTCTGCACCAGCGACAGCGGCGGCGTGTCGGGGGAGTCCACGGACCACACCACTGCGCCGTCTGCGTCGAGCTCCAGGACGTTCCCGCCGGTGACCAGCAGGTGCCCGTCCGGGAGGCGCTGCAACGTGCCCGGCGCGAGCACGTCCCAACGCAGGGGCACCTCCAGTGCCCGCACGACGTTTCCGGCGGGATCGACGGTGACGACGCGGATGGGCTGGTCGGGGCCGCTGTCGAGGAGCGTGAGCCCGCCGTCGGGCGAACGCGTGAACGGGCCGGTGTTGCCCCAGGCGCCGCGCTCTTCGCGGTGCAGGGTGTCGTGCTCGGGGTCGAGCACCGCCAGCGCGCCGCGGCGGCGCAGCGCGACCCCGACCGTCCCGTCCGGCGCGGTCTCGAGCCACACCGCGCCGAACGAGGAATCTTTGGCGCCCTTCTTCGGCTTCCAGTCGAGCCCGGCCCGGCTGTAGGCGCGGGCGAGGTCGAGCTTGCCCACCTCCTTGCCGGAAGCATCGAACTCGAGCACCTGCTCGATCGGGTAGATCTGGGTGCGCTCCACGTCGAACAGCTGCCGCAGCTCCTCCGCGAGGATGCGTACGTGTCCGTTCGGGAGGAGCTCCAGGTGGTCGTGGATGCTCCGGGTGCGGGCCCACTCGAGCGTCCCGGCGCGGTCCACGGCCACGAGTCCCACCCCGTCCACCAGCACGTACAAGCCGCCGTCGGGGCGGAGCACGGCAGCGCGGAACGCACCGAACCACGGCGACCCCGCGATCGGGGAGCCGAACGAGCTCCGCGTCGCCGTCCAGCGGTGCAAGACGCGACCCGTGGTGTCCACCAGCGCTGCTTCGGTCGCGCCCGCGGTGATGCGCAGATCGTAGCCGCGGGGAGCGCCCCCGGGTCCGAGGGTGACCACGAGGTGGTCCTCTGCTTCGCGCAGGGCGCGCCTCGACCGCGGCCCCGGCAGATCGGTCGCGTCAGCCGCCTCTACCCCCACGACCGGCCACTGGACGTCCAGCAGTGGGTTCGGCGGGATCGACCGCGACAACCAGGCGACCGTGAGCGCCGGCAACACCACCACCAGCGCCGCCCAGGCTGCGAGGGAACCGGACGTCGGAGGCGTCGGGGACGCGACGGGGGCGCTCATCGCGGCCTGCTATCCGGCGTCAGGTCAACCGGTTCAGGAACACCGGCAACATGGTGCGCCACGTGGGCCAGTCGTGGTCTGCGTCGGGACCCCACAGCTCCACCCGGTTCCAGATCTTCTGCTGCTCCAGGGCGCGGGCCATGGTGAAGCTGTTCTTCGGGTTGTCCCACGGGCCGCGCCCCACGCCGAATACGAACCGCGTGTCGTTGCGGAGGCGGGTCAGCTGCTCGGAGGGCCCGAGGTTCGGCAACCAGTCGAGCGGGTGGTTGAAGTAGAAGTCGTCGTCCCGGTGGTCGCCCACCCAGCGCCGCAGGTCGAAGGTGCCCGACATGGTGATGGCGAGGTCGAACCACTCGGGGTGCTTGGCCACCACGTTCACGGCGTTGTAGGCGCCGAGCGACGCACCTGCGGCCGCGAACCGCTGGTCGGTGTTGCCGCTGTCGGACTTGATGAACGGGAGGACCTCGTGGAGGAGGTAGTCGCCGAAGCGGGCTTGCAGCCACGTCTTCTTGCGGGGGTGCACCTCGCTGTTGATCCACCCTTCCCGGTTGATGTTGCCTACCGTGTACACCTTGAGGCGACCGGCGTCGATCAACGGCGTGAGCGCCTTGATCATCAGGAAGCGCTCGTGCTCCAGGAAGTCGCCACCGCCGGTCGGAAACAACACCAACGGCTTGCCGTAGTGCCCAAACCTGGCGACCTCCATGTCACGCGCGAGCGCCGGACTGTGCCACGACCAGATGTCCCGCTTCATGGAACCCATGCTCCTCGCTCCCCGCCTGTCGACGGGCGCAGAACGGTACCACAGGCTCATCGGCACGGGTCGCGACCCGGTGAAGGGCCGGATAGCAGGCCCGCGCTGGGGGAGAGATGGACCGTCCGCTCGAGGTGTTGATCGACGCGCAACGCATTGCCGCGCGCATGCCGGAGCTCGGGAAGATCGTCCGGAGCTGGGTCCCCGCGGATCGCCCGCTCACGGTGGTCGGGGTCCTCAAGGGCTCGTTCCTCTTCATGGCAGACCTCGTGCGTCAGCTCGACGGCCCCGTGGAATGCGAGTTCCTCGGGGTGAGCTCCTACGTGGGCACGCGCTCGTCGGGGGCGGTGCAGATCACGCAGGATCTGCGGATCGACGTCACGGGTCGCGACGTGATCCTCGTGGAGGACATCGTCGACACGGGCCTCACGCTCGACTACCTCCTCCGCACGTTGTCGGCCCGCAACCCGGCGTCGCTGCGGGTGGTGTCGCTGCTCGACAAGCCCTCGCGGCGGCAGGTGCAGGTGCGGGTCGACCTCGTGGGCTTCGAGATCCCCGACCTGTTCGTGGTGGGCTACGGCCTCGACCTCGACCAGCGGTACCGCAACCTCCCGTACATCGGCGTGTTCAGGTAGCGGCGGGCAGCCACACCCGCACGAGGGTGCCAGCGCCGCGCTCGGTCTCGAGGGTGAGGCAGCCGTGGTGACCGCGGACCATGCCCAGCACCGTCGACAGGCCGAACCCGTTGCCCGGACCGTTGGTCTTGGTGGTGAAGAAGGGTTGGCCGGCGCGCGCTGCGGTCGCGGGCTCCATGCCGCCGCCCGAGTCGTGGACGGCGAGCTGGACCATCGGAGCCTCGACCGCTTCGCGGAAGTCCCAGCGCGGGGCCGGGCCGGGCGGGGTGGTGGACAGGGACACCGTGATGCGGCCACCCTCCGGCGGCATCGACTCGAACGCGTTCGTCAGCAGGTTGTGGACGATCCGCTGGAGCGCGGACGGATCGGCATAGACGGCCGGGATCCCCGGCGGGATGTCCAGGTCCACGACCACGTTGGCGGGCCGCGCGCGCTCGGTGAGCGCCAGGAGGTCGCGGAGGAGCTCGGGTGCATCGAGGCGCGCAGGCGTCGGCGGCACCTGCCCCGAGCTCTCCAGGAGCAGCGTACACAGGTCCCGGGCTCGGACGGCAGCCCGCTCGATGTCGTCGAGGGACCGCTCGCGCGTGATCCCTGCCCGCAGGACCTCGAGGTTCGTGAAGACGATGGTCAGGAGGTTGCGGAAGTCGTGGGCCACCCCGGCCGCGACCCAGCCCAGGCTGTCGACCTGCTCGCGCCGCGCCAGCCGCTCGGAGAGCCGGCTCCGGTCGCGCTCGGCACGCACGCGCCGATCGGTCTCGAGCACGAGCGACACGAGGTCCCCGATCGCGCCTGCGAACGACTGCTCCCACTCGTCGAACACCCGCGCTGTGCCCACGTGTTCGTGACACACGACCCCCACCACCGCGCCCGACTGCAACAGCGGGGCGTCCAGCATCGCGGAGACCCCGTGGGCACGGAGATAGGGCCGCAGCCCCTGCATCCGGGGGTCGGTGTGGGTGTCGAACGCGGTGACGCCGCGCAGCCGGTCGAGCGCCTCGAAGTACCGCGGCGAGTCCGCGACCCGCAGGACCGCACCCGAGCCGTGGTCACCCGTCGCCCGGACGAAGTCGTCCACGCACACGAGGCGCTCGCGCGCGGAGTCGTAGAGCCACACGTTGACGCGGCCCACCTCCAGCGTGGCGGCAGCCGTCTCGGTGATGGTGGCCAGCACCTGGCCCACGGTGCGGTGTTCGACGTTCGCGCCGCGGGCGAGGTCGGCGAGGACCTGTGACGCTCGTTCGTGGAGCTCGTGCATTGCTGGAGCCTACACGAGTTCCCCGCCTCGCGAGCGTTCAGTTTCCGGTGTGGCCGTAGTACGAGTAGCCCGATCCCCCCCCCCCTTCGGTGATGCCCGTGTGGCCGTAGCCATAGGGGGTGGTCTCCTGCGTGCCCGTGGTGCCGCTGTGGGTGACGCAGGTGGTCGACCCGCTGTCGCCGCCGCAGCTCTTGGGCAGCTCCTCGCAGGCGGTGTTGGCGAGGGCGGTGGCGCCGGCCAGGGCGAGCAGGAACACCTTCTTGTCGAGCGTCATGGGGTCTCCTCCGGGGGTGACGATCGACCACGCCGGGCCAGACTTTCGGCCGCGATCGCGCGATCGTCGAACGGCACGATAGCACCCCGCACCGCCTGGGTCCGCTCGTGCCCCTTCCCGGCGACGACCACGAGATCGCCGGGTGCCGCGTGCCTGATCGCGTGGTCGATGGCAGCAGCGCGGTCGTCCACCACGTCGGCGCGGCCCGCGGGGAGCCCGGCGAGCACCTGGGCGGCGATCAGCGCCGGGTCCTCGGAGCGCGGGTTGTCGGTCGTGACCACGATCCGGTCGGCGAGCCGGTCCGCGATGGCCCCCATCAGCGGACGCTTCTCTGCGTCCCGCTCGCCGCCGCACCCGAACACCAGCCACAGCGCGCCGCGCGTCCGGGCCCGAGCCGCGGTGAGCGTGCGCTCCAGGGCATCGGGGCTGTGGGCGTAGTCCACCACCACCTCGGGCGCTCCCCCGGGGTTCACGACCTCGAACCGGCCCGGGACCGGCGGGAAGGTCGCTGCCGCCTCCGCAGCGCGCGCGAGCGGGATCCCGAGCGCAGTGACCAGGGCCAGCGCCGCCAGGAGGTTCTCGGTGAGGTGCCGACCCACGAGCGGGTGGTCCACGCGCACCCCGGACACCCACAACCGCCCGTCCGCGTCGAGGGTGCCAGCGAGGTCCGCGGGCCCGTCCTCGGCCCAACCCCAGGTGCGTCGCAGGACCCGCGCCTCCAGGACCTCCGCGAGCAGCGGGGTGGCCGGAGAGCGAGCGGGCAGCACCGCGATCGGGGCCGGGTGGGGCGAGCGGGCCAGCGACAGGAACAGCTGGGCCTTGGCGGCGAGGTAGTGCTCGAAGCTCCCGCCGTGCTGGTCCAGGTGGTCGTGGGTGAGGTTGGTGAACACGGCGGCGTCGAACGGCACCAGCCGCGCCAGGCCGTGCCCGAGCGCGAACGACGTGGTCTCCTGCACCACGACACGGCACCCCCGGGCGGCCTCGAGCACGTCGGCCATGCGCGTGGCCTCGTGGGGCACGCCGTTCACCGTGGTGCCCACGGTGGTCGCCGTCGCCACCGACCAGCCCTCGGCGGCCAGGAGGTGGCCGATCAGCGCGGTGGTGGTCGTCTTGCCGTTGGTTCCAGTGACCCCCACGAGCCACGCGGGTCGGGGGGAGGTCGGGGATTCGGAAGTGGGCACCGCTGCTCCTGCAGGCGCCGAGCGTCCCCCGGGTGCAGCTGGTCCGTCAACCGGGCCGGGACGCTGTACACTGCCGAGCCTGGGGAGCGCACATGTGGGTCACGCTGGTGACGGTGGCGGCGGCTGCAGGGCCGTCGGAGGACCGCCACGTCGAGGTCGCTGCGCGGGGCGGGGGGGCGTCGTACGCCCCGTTCCAGTTCTTGACGGTGGGCGGCGAGGCGCGCGTGCGCGTGGTTTCCGGGCTGCGGCTCCTCGCGGGCGCCGAGACCTGGGGCACGAAGCGCATCCCCCCGCCGGACTACCAGCTCGACTCGGGCGTCTACTCCACCTGGAGCTGGCTCCAGCCCGTGTGGGCCGGCGCGGTGTTCCAGCTCGAGACGGGGCCGATCGAGCCCTACGCCGGCGCCGACTTCGTGGTCGTGAACCACAGCGCCGACAACTTCAGCCTCGGCGGACGCGCGCGGCTCGGGGCCCACTGGTTCTTCGTGGACCACGTGGGGGTGGGGCTCGACGTGGCGGCGGGCGGCTGGTCGGGCCAGGGCTGGACGAACCTGGCGGACGGCGCACGGAACGCCGGCGCGGTGGTGCAGGGCGCAGCCCAGGTGGTCGTGGGCTTCTGACTCCGCCCCCGGATCACGGTGCCGTGACGAGCCACTCGCGGAAGACCTCGGGGCCGCGGTCTTCCCGCCACAGGCAGTGGTGGGGATCGTAGCCGCCCGAGGCGTAGCAGTGGCGCACGGTCGCCTCCGGTTGGGCCAACGACAGCGCCTCCGCCGTGAAGTCCGGGGTCTGGTTGTCGCCAGGGTAGATCGACAGGAACGTGCCGAGCTCGGCGTCGCGGGCCACCGCCATCGGATCCGACGGGTCCATCGTCCACTGGAACACCGTGAAGAACGGGTGCGCGCGGTCGATGTTCTCCCACGCCTCCGGCTCGAGCCCGAGCAGCGCGCCCGCCAACGACTCGGTCGTCACCTCCTCCGGAGGGGCTACGCCGAACAGGCCGAAGAGCGCAGGGACGAGCTCGGGATCGAAGTTGTCGAGGAGCCCGGTCTCGAGGAAGTAGTACGTGAACAGGCCCCCCGTCCCCGACAGGAACGCCGAGTCGTACCGTTCGGGCTCGCCGGCGATCGCGAGGTTGGTGGTGACCGAGCCGAGCGAGTGCCCGCCGTGGCGCAGGCGCGCAGGGTCGATGCCGCCTTCGGGCAGGAGGTCGCCGAGCGCGGTCTCGACGAAGCGGACGAGGACGTGGCCATCGACCGCCGTCTGGCGCTGGTTGTCGCGGAACACCGGCAGGTTCACGATGTTGTAGAAGCCGAGGGAGCCGTCGGTGTAGCCGCGGTCGATCAGCGGGAAGCGCTGGCCGTACAACGTGGCGTCGTGGCCGATCGTCGCGAACCCCTCCTGGGCGAGCACCGTGGCGAGCGACCGCCCGTCGTCGAGCGCGTTCGCCCGCTGCACGATCTCGTAGGCGTGGCCCGCCGTGCCGTGGTCCCACAGCAGCACCTTCGCGCGGTCGAGGGGGCGCCCGTCCGGGCCCTTCGGCAGCGAGATCGTCACGCGCATGGGCTCGGTCCACGGCTCGGAGACCACGTTGCCTGCGCCGTCGTGCTCGATCCACCCCGTGTAGCGCTCCACGTCGGTGATGTGGGCGATGCTCGGCGACATGTAGGGCCGGTCTTCCTCGCCCTGGTAGTTGAGGGTGGGGACCCGGGCCTCGTACACGACCATCGGCCAGTCGTCGCCGAGGTCGAGCTCGAGCACCTCGCCGGGGTCGTACGACAGGTAGGTCTCCTCGCTCGTGCCGTCTTCGTAGAACGCCGTGAACACGGTCGCGGTGTTGCCGGACGGCGTGGTCCCCTCGGCGTACTTGAGCCGGACCACGCGCTTGAGCGCCACGTCGCCGAAGTCCGGGAGCCGGGTGTCGGCGTCCGCGAAGAGCGAACGGAGCTCCTGGGTGGCAGCCTGGACGGTGTACGTGGTGGAGACGGCCACCTCGCCGCGGATGCCGAGCTGCGCCAGCGCTGCCTGCACCTCGGGCGGGGTCGACCAGTCGGGCGCGGGCCCCACGTCTTCGCTGGCCAGGACGACGGCCGCGTACGTGCCGCCGCTGCGCGGGGGGTACCCGAGGCGCGGGGTGACCGCGAGCGTGTTCTCGCCCCAGAACGGGTCTCCGAGCGGGTCACCGACGAACTTGAGGTCGACCGGGAGCTGCTCGCTGCCGTCGAGCGCCACGAGCACGACGCGATCGGTGGGGCTGCCGTCGGTGCGCTCCGGGAACGCGAGGGGGCCGTCGAACCGGAAGTACGCGCTGCCGTTGTTCGCGAACCCGTGCGCGTTCATGGACAGGCGCGTGGTCCACCCGCCGAGGACATCGGCCGTGAGCTGCACGTCGGGCACCGGGAACCCCTCGAGGACGGGGTGCCGATCGGCGTCGAGCTGCGTGTCGCTCGGGAACGGCACGTCGAAGAAGTGCTCGGCGCGGGTGGCGTCGACGATGGCGTGGACCGGCGGAGCGGGCGTGCAGGCGACCAGCAGGGACAGCATGCGCGGAGCCTACCCCATCCCCGCGCCTGGGTCAGGGGTGCACCCGCAAGGGTCAGGGATGGGGGAGCTCTGCGGGCCACACCAGGGTCTCGTCGGGCTGCAGCGAGTCCATGCGGAGCACGCGCGGGAGCAGCTGGTCCCACAACGCGCGGTCGACCGGGTCGGACGGGTCGAACCGATCGGTGCGCTCGGCGCGGTCGGTCCCGCGGTCGAACGAGGTCACGCGGGCGTCGTTCCAGTCGAAGATCAGCTTGCGGTCCCCCTGCGTCACCGACTGGACCACCCCTTCGCGCGCGACGCTCATCGCGTACCGGGGCCGGTCGACGGGCGCGGTCCCGAGGACGAAGCCGGACAACTCCGGATCGTTGGCCGAGAAGCCGAGCGCATCCAACACGGTCGGGACGAGGTCGACCGACGCAGTGGGCTCGGTCCAACGGGCAGGCACGAGGTTGTACGCCCAGAAGAACAGGAACCCGTCGTTCTCTTCCGCGTTGAGGTTCCAGGCGTGGCTCTGGTGGCCCCGCTCGAAGAACTGCTCGCCGTGGTCGTTCCACACCACCACGAGGGTGTCGTCGAGCATCCCCGCCTGGGCCAGCAGGGACCACTGCTCCTCGACCTGGTCGTCGAGGAACGCGAGCTCGCCGTGGTAGCGGGCGCGGAGGTGTTTCTCCAGGAGGTCCTGTTCGGCGGGCGTGAGCTGTTCCCGGTTGTTCACGAGCCCGTAGTGGCCCTCGTCGGTGGAGAGGTCCCACCCTGCGGGCAGCGGCGGAACCCCTTCCAGCTCCTCGGCGTAGTACTCCGGCGGCGGGACGTAGGTCGCGTGGGGCTCCATCAGGTGCAGGTGGAGAAACCAGCGGTCGTGCCCCGCCGCCTTCGCTTCGGCGACCCGCGCCCGACCGGACTCGAACACCCCGCTCGCACCGCCGCCGGAGGGCTCGCGGACGTCGTCGTAGCCCTGGGCGTTGTTGTACTCGGGGCCGAGCCAGCTGTTGCGCGACAGCAACATCGACCAGTACCCGTGCTCGTGGAGCCTGCTCGCGAGCGTGTTCTGGCCGTCGGGGAACGGCACCCGGGCGGACCGCAGCGCGGGGATGAACCCGTTCTCCTCGTGGTAGCGGCCGAGGAGGGTGCAGCTGGTGGACGCGTACGTCCAGTTGGAGCACTGCTGGTGGTCGTCGAGGCGCACCGAGTCTTGCAGCAGCGCCGCGAAGAAGTCGGTGTACACGGCCTCGCCGTAGTCCCCGAACGCGTCGCGCCGCAGCGTGTCGATCGAGATCATCAGGAGGTTGCGTGGGGGGCGCCCCCGGAACGACAGCGGGCCATCGCTGGTGGGGGTCGCCGTTTCGGCGGTGGGCTCGGGCTCGACGGTGTCGACCGGGGAGTCGGTGGCGGGTCGGCAAGCGAGCCAGGCGGCGGCGAACACGGTCATGGCGCGATCATAGCCTGCCGGGCAGCTGGTTCTGTGCGAGCAACAGCAGCGACCAACGGATTCGGGCCGCGTCGGGGGCGTCGGGGCACTCGTCGAGGTACCCCGACAGATCCACGAGCGCGCCGTCCGCGTCGCCGGTCTCCGCGCGGAGCGTGCCCCGATCCCGCCGGAGCGCAGCGACGTCGGGGCGGAGGGCGACGCGCCGGTCGGCGTTGCGCAAGGCGGCGGCGGGGTCACCGCGGCGGGTCCAGGCCGCCACGAGGTTGGTGGAGACCCGCACCAGCAGGTCGGTCGTGGGGAGCGCCCCGAGCGCAACGGCGACCTGGGCGTCGTCGAGCGCGCCGAACCGGGTGCGGAGGTCGAGCTCGAGGTCCACCGCGCGCAGCAGGCGCCCGCCGTGGAAGGCGTCGACGAACAGGCGGGGCTCACCCGTGGTGGACACCAGGAAGTGCGACGGGAAGCCCACGCCGACGAGCGAGACGCCTGCGCGGCGACCGACCTCCATCGTCATGGCGCTGAGCAGGATCGGGAGCCCCCGGCGCGCAGCGAGCACGTGGTCGATGCGGGAGTTCGCGGGGTCGTCGTAGGTGTCGTCGTCGCCGCGGAACCCGAGGTCGTCGAACAGGTGACGCACGAGGTTCTGCAGGCGGCGCACGGGGTCGGCGGCGGGGACGACGCCCGCCGCGAGCTCATCGAGCTGGCGGCGCAGCTCGGCCAGGGTCAACGTGGCGCCCTCTTCGACGGCGACGCGGTGGAGGGCCTCGTCGAGGGGGAGGTCGGCGTTGGCGGCGAGCCAGTCGGTCCAGGTGGGTTCCACGCGACCCTGTATCCAGGCCGGCGGGACTCCCGCCGATTACCACGAGAACTCGGAGGTCGACTCCGAGATCGTGGCGGCAGGCGTTGGAGTGTCCCGATCTCGACGACCCCTGCGCCGTCGAGATGGGCCCACCGTCGGCCCCCTGACGCCGCCCGCGAACGCCACCACCACCCCCGGACATCCCCCCCTCGAACACGACGCCCCGGGTCCGCCATGCGACAACTCCACCTCCCCACCGACGACAACTACATCGCCCCACCGGACAGCGCGCGGTAAGCCGCCTCGAACGCCCGGGTGCGTTCACCGCCGCTGGCCCGACCCCAGCCCCCGCGAACGCACCACGTGCCGAGGCCAGCCGCCTCCAACGCACCATCCGCGAC
>JBIKWC010000207.1:0-13473 GCA_044356535.1 Myxococcota bacterium
GCCCGCGCCTGCGCCGACCGGACGGGTGGCGTTCACCGGCGACGTGGACCACCTCGTGATGGTCCGGGGCTCGACCCGGGTGAATGCGCCTGCGGCCGTGGAGTCCGGCACGTGGTCGTACGAGGTGACGTTCGCCGGGGGCCGCGTGTCCGTCGGCACGTTCGAGGTCCCGGCGGGGGGTGTGGTCACCCTCGACTGCAGCCCGCGGATGGGGACGTGTCAGGCCCGCTGACCGTCGAGCGCTCCCATCGCGCGTAAGATGCCCCCCGGAACCGCGTTGAGCCAGAGGAGGCCAGATGTCCGAACAGCGAAGTGCCCCGACCGCGCTGGTCGCCGGGCTCGTCCCCTTCGCCGCAGTCATCGCGGTGGCGACGCTGTTCTGCGCCGGTGTGTTGTGTGTGGGTGGCCCGTGCTGGAGCACCGGGCTCCGGTACGGCATGTGGCCGGGCCAGTGTCCGGTCAGCGAGCTTCGGCTCGGGGCGGAGGTCTCGGCGTACGGCATCGTCCGCGGCACCGACCAGGGCTGGGTCGAGATCGTACCCACGGCGCGCTGGCTCCAGGGCGACGACCGCGACGCCACCGAGGCCGTGGGGCGTCCGAGCCGCGGGTTCGATTGGGACCTCTCGCTCCGCGACGCCGCAGGCAACCCGGTCCCCGGGCTCGAGATCGTGGAGAAGGAGCGCGGCTTCAACGGCGGCGTCCGGGTCCGGGTGAAGGTGCCCGAGATCGCGGACGGGGACTACGCGCTCCGCGCGGTGGTGGAGGCGCCGTTCGGCGAGACCACCGTGGAGGCGCCGCTCCCGCTGTACGCACCGGCGATCGTCCACGCGATGACCGATCGGCCGCTGTACCGCCCGGGTCAGACCGTGTTGTTCCGCAGCGTTCTGCTCCGGCGCACGGACGAAGGGCCGATTCCCGGCCGTCCGGGCCGGTGGAGCGTGGTCGACCCGGAGGGGAACGAGGTGCTGTCCGAGCGGGGGATCGCGGGAGCGTGGGGCGTTGCCTCGAGCTCGCTGCCGCTCGACGCGGACGCCCCCCAGGGCACCTGGCACGTCACCTGGCAGAGCGGCACCGACCGGGACACCGTCGCGTTCGACGTCCGACCGTTCCGGCTGCCGCGGTTCTCGGTGGAGGTCCGACCCTCGCGGGCCTGGTACCCCGTGGGCGGCGAGGTCGTGATCGAGGGCGCCGCGCGGTACTCGTCGGGTGCGCCGCTCGCGGGAGCGCCGGTGACGGTCCGGATGTCGGTCGCCGAAGGGCGGTGGCCGCTCCCCCTCGAGTGGGAGGGGGCGCGGAGCGTGGTCACCGCGCCCGACGGCTCGTTCCGGGTGCCGTACGGGGCGGTCCCGGCCGACCTGATGGACCTCGATCGGCTGTCGGTGCAGGTCGAGGTGGTGGAGCAGGCTGGCGAGCGCGCAGTGGGCGGCGCGTCGGTGGTGTTGTCCCCGGAGCCGATCCGGGTCGTCGCGCTGACCGAGCTCGGCGACGGCCTCGTGGAGGGGTTCAACAACCGCGTGTACCTGCGGGTCACCACCCCGGACGGCCGCCCGCTCCCCTCGGCCTCGCTCGTCGTGCAACGGCCGTACGATCCGGCCGACCCCGGGAAACAGGCGACGACCGACGTCGACGGGGTGGCCGCCGTCCAGCTCGACCCGGGTCCCCCGGTGACGGTGGTGACCCCGGCGGCGCCCGTCCGTCCCCGCCCAACGGCGGTCCGGCGCGCCACGCTGACCGCTGCGGAGGACGTGGTGGACGGCGGAGTGGACGCCGACACGAGCCGCGTCCTGGACACCACCCTCGCCGGAATCACGCAGTGCGGCGAGCTCGCGAACGGTGACCACGCCGTGTCGCTGTTCGCTCGGGTCGCGGGCGCCGGGAACGTCGTCGCGGTCACCACCGCCGGCGACCCCGTCTCCCGTTGCGTCGCGGACGAGGTCCGGCGGGCGCGGTTCCCCGTGGGCGGTCTCCGGACCTTCTCCTTCGGGTTCCAGGTCCCCGACCCGCCCGTGCCCCGCCTCCAGGTGGTGGACCTCGAGTCCCAGGTCAGCCAGGGCCACGAGGCCATCGAGCAGGCGCTCGACGAGGCCCGGTCGTGCGTGCGGCAGGACGGGCGCAGCAGCGACCGCTTCGACGTCCACTGGCAGGTCCGCCAGGGCGCGCGCGACGTTGCGGTGACGCTCGATCCGCTCGACGCCCCCGCAGTGTCGGACGCTTGTGTCCGGCGCGCCCTGACCGGCGTGCGACTCCCCCTGGACGCCGGGCAAGACGGGATGGGTGTGGCGCGCGTGTCGGTGGTGGCCGTGTCCACCCGCGACGCGGTCCGGCCACAGCCGACCACCTCCGTGGCCTACGAGCTGCGGGTCCGCGCGACCCTGCCCGGAGACGAGCTCGTCGGGGACGGCCGCGTGGTGTTGCCGGTGGGCGCCGTGCCGCCGATGCGGCTCCGGGCGCAGCCTCCGCTCGCCCACCCCGGCGACGAGGTGGCGATCGAGTTCGTGCGGGGCCCGAGCTGGAGCGGCTCACTGCCGGTCGAGCTCCAGCTCTGGAACGGCGGGGTGGAGGTCGACAAGGTCAAGGTGGTGGACAAGGTGGCCACCTTCCGGCTCCCCGCCGACGCCGACGGCTTCCTGCGCGCCGAGTTCGCCGGCGCCCGCGCCGTGGTCTTCGTCTCGCCGGCCGACCCGCTGTCGGTCACGCTCGCCACCGACCGGAAGAAGTACGAGCCGGGCGACACGGCCTCGCTGACGGTCACGACGCGCCGCGGAGAGGCGCCGACGCAGGCGGGGGTGGGTCTCGTCGGGGTGGACGCCATGTTGGGGCAGCTCGCTCCGCTCCTCGGCCCCGACGACTACGGGCGCGTCACCGTCCGGGCCACGGCGGACAAGCCTGCGTTCGGCGCGTTCGACCCGAAGGCGCTGGCGCTGGGCCAGATCCGAGGCGAGAACGCCGCGAAGGCGGCGGTGCTCCGGGTGACCCAGCTCCCCATGGACCCCGCCGGTGACGCAGCGGCGTCCGCATCGGCGCAGTCGACCTTCGACCCGCGGGTCGAGCTGGTCGAGAACTTCTACCGGGTGTTCGGGCGCGCCGCGGACGATCTCTCGGCCTGGGAGAAGTCGGCGCCCGCCACCGAGCAGCTCGACCCCGCGCGGATGGTGGCCTTCTGGAACGCCGCGCTCGCCGCGGTCGAGGCCGAGGGACACCCCGTGGTCGACGGCTATGGTCGACGCTTGACCCTCGCGGTGGTGCCGCTCGACCTGCTCGCCCAGGTGGATCCACGCAAGCTCGTCTCCGACGCGACCCGGATGCCCGAGGACGCCGAGGACTTCGTCCGGTACGTACAGCGGGAGGTGCGGTGATGTCGAACCCGACGGTCGTGGCGCGGTTCGTGCCGGTGCTGGCGTTGCTGGCCCTGGGGGCGGCGTGCGCCGCGGGCTCCGAGTCGAGGATGGAGCCGTCGCCGTCTCCGACGGTAGCGTCCGCGCCGGCGCCGATGGACGAGGCAGAGATGGCCCGCGAGGCGCCGGCTCGGTCCGCCAGGGCGGGCAAGGGCCCTGGGAACGGGTTCGGCGCCGGCCGCCGCGCGGACAACAAGGTGGAGGAGGGAGGTGACGGGGCCGCGTCGCCCGCAGAGCCCGAGGTCGCCGACGCCGAGGGACAGGACGCCCCCGAGCGGACGCGCTCGTGGTTCCCGGAGGCGTTCCTGTGGCAGCCGCTGGTGGAGACGGCGCCGGACGGGACGGCGACCGTGCCGTTCACGGTGCCCGACTCGCTGACCCAGTGGCGCATCCTGGCCCTCGCCCACGACGCCTCCGGCCAGCAGACCGGCGCCGTCGCCACCTTCGAGTCGTCGCTGCCGGTATACGTCGACCCGGTGGTGCCGGGCTGGCTGCACGCGGGGGATCGGCTCCTGCTCCCGATCCAGGTCATGAACAACACCGCGGAGCCCGTGCAGGGCACGCTGACCGTCGAGGCCACGGGTCCCTGGACGGGGTCGGGCAGCGCGGCGGTGAACCTGTCGGCCGGCGGCTCCGATGTCCGCTCGCTGCCGCTGGTGGTCACCGGCGCCGGCGAGGCTCGCCTGGTGGCCCGGCTGCGGGCAGGTGACGCCTCGGACGCTGCGGAGCGCACGATCCCCGTCCGCCCCTCCGGCCGGCCCGTCACGGACACCGCGGGTGGCACGTTGACCGACGAGCGGCCGCTGGCGGTGGACTCGGCGCCGGGGGCGGATCCGGGCACCCAGGAGCTCGAGGTCGTCCTGTTCGGCGGCCCGCTGGCGGTGTTGCAGGCCGAGCTCGGACGGCTCGGAGCCGGCGCACGTCCGGTGGACGCCGCCTACGGCTTCGCGCTGAGCGCCCGGGCCGAGGCGCTCGGCGCAGCGGCCGGGACCCCGGTGGCGCCCGAGACGCTGCGCAAGGTGCGGCTGCTCGCGTGGCAACGCGTAGTTCGCGAGGCCCGGGCCGCGGACGCCGGGCGCGCTGCGGACCTCCTCGCGTCGATGAGCGGGGACCTCGGGGTGGAGGCCGCGGGCCCGGTCCGCACCGCCCTGCTCCGCGCCGTGGTCGACGGTCAGCGCGCGGACGGGACGTGGGGCCGCAGGAACAACGCGCCGCTCCAGGAGCTCCTGGTGAACACGGCCTGGACCGCCCGCACCGTCCCGGAGAGCCAGCAGGCGAGCCGGCTTCGGGCCTCCGCGAGCCTCGAGCGGTTCCTCCACGAGGTGAAGGACCCCTACACCGCCGCAGTGCTGCTCGCCTCGGGCCGCCTGGACGGTGACGCTGCTGCTCCACTGCTCCAGCTCCTGACCGAGGCCATCCGCCGGGACGAGGACGGCACGCCGCGGATCGAGGTCCCACCCGGGATCGTGAACCCGTGGGGCTACCGGCCTCCGCCCGCCGAGGTCGTGGCCTTCGCGGTCCTCGCGCTCCCGGACGGCCCGGAGCGCCGCGACCTGGCGGCCACGCTGCTCGCGGGCTGGAGCGCATCCGGTGGCTTCGGCGCCGGAATGGCCGACGTGCTCGCGCTCGAGGCCGTCACCGCCGCCCTGCCGGCGACGACGGGCGAAGTGGCGGTGTCGTTGCTGGCGGACGGCGCGGTCGTCGCCTCCGGTCGCTTCGATCCGGCCCGGCCGGGCGAGCCCCTCCTGCTCCAGGGCCGTCCAGCGCCGGGGGCGACCCTGTCGCTGCGCGCCGATCCACCCGTCGGAGGGGTGGCGTTCGTGGCCACGCGGCGGTCGTGGGTGCCGTGGTCGGCCACCGATCGGCTGGCGGGCGTCGACGTGACCGTGGAGCCCCGCGCCCTGGTCGCCGGCAAGCAGGGCGAGGTCGGCGTGGAGGTGCTCGCGCCCGCGGGTCGGCGCGTCACCGTGGAGATCCCGCTCCCGCCGGGCATGTCGACCGATCGCGACTCGCTCCTCGCCGCGAACGTCGGGCTGACGGCCGGGCAGGTGACCGTCGCGACCGACCGGGTGATCCTCACCACCTCGCCGTTCGCGCCGGCCACGATCCAGCGCTTCGTGTTGCGGGTCACCCCCACGTTCGGCGGGGAGTTCGGAACCGAGCCGCTGCTCGTGTCGTTCGACGGCAGCGAACCCGTGGCGGTGCGGCCTCCGCGCTTCACCGTGGCGGCGCCTCCGGGGTCGTGAGGCGCGCGTCCGCGTCCATCCACGCCAGGAGCCGGACCACGTTCCGCGCGTCGTCGAGGCCGCAGTGGGGTCGCCCCTCGAAGCCCAGCCCAGCCGCTTCGAGCGCTGCTCCGAGCCCCATGCGCGGGTGTCGCTTCGCGAACATGGCCTTCACGTTGCGCGGGGTCCACTTCGGGTGGCGGAGCCCGTGGCGCCTGCATTCCCGACGCAACATGGCGTCGTCCCACGCGCCCCAGCTGGCGAACACCAGCCCCTCGTCGCCCCCACACCACTCCAGGAAGTCGGCCCAGACCTCGGGGAACCGCTCGGAGGTGTCCACGCGGTCCTGCGTGATGCCGGTGAGCTCCGTGCAGAACGCGGACAACACCGGGTGCCGCCGGGGCCGCACGTACCGCTGCAAGGTGAGGGGTGGGTCGCTGCCGTCCAGCAACACGGCGCCGATCTCGATGACCTCGGTCTCAGCGCGCTGGCGGTTGGCCAGGCCCGGGTCCCGGACGTCCCAGCAGGTCGCCTCGAGGTCGACGACGACCGTGCGGGCGCCATCGATACCGTTCACTCCGGACCCAGGCGGGTCACTGGAGGGTCAGCGACAGCCCCGTCGCCCCAGTGGCGACCCCGGTCTGCTCGCTCGCGGGCCCGTCCTTGGTGGTGGCGTTGCCGTCGCGATCGAGGCGCACGGAGACCGTCACCTGCGCCGGGACGGCCCGCGGCCCCGCCATCTGGATGATGTCCGCACGCGTGACGGTGAAATCGAGCGGGAACACGGGCGACAGCTTCTTCACGGCGAGCGGAGGGCCCCCCGCCGGGTCCTTCACGCTGACGAACACGACTTCGTTGCCGAGCGCCGACTGGCCTGCGGCGAGCACGGCGCGACCGGAGACCAGCACGTCCCCCGCTCCCGCGGCGGCGGGCGGGAGCGGCGCCAACATGGGGTTCCCCGCGGGCGCGGGCGCTGCGACCGCTCCACCCGCGGGCGCTGCCGTCGGCGTTCCGTCGAGCGTGAGCGTGACCACGAGGCCGGTCGTGCCGCGCGCGACCCCGGTGACGAGCGCCAGCGGCAGGCCGGGCTCCTTGGTCATCGCGTTCCCGTCGCGATCCAGGCGCGCCTTGAACTCCATCACGGCGGGCACGTCGCCGGCGCCCATGGCCCGGATGTCGGCCGTGGACAGCTCGAACGCGATCGGGAAGTTCAGCGGGCTGTCCAGGCGCTCCGCAGCCACCGGCGGGCCCGGCTGGCCGGTGCCGAGCGACAGGAACAACGTCTCCCCGCCCTGGAGCGCGGCGCGCGCGGCCGGATCGAGCTGTACGGTGCCGCTCGCGAGCACGTCGCCGGCTCCGCCGGGCGATGGCGCCGCGCCGGGGACCCCACCCGCGCGGGCCTGCGCCAGGCGCTCGCGGAGCATCGGGTTCTCGGGGTCCTGCGCGGACGCGATCTCGAGCGCCTTCGCGGACTCCGGGAAACGTCCGAGCTCGAGCAGGATCAGGCCCTTGTACACGAGGGCGAGCTGGTTCGTCGGCTCCTCGGCGAGGACCTGGTCGAGCTGGAGCACGCCCTGATCGAGCATCCCCATCATCGCGGTGAGGACGGCGCGGTAGACCCGGGCCTCCCGGTCCTTGGGGTCGGCCTCGAGGGCCTTCTTGCTCCACTCGAACGCCTTCTCGGGCACGCCGTGCGACAGGTAGAGCTCGGTGAGGCCGTTCAGCGCCTGGATGTCCTTCGGGTTCGTCTGGAGGGCCCCCTCGAGCGCGGCTGCGCGGCTCTTGAACTCGGGGCTCTGGGTCGGGTCCTGCGGCGCAGGGTTGTTTCCGCCGACCGCCTGGTTCGGGAGGTTGCCCGTCATCGAGCCGTCGCCGCGCGGTGCGGCCTCTCCCTGCATCATCGTCCACATGGTCCAGGCGAGCGCGACCGCGGCCAGGGCGTACAGCGCGCCGCGCCACTCGGCGCCGATGACGGGGACCGCAGCGGCCGCGGGGGGGGCCCCGGGGAGGTCCGACGGAGGGGGAACCGGACCGGGTTGCGGGGTCGACGTCATGGGCGCTCCTGCCTCTTCCA
This sequence comes from Myxococcota bacterium, assembly GCA_044356535.1. GTDB lineage: Bacteria > Myxococcota_A > UBA796 > UBA796 > JACKER01. The sequence continues at coordinate 7,695 of JBIKWC010000207.1, forward strand.
GCGCCTGGAGGGCGCGTCCACCGCGCTGGACCAGCCGCGCGCGCTCGAGCTCGTAGTCGGCGGGGGGCAGCTTCTGGCGCTCGGTCTCGAGGTGCTTGAGGGCCTGCAGCGCCTCCTGGTGCGTGTTCTCGAGGTCGAGCGCCCGCGCTTCCGCGCCGACCCGCGCGTCGCCGTCTCCGCTGTTGCCCGTGCGCATGAGCAACACGAGCGCTCCGACACCGCCGGCGACCAGGGTACCGAGCGGCGGCCCCCACACCGACCAGTCGATCGCCATCAGTCCTCCAGCTCGGCCAGCAGTCGCTGCTCGTATTTGTCTTTGGCGGCCTGCCCGAGGTCGGACGGCAGGGGAACGTCGTCGGGCGCCTTGCGCCACGCGAACATCGTGCGGAGGGCGAGCGCGAGGCCGAGGCCCACGGCGAGCCCGGGACCTACCCACACCAGCAGGTTGCGGGCGTCCCGCGTGGGCTCGAGGAGCAGGAACTCGCCGTATCGCTCCACGAAGAAGTCGATGATCTCGTCTTCGCCGTAGCCAGCGGCGACCAGATCCCGGATCCGGCGCTGCATCTGGACCGCAGCTGGGCTGCTGGAGTCGGCCACCGAGAGGCCCTGGCACACGGGGCACCGGATCTTGGAGCCGATCGCGATGGCGATGGGCCCGACCTGCTCGGCAGGGGGAGGCGTCCCAGGAGGAACACCTGGAATGACCCCGGGGTCGTCCTGCGACATCGGGTCTGCGCCGCCCGGGGCTGCAGCCAGGGCTGGGGCCACCGGGGAGAGCCCGACAGCGAGGAACAGCGTGAGGAGGAGGGTCACCGGCGGATCCTGTCCAGCATCTCGCGGAGGAGCTGGGGGTTGACCGGCCCCGCTTCCTTGTGCGCGATGGTTCCGGACTTGTCGATGAAGTAGGTCTCGGGCACGCCCGTTACCCCGTAGTCGATCGCCACGCGACCATTGTCGTCCACGAGGTGGGGGTAGGCGGTGCCTGCCTTCTGCAGGTACCGGCGGACCGCCTGGGGATCGTCCGAGTAGATCACGCCGAGGAAGACCACGTCGGGGGTCGCCTTGGCCGCCTGGAGCAGCAGCGGATGCTCGTACTTGCAGGGGCCACACCAGGTGGACCAGAAGTTGAGGACCACCGGTCTGCCCTTCAGCTCTTCCAGGGACCACGACTTGCCGTCGAGATCGACCATCCGCCAGGGGAGGGCGACCGTTCCCGTGCGCGTGTCGGGGATGGCGTGGGGATCGTTGCCGAAGCCGGAGCCCAGGATCGCTACGAGCGACCCCACCACCAGCAGCCCCACCCCGAGGATGGTCCAGTTGACCTTCGGGCCCGACGACGGGGTGACGGTCACTTGGAGGCTCCCACGGCGTCTGCGGCGACCGCAGCGGCGGCTGCAGCACGCTCACGCTCCCGCTGCGGCCACAACGCGATCAGCGTGCCGAGCGCCACGATCGGCGCGGACCACCACAACCACATCTGGTAGGGCTGGTGGATCAGGCGGACCACCACGGTCTTGCCGTCGCCCTTCGCGACCTCGATCAACGAGAAGTAGAGGTCGTAGCTCGGCCGGCTCAGCACGTCGGGCGTGACGATCGGCTCGCGCTGCGACGGGTAGTAGTTCATCCGGGGACCGAACCGGCCCACGGTGGAGCCCTCGCGCGTCACGTCGAAGTTGGCGATCAGCGACTCGCGCTGGGGCTGCTTGACGAGCTCGGACCCGGCGTACGTGACCTCGAACCCGGCGAAGGAAGCCATCTGGCCCTCGGCGAGGGTGAAGTCTTCTTCGTAGCGGTACCCCTTGGACAGGGCGAGCGAGAACACCGCGAACAACACGCCGTAGTGGGCGACGTGCCCGCCGAACCGGCGCCGGGCGCGCGTCACGACCTTCGTCGTGGCGGTGAGCACGTTCTCCTTGCGCTGGCTCATCCGCTGCCAGACGGGCTCGATGAGCTCGTAGAGGTTGCCCCACAACGCGAAGCCGATCATGAACAACGCGAGCACCGTGCCGGGCTTGTCGAAGCCCATGAGGTAGCTCCACGTGGCGAAGGCCGCGCCCACGCCGACGGCGGGCAACACGCGGCGACCGGCGCTCTCGGGGGTGGTCCGACCCCAGGGCAGGGCCGGGCCCACGCCCATCATGAACACGATGCCGAGGCCGATGGGCAGGGCCCACTTGTCGAAGTACGGCGCGCCGACGCTGACCCGGCGCTCCTGGAAGGCCTCGGTGATGAGCGGAAACAGCGTCCCCAGCAGGACCGTGAAGGTGAATGCCGCGAACAGCATGTTCTGCACGAGCATCGCGAACTCGCGGCTGAACAGGCGCGCCGCGCCCGTGGGAGCGCCGGAGGCACGGGAGCCGAGCTCGGTCTCGCTGCGCTGGGACTCCTCCTCGAGGAGGTGCGACCGGAACGCGAGCAGGACCACCGAGTACACCAGGATGACCCCGATGAACACGAGGAACACGGGCCCGATCTCGGACTGCGTGAACGAGTGCACGCTGTTGAACACGCCCGACCGCGTCATGAACGTGCCGAGCAGCGTGAGCAGGAAGGTCGCCATGCCGAGGACCAGGGTCCAGTCGCGCATCTTGCCTCGGCGCTGGAGCACCATGGCCGAGTGCAGGAACGCCGTGCCCGTGAGCCACGGGTGGAAGCTCGCGTTCTCGACGGGATCCCACGCCCAGGCGCCGCCCCAGCCGAGCACCGCATACGACCACCAGCCGCCGAGCACGATGCCGACGGACAGGAAGCCCCATGGCACCAGCATCCAGCGGCGAACGGGATCCATCCACCCGGCCTCGAGCCGGCCGGCGAGGAGCGCGGCGCAGATGAGCGAGTACGGCACGCTCATGCCCACGTACCCGAGGTAGAGCGTGGGCGGATGCACTGCCATCAGCCAGTGGTTCTGGAGGAGCGGGTTCGGGCCGCGGCCGTCCGGGATGGGCAGGAACGCCATCGGGAACTCGGTCGGGTCCGTCGGCGCGAACGGGTTCGCGATGCCGCCCACGAGCATGCTGAAGAAGATGGCGATGCCGAGCAGCACGTGCAGCGCCCAGGGCGAGTACTCCTTGTACTTCTCGCCGAGGCTCCACACCGTGAGGGCCGTGTAGCCCCCGAGGACGCCGCCCCAGAACAGGATCGAGCCCGTGAGGCTCGACCAGAGGCTGATGATCGCGATGTACGTGGGGGTGGCCTGGGAGCCGACCTCGGCCACGTAGGACACCGAGAAGTCCTTCACGACCAGCGCGTACATCATGAGCAGGTTCGCGGCGAGCATGCTGGCCGAGAACCCGTACGCCGAGTTGCGGGCCCAGATCCAGGCCGTGCGGTTCCGGCGCGAGCCGGCCACGTAGCCGCCGACGCAGCCCACCGTCGCGAACGCCAGCGCCGCCAGCACCAGCGAGCGGCCGAGGAGGGAGATCATCAGGTCCCCTCGAGCGTCTTGTTCAGGTTCTTGTACACGTCGCCCGGCGCCTCACCTTCGCCGGGCGGGGAGTACTCGTTGCCGTGGCTGACCATCAGCTTGTCGCTGTGAAACACGCCGTCGTCGCCGAGGCGGCCCTCGATGACGACCCCGATCCCCTCCCGGAACATCTGCGGGGGGTTGCCCTTGTTGACCACGTGCACCGTGGTCTTGAGGTCGGAGACGTCGAACTCGACCGTCTGGGTCGCCTGGTCCCACGAGTAGGAGCCCGCCACCACCATACCGCCCAGCCGAACGGTCGCGTTCTGCGCGTTCGAGGCAGCCGCCAGCTCGGTCGGGGACCAGTAGTAGGCGAGGTTGTCGTCGATGTTCGACAGGCTCACCGCGCCCAGCGCGCCGAGCGCGAGGACGATCGCACCTGCCCCGAACAGCCGCTTCTTCGTTGCCTCGGTCATCGGACCTCCCTCGCGCGATAGAGAAGACTTCCCAGATAGAGTACGCCGAACGCCCATGTTGCGCCGTATGCCGCCCACACGTAGGGCCAGCTGTCCGCGACGACGCCCATCATGGCGTCACCATCCGGGGCGGGAGCTCGGGGAGCGGCTCGGGCAGCTCGGACTCGGCCCGGGCCTCCGCGATTCGGTAGCGGCGGGCCATGAACCACACGGTCACGAACAGGAACGCAAACACGTTGAAGTACAGGATGCCCCGCATCGCGGGGTCGATCGTGGACTTGCCCATCATCTCGGACTGGACCTGGTGGAGGCTGCGCCACCACTTCACGCTCTGGTAGACGATCGGGACGTTGACCCCGGAGATCACGGTGGCGACCGCGCTCCAGGTGGCCCGGCGGTCGGGCTCGCGGACGACCGAGCGCAGCAGCATCACGCCCACGAACGAGAGGAGCATCACGGTGGAGCTCGTGAGGCGCGGATCCCAGTCCCACCACACGCCCCAGGTGGGCCGCGCGAAGATCGAGCCGAGCACGAGCAGCAGCGTGGTCTGCACGATCCCGACCTCGGTCGTGGCCTCCATCGCGCTGTCCCAGTGCCGCCCGCCCCGCATCAGGAACAGGAAGGCGCAGGTCGCCGACACGAGGAAACACACCATCGCGATCCAGGCCGCCGGCACGTGCACGTACAGGATGCGGCCGGCGTCGCCCATGAACTTCTCGGCGGGCGCGATGTAGAGGCCCGCGTAGTTCCCGGCGATCAACATGAGCAGGCCGTACAGCCCGAGCGGGTGCTCCCACGCGACCGGGCCGAACACCGGGCGCGCGCCCATCAGGCCGCGGACCGCGGCGAAGAGGAGCCACGCGAGGCCGACGAGAGCGAAGGTGATGGTGACGGTTCCGGTCATCTGCTCGGGGCTCCGAGTGCTGTTCTACCGTGTCTCGCGGATCCGGATCACATCATTTAATGTGCTCCTCACGCGCTCGTCTCGCTCCGGAGGGCCGACCCCTGCACCGTGGTGTTGCAAGCTCCGTTCCCTGGGGAGAGAACGCATCAACGCCGATCCTGCCGGAGGGCCGCGGCGCCAATGCCGCACAGCCGCGCCCCGCGCGTGCGCCGATGGGTCAGTCCTCCATCAGGCGGCCGTAGAACAGCGCGTCGAGCGACCAGTGCACCACGTCGAACACCAGCAGGCCGACGAGCCAGTACGGCGCGCTGCCCATCGCGTCGCCCTCGAGGAGCTTGGTGGTGGCGTTCGCGCCGATCAGGAGGGCCGGCACCACGACCGGGAACATGAGGAGGGGCAACAACACGGACGACCCACGTGCCTGCGAGGCGATCAGGCCGTACAACGTCCCGGGCGCCGCCAGCCCGGCGCACCCCAACACGAGGACGGCGACGAACTGGAGGTAGTCCCCCTGGAGATCCGCCGCGAACACGGCGATCAGGAACGGGAGCAGGGACACCGAGACGGCGAACAACAGCAGCGTGTTGGCGATGGCCTTGCCGTAGAACACCGCAACCGGGTCGACCGGCCACAGCAGGAGGCCCTCCATCGCGCCGTGTTCGTGCTCGACGGCGTACGACTGGTCGAGGGATCGGGTGGACGCGAGGAGCAGGGACAACCACAACGTCCCGCCCGCGATCCTGGGCAGCAGGGTGGACTCGGGGGTCGCGAAGGCCACCATCAGCGCGCACGCCAGCGCGAAGAAGAAGACGCCCACGACGCGCGTGGGTTGACGCCACTCGGTGAGCAGCTCCTTGCGGAGCACCGCGATCGTCTGGCGAACGAGGCTCATTCGGGCTTCGCTCGCGCTTCGCACGACCGAAGCTCGAATTCCGTGTCTGCAGTGTGGGTCATGGGCGCCGCCCCCGACACCCCCTCGGGGGACCAGTCCCCCGA
>JBIKWC010000208.1:0-13467 GCA_044356535.1 Myxococcota bacterium
GCTGTTGTTCGACGTCGGGGCGGTGGGGTTCGGCGCGCTCGCCGCGTGGCGAACGGCCCGGAGAGGCGGCAACGCGCCCCACCGCACCCTGTTCCTGGCAGCAGCAGCGCTGGGGTGCACCATCGCTGCCCTGGGGCTCGGCGGGACCCCGTGGGCCACGACCACGGCGCTGGCCCTCGCGCTGGCGGGTGGGGGCGGGATGTACACGTTGTGTACGGCGGACATGTTGTCGCGCGTGCCCCCGGACCGCGTGGCCGCTGCTGGCAGCCTGACGGCAGCAGCGCAGTCGGTGGCGCTGATCGTCGCGTTCCCCCTCATCGGCCGCGTCCTCGACCTCACGCACGACTTCGGCCGGGTGGGGCTGGGCCTGGCGGTGTGGGCGGTGCCGGGCGTGGTGGTCTGGCTGCTGTGGGACCCCCGGCGACCGCAGCGCGCCACGAACGCCTGAGCGACGTCAGCGCGCGAGCTCGAACCGGAACACGGAGCCGTCCCCGCTCGACACGGACTCGAGCACCATCGAAGCCGGTCGGAGGTCGAGCACGTCGAACTCGACGAAGAACACGTCGGCGCCCACCGGGAAGTACATCGCGAAGTCCGGCTCGCCCTCGGGGGTGTCCTCCCACTCGGTCGGGTACGAGATCACCTCCGGGTGGGGGTTCGGGGTCCAGGTGCCCGTGACCGGCTCGAACGTGTAGGACAGGCCGAGGTCGATGGCGCCGAACTCGTCGAACAGCGCGAACCCGGCGTCCTCGCGCGCGTCGGTCTGGCCGTCGCGGGCGGCCGAGATGCGGGCGAGGTTCCACCACCCCTCGACCGAGGGGGAGCAGCCGGCGAGCAGGGGGAGGAGGAGGAGCGCGCGCATCAGAAGGCCCCCGAGCCCTGGACGCGGATCGCCAGGGTGTTGACCGAGAACGGGTACAAGGCCGTCTGCTCGGGATCGTTGAACATCGCCGTCACCCGGGCGCTGCCGGTGCCCTGGGTGTACAGCAGCTCGGCCCGCGCCTGGACGACCGTCCCCCCCGCGAGCCCGTAGTAGTACTGCGGCGGCAGGTTCACGAACCCGGCCTCGGCGTAGGCGTGCCACTTGCCTTCGGGCGTGACGCCGTCGAGGAGGTCGTACCAGGCCCGATCGTGGACCGCGAACGCGAGGTCGTGGACCTGCGCCACGGGCCGGATCGCGTAGGCGAACCGCACGTCGACGAGCCCGCCGATGCCCTCCTGCGCGAGGTTGCCCGTCGTGAGGTCGATCTGCGTGGCCGCGTCCCCGTCCACGACGGCCTCGGTGAGGGGCAGCACCTGCGCGAACACGGAGGGGCGGCCCGCTACGTCCGCGACCTTGGCGGGCAGAGCCGCTCGCTGCAGGCCGGCCCGCGCCTGGCCGACGCGGGTGAAGTTGTCGCGGGCGACCACGCTCCCGAACACCCCGATCCACCGGTCCTGGGCGGAGGCGTACCAGCCCCGCGACTGGGTGTACCCGGCGCGCAGATCGCCCACCTCCGCGTCGACGATCACGCCAGCGACGAAGTCCTGCGCGTACGCCGAGGTGCCGACCTGCGTGGACCAGCTCCCCGTGAGCGGCACCATCGCGGTGAGCATCGGGCCGACGGTGAGCGCGCCCATGGTCTGGTAGGCGCGGAGGTACGCGAGCTCCCCCGGGTACCCGAGGGTCACGGCGGACGAGTAGAACGCGCCGATCCGCTTCCACCGGAACGCGAGGCCCACGTTGTAGGCGTACAGATCGACCGGGCGGCTCCCGAGCACGTAGTCGGCCGGGCACTCCCCGTAGGTCGCGTCCTCCTGGAACACGGCCACCCGGGTGACCCCCATCTGGATGTTCGCCTGGGCGGCGGCGAAGCCGAGCACCTCGTCGTCGGAGGCATCGCGATCGGCGAGGGTGAGGCGGCGGAGCTGGTTCTGCTCGGCGAACCCGGCCGCGGACCAGGTCTGCGCGTTCGTGCGCAGCGCCGACAACGCGTTGGCGAACGACGCGGTGCCCGCGATCGGGAAGGCGTCGTCCACCGAGCACTGGTTCTTGCCGCGGGGCTCGGCAGCGTGGGCCACCGCGAGGGCGAAGAGCGTGATCACCGCCCACCTCCCTTCGGCTCGATCACGTAGGCGCAGGCGTTGCTGCTGTTCAACCACCGGCCCAGGTCGCCGCCGTACTCGTCCACGAGCTCGCACGGGAGCAGCTCGATGGCGAACGCGCAGTGGTAGTAGTCCGGGGGGCTCAGCGCCCCACCCGAGCCGCCGGTCTGCAGGTACTGGGTCGGGATCCCGGTGTCGACGAACCAGTCGGGGATGTCGATGCACGAGAACTGCTTCTCGAACTGCTCGAACCGCCCGTTCGCGAGGTCGCCGTCGCCCGTGCACTCGAAGGTCCGCCGCGAGATCGCGTAGCCGACCTCGACGCAGGGGGAGTCCTTCGGCAGCGCCTGCAACGACGCGCACCCCGCGAGGAGCAGGACCGGGGACAGGCGGGTCATTCGATCACCAGCGTCTGGGTGGGGGTGGTGTCGAGCACGATCGAGCCGGCGTAGGCCTGGGTCGCGGTGTCGCGCACGAGCCACACGTGGGTGTCGGCCGAGGGCTGGGGGAACACCGTCCCCGGAGGCACCGTGCCGTAGAGGAGGACCAGACAGCTCCCGTCCACCCAGAACAGGTCGACGGAGGTCGCGCGCCGGTTGTCGACCTCGAGCACGACGGAGACGCTCCCCTGACGGGAGCACGGGAGGTCGGGCGTGGCCCCGGTGTCCTCTCCCGATTCGTCGAAGCGCCCGATCGGCGGCGGCTCCTGGGGGAGGTACACCGGCGCTCCGCACGCGGTGAGGACGAGTGGCAACCATCGGCGCATGGGCGCTCCTGGCGCACGCTACCCCCACGAGCGGCCGAGGTCCACGTCCGCCGGTCTCCAGAAGCCGTCGGCCAGCAGGCGACGAGGAGCGACAGGGTGATGGCCGTGCGCAGGGGTACCTCGGCACCCGGCCGCGTCCTCAGGGCCGGGCGAGCAGCCGCTCGATGCGCCGCGTGAGCGCCTTCATGCCCGTGGCGTCGAACGCCGTCGACCCGGAAGGGGTGTACCCGACGGGCAGCTTGCCGAGGATCATGCCCGCCGACGCGTCCAGGGCGATGTCCCGCTGCCAGTCCGCCCGGAACGCCTCGGCGCCGTCCCCGGTGATGCCCACGCCCGCCTCCTCCGACCAGGTGAAGCCGAGGACCCCGTACCGGCCGGGCTCGCGGAGCGCGATGACGCGGGCCACGGCGTCCATCACCGGCACCCGCGCCGGACGGCTCTGCTCGGAGTGGAACCCCAGGCACTCCACCAGCGCGCGCTCGAGGTCGTCGTGGAGCGTGGGCGCGCCGTCGTCCGCCGGGGGCGGCGGGGGCGGTGGCGCCGAGCCGGCCTCGACCCCTGCGGCCTCGACCCCTGTGGTCTCCACCGCAGCAGCCTCGACGACCGGGGCTGCCGGCCGCCGCGCCGGGCCGTCCCGCAGCGCGACGCGCGCGATGGCGTCGGTGAGGAAGGCTGGGCGCACGCCCTCCGGGGAGCGGCACAGGAAGATCACCAGGTTGTTCGAGCGCCGCAGGGTGGGGTGCGAGGCCCACGTCGAGAGCTCGGGCGCGCCGGGGACCGGGTCCACGTATTTCTTCGCGGCGGGCAGCAGGCGCTCGGTGTCGTCGATCACGTAGCCCTGGGCGGTGCCCACGGTGGTGAGCGCCCGCCAGATGCGCCCCAGGCAGTGCATCGGATCCGTCTCGTTGAGGGCCAGCGCCTTGCCCGACAACACGTCGGCGGCGCCGACGAGGGTCTCGAACCGGCCGCGGTCCGTGTACTCGGCGAAGTCCAGGCGGGCGGGCGGCGGGCCTGGCCGCAGCACTCCGACGACCTCACGGGAGCGCCGCAGGAACTGCACCAGGAGCTTCGCCGCGTCGAGCGGCTCGGCGATCCCCTCGGCGGACCACTTCTTCTCGCCGATGTCCCCATACACCAGGAACACGGACGCCTCGTCGGCGAGGTAGCGCTCCGCGATCTCCTCGACCCAGGCCGGCCATCCCATGAGTTCCTCCCGTCGTGTGTACGCACGGAGACGCCGGGCTATCTGCTCGCCATGGCTCGGGCTTCCGAAGATGGGTGTGCGCAGCTGGCGGGGAAGCACCTCGCCGGCGACGGACAGTGGCTGGTCGCCGGCATGCAGGCTCCGTTCCCGGCCACCACGTGGCACCGGCTCGCCCTCGGTGGGCGGCCTGCTTCGGCGTTCCCTCCCGCAGGCCCGTTCGACGGCATCCTGCTCCGCTGGCCGAAGAGCGCCGCTGCCGGGCTCGCCACCGCCGCTGCGCTGGCGGCCCGGCTGCGTCCCGGCGGGCTCCTCGCGGTGGTCGCCCCCGTCGACGAAGGCGGGAAGTCCCTCGCCGGCCGGCTCTCGCCCTCGTTCGCCGAGAGCGAGGAGCGGTACGGCCACCACTGCCGCCTCGTGTTGCTGCGGGATCCGGCGCCCGGGTTCGCCGCCGACCCCGAGCCTCCCACCGCCACGATCGAGGTCCCCGGGCTCGGGACCTTCGCGAGCTGGCCCGGCCTGTTCGCCCACGGCCACCTCGACCCCGGCACCGCGCTCCTCCTCGCCAACCTCCCCGAGCTGTCCGGGCGCCGGGTCCTGGACTTCGGGTGCGGCACCGGCGTGCTCGCCGCCGCGGCCCTCGCGCGCGGGGCAAGCCGCGTGGACGCGGTGGACGTCGACGCCCTCGCGGTGCACGCCACCCGGGTCAACGTGCCCCGGGCCATCACCCACCTCGCGGACGGGGTGCCGTCTGGTGGACCGTGGGACGTCCTCCTCGCGAACCCGCCGCTCCACACCGGCCAGCAGGTGGACGAGACGATGCTCGCCCGCCTCGCCGACGCCCCCCGCTCCCGGGGCAGCATCACCGTGCTCGTGACGCTGCGGACGGTGCCGGTGCGGCGCTGGTTCGGGGAGGGCGCGCTGCTCGTCGCCGAGTCGTCGCCCTACGCGGTGTGGCGCCGGGGGTGATCAGGAGAGGCGCGCGAGGCTGGCGCCGAGGACCGCGAGCGCCCGCGCGATCTCGTCGGGGGTCGTGGACGGACCGAGCGAGAACCGCAGACCCCCGCGCGGGTGGGGGTGGCCCATCGCCAGGAGCACGGGGGACGGCTGCACGCTGCCGCTCGCGCACGCCGCCCCCGACGAGACCGCGACCCCGCCGAGGTCGAGGGCCTGCACCAGGGTCTCGCCGAGCAGAGACCCGAACGTGACGGACGTGGTGCCGGGCACGGTCCGGGCCCAGTCCCCCACGGGCGCACCGCCCAGCGCGAGGAGGCCGGCGCGCAGGGATCCGTCGAGGGAGCGGAGCCGCGCCCACCGCGCCTCGCGATCGGTGGTGGACGCGCGGCACGCAGCGGCGAGGCCCACGGCGCCGACCACGTCGGGGGTCCCGGCCCGGCGACCCCGCTCGTGGGCGCTCCCCCGCAGGAGCGGCGGGAACGGATCACCGGAGCGCAGGCTCAGGACCCCGACGCCCACCGGACCCCCGAGCTTGTGCGCGGAGATCACGACGGCAGCCGCGGGGCCGAGGTGATCGAGCGGCATGCGGCCCGCCGCGTGGGTCGCGTCGACCACCCACGGCAGCGGGCCCGCCAGGACCTCAGCCACGGGCTGCACCACCCCGGTCTCGTGGTTGGCAGCCATCCACACGCCGAGGTCGCCTTCGGCCCCGCCAGGGTCCACCACGCCGTCCGCTCCGGCGGGCAGCGGGACCCGCAGCGTGTTCGCGGCCTCGAGCGCGCCGGTGACCGCGGGGTGCTCGATCCCCGACACCAGCACGCGGCGCCCCTGCAGCGCGACGAGCCCGGTGATCGCGGTGTGCAGGGCCTCCGTGGCCCCCGAGCAGAACACGATCCCCGCCGCCGGGCGGCCCAGGAACGCCGCCACCTCGTCGCGGGCGTCCTCCAGGGCAGCCGCTGCGCGCCGACCGAACCGGTGCACCGACGACGGGTTGGCCGGGACTCCCCACCACGGCGCCATCGCCTCGCGGACAGCGGGCAGGAGCGGCGAGGTGGCCGCGTGGTCGAGGTAGATCACGGCGCTGGTCCGCAGCGCACCTGCCCCTGCAGCCGCTCGATCAGCGCCGGCCCGATGCCCTGCACCCGGGTGAGCGCCTCGAGCGAGGCGAAGTCACCGTTCTGCTGCCGCTCCTCGACCAGGCGCCGCGCGAGCGCCGGCCCCACACCAGGCAACGTCTCCAGCTCGGAGGCCGGGGCGGTGTTGCAGTCGACGGGCCCGGGGTCGGAGAGCGCCACGAACGGCGTCAGGGCCTCCAGCACCGCGTCGGACACCCCGGGCGCCCGGCGGAGGGCGTCGAGCGAGCGAAACGGGCCGTGGGCGGTCCGCTCGGCCACGATGGCTTCGGCCACGCCCGTCGAGAGGCCGGGGATGGCGTCGAACGCAGCGACCGACGCCGTGTTGGGATCGAGCGGCAGGCCCACCAGGAGTGGATCGTCGGTGAGCTGCACCACCACCTGCGCCCCGTGGACGACCACGACCTCCCCGGCCACGAGCGGGCGATCGGCGGGCTCGAGGGGAGAACCCGCCGCCGCGAGCAGCGCGCGCAACGTGGGCGGCTCGACCGCGAACAACCCGGGGCGCGGCACGTCACCCCGGATCTCGAACACCGGGCCCGCGGGCGCCGGCCCAGGCATCCACCACCCCCGGGTCCAGCCGAGCGCCACGGCAGCGGCCACGAACACCAGGATCGAGAACACGAGCGTCCCATTCGAGGGCGGCGGGCGCTCTCGCCGGAAGGTGATGCTCTCCCGCGCGTCAGCCATGGTCCGGGATCCGGGCGGCCAGCCACGCCTCCCACCGCGCGTGGGTCGCCCCGACCGCCGCGAAGATCACGGTCCGGCCCTCGTCCACGACCCCGAACGTGACCACGAGGTGCTCCGCGGGCGCGGCCTCGGGGAACCGATCCCCCCACTCGAGCGCGAGGACCCCGCCCGCAGCGGCCTCGTCGAGCTCGAGGGAGCGGAGGTCGTCCGCGGAGGTGAGCCGCCAGGCGTCGGCGTGGACCAGGGGGAGCCGCCCGCCTTCGTGGCGCTGGGACAATACGAACGTGGGGCTCGTCACGCGGCCGGGGCAGCCGAGTCCCCGAGCGAGCGCCCGGACGAACGTGGTCTTCCCGGCGCCCATCTCGCCGCACAGCAGCAACACCGTGTCCGGGGTGACCTCGGCGCCGAGCGCCTCCCCGAGGGCAGCGGTGGCAGCGGCGTCGGGCAGGGCCCTCGTGATCACCGCAACACCTCCTCGAGCGCGCCGGGGACCGCGGTGGCCACGTCGGACGCGAGCCAACCCTGCGACCGCGTCCGGGCGAGGTGGTCGCCCGCAGCGCCGTGGACCCAGGCACCCAGCCGGGCGGCGGTCAGCGCGCCCACCCCGCGGGCCAGCAGCGCACCGACCACGCCGGACAACACGTCGCCGGTGCCACCGGTCGCCAACACGGGGTTCCCGGTGGGGTTGAGCGACGGCACCCCGCCGTCCGATATGACGGTGTGGGGCCCCTTGAGGAGCGCCACGCCGCGGGTGGCCAGCGAAGCCGCCGCCGCCAGCCGATCGGCCTCCACCTCGGGCACTGACCGGCCCAACAGGCGCGCGGCCTCCCCGGGGTGCGGCGTGAACACGCGGGGACCGGGGCCCGGCGCGCCCGTCGCCACCAGGGCGTCGGCGTCGAACACCAGGGGCGCGGTCGACGACGCCCACCACCCAGCGAGCGCCGCCTGGAGCGCGGGATCGAGCGGTCGCCCCCCCCCGAGCCCAGGGCCAGCGAGGACCGCGGTGAACCGCGCGGGATCGGGGAGCTGCGTCGTGTGGTCGCCGGGGCCCGACGACCAGACCATGACCTCCGGTGGGAGCGCGCCGAGCCGCGGACGGGCCCCGTCGGGCGCCGCCAACGTGACGAGCCCCGCGCCCGCCGCCAGCGCGCCGCGGCAGGCCAACACCGCTGCGCCCGCCATCGCCGCCGAGCCCGCGACGACCAGGAGGTGGCTGCGGCCCTTGTGATCGGATCGGACGCGGCGGGGCCACGCAGCGCGAACGTCGGACGCCTCGACGACCCAGGCCGACACGAGGTCGTCGGGCGCCGTGGCCACGCCGAGGCCGAGGTCCACGAGCTCCACCACTCCGCAGCGTTCGGGCCCCGCGCCGAGCCACATCCCGAGCTTCTCGCGGGCGAACGTGACCGTGCGGGTGGCGACCACCGCGGCGCCCCACACCCGACCCGTGTCGGCGCACAACCCGCTGGGCACGTCGACCGCCACCACCGGCGCGCCGTCCCCCATCCGCGCGACCAGCGCCCGCGCAGCGTCGTCCAGCGGCCGTGACACCCCCGTGCCGAACAGCGCGTCGACCCACAGACCCGGAGCGCCGGGATCCGCCGGTACGACCCCCGCCGACCGCGCCACGGCCGCCATCACTGCGGCGTCGGTGCCCGGTGTGGGGATCCCGTGCGCCACGACCGCCACCGGGTACCCGAGCGCCCGCAGGCGGCGGGCGACGACCCAGCCGTCTCCGCCGTTGTTGCCCGGCCCACACACCACGCCGACCCCCCGCCGGGCCTCCGCGGCGTGGTGCTGCAGGATGGCGCGCACGACCCCGTCCGCCGCGAGCTCCATGAGGGCCGGGCCGGGAAGGCCGAGGCCGGCGATCACGCGCTGGTCCATCTCGCGGAGCTGCGCTGCGCGGGAGAGCGGCCTCACGAGAGGGCCGCGCGCGCCGCGGTGGTGACCGTGTCCGAGACCCGCGCCACGACCTCGGCGTCCGGGCCCTCGACGAGGAGTCGCAGCACGGGCTCCGTGCCCGAGTAGCGGACGAACACGCGGCCCGCCGGGCCCAGCAGCTGCTCCCCGCGGGTGATGGCAGCCTGCACGGCAGGGACCTCCGCCACCGGGGTCCGCTGGGCGACCGTCACCTTCGTGAGGCGCCGCGGGAACACCCGGAACGGCGCGACGGCGTCCGCCACCGTCCGGGCGCTCGCGAACGCGGCCTCCAGCACGCGCAGCCCGGCGAGCAGGCCGTCGCCGCCGGGGTGATCGGCGAACAGGACGTGCCCCGACTCCTCGGCGCCGAGCGGGATCGACTCCCGCTCCATCGCAGCGCGCAGGTGGCGGTCCCCGACCGGGGTCCGGACCACGCGGACGCCCGGCAGGCCGGCCTCGAGCGCGGTGGTGCTCATCACCGTGACCGCGACCGCGGGGACCTGCTGGTGGCGGGCGAGGAGCCAGGTGAGCGCGTCACCGGGCACCTCCGCGCCGGAACCGTCCACCAGGCGGACGCGGTCCGCGTCTCCGTCGACCGCCAACCCGGCGTCGGCGCCGATCGCGCGGACGGTGGCCGCGAGGAGCTCGGGGTGCTCGCTCCCGCACCCGTCGTTGATGGCGCCCGGCCCGATCCCGAGCCAGAACACGTGCCCGGGGACCAGCGCCTCCAGGGTGGCCCGGTGCGGCGCGAGCGACCCGTTCGCGAGATCGATCACGAGGCGGCGGCCCAGCGTCCCTGGCCGTTGCCGGACCTCAGCGTCGATCCGCACGAGCCAGCCGGTCAACACGGCGAGCGCGATGGGCGGGAGCTGCGGGTCCCCGAGCGGCGTCGGGGGTGGGCCCGCGGCGGCGATGCGGCGCTCGAGGTCGGCCGCGCGCTCGTCATCGGGCTTGCGGCCGCCCTCGAGCAGCACCTTGAACCCGTTGTCGGCGGCGGGGTTGTGGGACGCCGTGATCATCACGCCGATGTCAGCGAGGCCATCCGCGAGCGCGACCTGCAGCGCAGCGGTCGGCACGGTGCCCGCTCGGATCGGGACCCCGCCAGCCGCGAGGACCCCGTGTACCACGGCCTCCTCGAGGGCCGGACCGCTGGGCCGCGTGTCGTGCCCGACGACCACCCGGGCGCCCGCTCCGGAGAGGCCCACCACCGCGCTGCCGAGCCGCCACCCGACCTCGGGGACGATGGGCCAGGCGCCAGCGACCCCACGCACCCCGTCGGTTCCGAAGACCACGTCGCTCACGGGACCTCCAACACGATCGACGGCGGCGCGATGGCCGTCACCTTGACGCCTTCCCCTCCGCGATGGAGGACCTCCACCCGCACCCCTTCCCTGGGTCCGAGCCAGGCTTCGTATCGCTGCTTGTCGGCGTCGGGAGGGAGGACGACGAACGCCGCGGCCTGCGCTGCGTCGAGGCCGGTGAGGGCCGCAGCGGGCCCCTCGAACGACACGGTCACGCGCGCGGGCGACGGCAGGTACGCGCTCGGGCCGCGCACGTACACCGGCACGTCGGCGACCTCGCGCCGCTCGATCCGGGACGAGACCTCGATCCGCGCTGCCACGGGCGCGTCCTGCACCTCGCTGACCCCGGCGGGGAGGTCGAGCGAGACCGGGCGCATGGTGGTGACGGCCAGCCCGTTCACGTCGATCGGCCGGGTGACGAGCTCGGACAGGTTGTCCATCGTCACCCGTGGACCGGCGACCTCCACCCGGGCGGGCTCGAGCTCGATCGCGGCCACCGCGAACCCGGTGGCGGGCTCCCCGACCATCGCGGGGCGCACCTTGAGCTTGCGGGTGACGAGCTCGTCGAGCACGAGGTCCACGAGGCCCGGCGCCACCCCGCTCCGCTCGACCGTCTTCGGCAGGCCCTCGACCGGGAACATGGACAGGTCGACCTCGTGCCGGCCCCGCGTCCGCTCGCTCACGTCGACCACCATCCGCACGTTCCCCGTGCGGGCCTGCCGGGCGGCCGCCCGGGTACCCTTCACGACGAGGGTCACGGACGTGGGCGGCGGCGTGACCGGGACGAGCCGGTTGGGGAGACTCCACACGAGCTGTGCGGAGATGCGGCTCTCCTCGATCTCCGCGCCCTGGACGTACAACCAGACGGACGCCGCGAGGCCGACCGACAAGAGCTTGATCCACCCGTTGGCGAACAGCACGCGGAGCAGCTCTCTCATGGGGTCCCCGCTTCCGGCCGGGCCTCGTTCGGGGCCGCCTGCTCTTCGAGCTTCTCGACCAGGCGCTGGCGCAGGTCGTTCGTGTCGGCGATCGGGGTGATCTCCCCGCGGCTCACGAGGGCGACCGTGCCCCGCTCCTCGGAGACGACGACACACAGGCCGTCCGTCTCCTCGGAGAACCCGATGGCAGCGCGGTGGCGCGTGCCCCAGCGCCCCACGTCGCGGGACAGCGAGATGGGGAGGAACACCCCAGCGGCGACCACGCGGCCCCGCACCACCACCACGGCGCCGTCGTGGAGCGGGCTCGCGGGGTGGAAGATGGCCTGGAGGAGCTCCGTGGTGACGACGGCGTCGATCGGGTACGCGCCTTCGGTCCAGGCGTCGAGGTTCGCGTCGCGCCCGATGACCACCAGGGCGCCGATCTTCTTGTGCGCCAGGGCGAAGGCCGCCTTGACGATCTCCTCCATCACGGTGGCCTCGGAGGGGCGAGCAGCGACCCGCGTGCTCCCACCGAACAAGAACCCGCCCGCGCGGGCGAGGGCGCGCCGCAGATCGTCCTGGAACAGGATGAGGAGGAACAACACGAGGTAGACGACGAGCTTGTCGAGGACCCAGTGCACCGCGGTGAGGCCGGCCACGTCGGACACCAGGTACAGGAGCCCGACGATGCCGAGGCCGATCAGGCTCTGCGCCGCCCGCGTTCCGCGCATGACGACGAGCACGCGGTACACGACCACCGCGAGCAGCGCGATGTCCAACCAGTCGTTCCACGTGGCCGTGGCCAGGGGGCTGTCAAGGAGTCGCGCCCACACCGTCGCCACGGGCCTCCGGAACAGAACCTAGCGCAGGAGGGGGAAGGCACGCCAGGAACGTGGCGAGGGCTTGCGCCGTGGCCAACACGTCGTGGACCCGCAAGAGGTCGGCGCCGAGCGCAGCAGCGGCCAGCGCCACCCCGACGCTGCCGTGCAGCCGATCTCCGGCGTCCGACACCCCGGTGAGGCGCCCGATGAACGCCTTCCGGCTCCCGCCCACCATCACGCGGTGCCCCAGCGCCCGGAGGCGCGGCACCGCAGCCACGAGGCGCGGGTTGTCGGCCGGCGCCTTGCCGAACCCCAGGCCCGGATCCACCACGATCCGCTCGGCGGGCACGCCGGCCTCCAGCGCAGCCGCGACGCGCGCGCGAAGGTGCGCCAGGACCTCGCCCACCAGATCGCCGTAGCGGGTGTCGCGCTGCATGTCGGCGGGGGTCCCGCGGCTGTGCATCACCACGAGCCCGACCCCCGTACGCGCGGCGAGCGCAGCGAGCGCAGGGTCGGCGAGCCCGGAGACGTCGTTGATGACCCTGGCTCCGGCCTCGACCGCCGCCGCAGCGACCACCACCGAGGTGGTGTCGATGGAGATCGTGGCCCCCGTCTGCCCGGCGAGCCCCCGGATGACCGGCAACACGCGCCGCAGCTGCTCGGCGTCGTCCACCGGGAGCGCGCCCGGCCGCGTGGATTCGCCGCCTACGTCGAGCCATCCAGCGCCTTCCGCCACGAGCTGCAGCCCGTGCGCGACGGCGGCCCCGGGGTCCAGGAACCGCCCCCCGTCGCTGAAGGAGTCGGGGGTGACGTTCAGCACCCCGACGAGCGTGGTCACGCCCCGCTCGGCTGGGGCTGCTGCGTCCACCACGCGGTGTCGGTCGACACCGGGTTGGCGGCCGCCACGATCGACGCGAACTGCTCGGCGTCGAGCGACTCGTGCTCGATGAGGCTCGCCGCGACCTTGTCGAGGACGTGTTTGTTGGCCTGGAGCATCTGCTTCGCGGCGTCGTACGCGCGGGTGAGGATCTTGCGGACCTCTTCGTCGATCCGACGGGCGGTGGCCTCGGAGTAGTTCTTGACGCGGTTCATCTGGCGGCCGAGGAACACCTCGTCGTTGCCGCCGGCGTCCCACGCGACCGGACCGAGGTCGTCGCTCATGCCGAGGTCACACACCATGTGGCGCGCGATCTGGGTGGCCCGCTGGAGATCGGACTGCGCCCCGCCGGTGACGGCGTTGAACATGATCTCTTCGGCCGCCCGACCGCCCATCGCCATCGTGATCCCCTGGAGCAGCTGCTCGCGGGTCTGGGAGAGCTTGTCCTCCTCCGGGAGGGTCCACGTGACGCCGAGCGCGCGACCGCGGGGCACGATGGTGACCTTGTGGACCGGGTCGTGGCCGGGCAGGAGGTGGGCGACGATCGCGTGCCCGGCCTCGTGGTATGCGGTCTTCTGCTTCTCGGCGTCGGGCATGACGAGCGACCGCCGCTCGGGGCCCATGTAGATCTTGGAGCGGGCCTCTTCGAAGTCGGCGCCGTCGACCTGGGTCTTGTTGCGGCGCGCGGCCAGGAGCGCGGCCTCGTTGCAGAGGTTCTCGAGGTCGGCGCCGGAGAAGCCGGGGGTGACCTTCGCGACGCGGGACAGGTCCACACCGTCCGCGACCGGGATCTTGC
>JBIKWC010000466.1:0-3880 GCA_044356535.1 Myxococcota bacterium
CGTCCGTCTCGTCGCAGGCGTAGCCGAACATCATGCCCTGGTCGCCGGCGCCCTG
Organism: Myxococcota bacterium; assembly: GCA_044356535.1. Taxonomy (GTDB): domain Bacteria; phylum Myxococcota_A; class UBA796; order UBA796; genus JACKER01. Next base: position 56 of record JBIKWC010000466.1, read on the forward strand.
CTCCTTGTCGGTGCCTTCGTCGACGCCCATCGCGATGTCGGGCGACTGCTCTTCGAGCGCGACGAGGATGCCGCAGGTGGTGCCGTCGAAGCCCTTGTCGGAGTGGTCGTACCCGATGTCGCGGACGACGTTGCGCACGAGCGCCGGGTAGTTCACGACGGCGCGGCTCGTGATCTCACCGAGGAGCATCACGTAGCCGGTCTTCACCGCCGTCTCGCAGGCCACCCGGGCGCGCGGATCCTGGGCGAGGTGCGCGTCGAGCACCGCGTCCGAGATCTGGTCGCACATCTTGTCCGGGTGCCCTTCAGTGACGGACTCGGAGGTGAACAGGTAGTTCTTCAGGGCCATGAGCTCTCCCGGTCAGTGCGGACCCGCTCCGCGCGGGCCCGGGCTTAACCGGAGGCCTCCGACCGTCAACGTCCCGACCCTCCGGTCGGCGTCAGCGCTCGTTCGGGCTCGGCGTGAAGCCGTCGACGTCCGGGCCGTCGTGGCGCCGGGCGAGGCGCTTCTCCTTCGCGCGGCGCAGGCGGACCTCCATGGTGTGGAAGGTCTTGTCGAGCGCTGCACGCAGCTCGGCGTGGCTCTCGCTGACCGTGTGGGTCTCGCCGTTGGCGCGCACCACGAGCTCGAGGATGGCGCTCCCGTGCTCCACGTTCACCACCAGCGTTCCGGTGGAGGCGGCATCGAGGAATCGCTCGAGCTTCTCGTAGAGGGCCACCGCGCGCAGCCGGACTTCTTCGCGAGGCCGCAGGTTCTTGAACGTCACATCGAGCTGCATCGACCCTCCTCGTATGACGGGGTCCACCCGTCCGAGACCTAGAACCGCAGAGACCTTGAAGTGATTGCGCTGGCTAGAACATGGTCTTCCGTCGACTCGACGGCAGGATGCCCATGGCTTCCCGGTACTTGGCCACCGTGCGGCGCGCAACGGTGATGCCCTCCCGCTTGAGGGAGTCCGCGATCTGCTGGTCGGACAGCGGGTTCTTCTCGTCTTCGTCGCCCACCATGGTCTTGATCCGGCTGCGGATGGCCTCGGCTGCCATGTCGCCGCCCGCCTGTTGCTTCACGGCTGCGCTGAAGAAGAACTTGAGCTCGAAGATGCCGTGGGGCGTGTGGACGTACTTGTTCGTCGTCGCCCGCGAGACGGTGGACATGTGGCGCTGGATGTCGTCGGCCACGTCCTGGAGCACGAGGGGGCGCAGCCGATCGACGCCGTACTCGAAGAAGTCCCGCTGGAACTTCAGGATCGACTCCATCACCTTCCGGATCGTCTGCCGACGCTTGTGGATCGACCGGATCAGGAACTCTGCCCCCCGCAGCTTGTCGAGCAGGTACTCCTTGTCGGCCTTCGACGCGCCCTTCAGCACCTTCTGGTAGTAGCGGCTCACCCGGAGGTCGGGCATGCCGTCCTCGTTGAGGGAGATCACCCACTCGCCGTTGTGCTTGTCGACGTGGATGTCGGGCGTGATGTACCGGGCTTCGTCGCCGTTGAAGCCGCGCCCCGGGTGGGGGTCGAGCTCCTGGATCATCTTGTGGTACTCGACCACGTCCTCGACGTCGAGGCCGAGGTCCCGGGCGATGGCGGCGTAGTTGCGGCGCTCGAGGTTCGCGAGGTGGTCCCGGAGGATGCGCTCGAAGGTGTCGTCCTCGGGGAAGTGCTGGCGCGCCTGCACCACGAGGCACTCGGAGAGGTCGCGGGCGCCGCAGCCCACGGGGTCGAGGCTCTGGACGAGCTCGAGGGCCTCCGCCAGGATCTCGAGGTCGAGCTCGGCGTCGCGGGCGAGCTCCTCGAGCGGCAGCGAGAGGTACCCGCGGTCGTCGAGGTTGTGGATGATGGCCTCGGCGCCGTCGCGCTCCTCCTCGCCGCACTTCACCATGTGCAGCTGGAACAGGAGGTGGTCCGACAGGGACTCGCCGTACGTGAGGTTCGTCTCGATCGGGGGGAGGTCGTCGTTGGTGGAGCCGCCCACCGTGCCGTTCGGCGTCTTGCGGTCCCCCATCTGCTCGAGGAACTTCTCCCAGTCGATCGAGCCTTCGTCGCCGTTGCGCTGCTCGACGAGGTCCTTCTGGTCGTCCGAGGCCTTCTTCTCGAGGACCTCCGAGTGCGTGTCGCCCGACTCGCTGTCGGGGACGGCCTCGAGCGTCGGATTCTCGAGGATGGCCTCCTGGACGTGCTCCATCATCTCCATGTGGTTGTACTGCAGCAGCTTGATCGCCTGCTGGAGCCTGGGTGTCATCACCAGGCTCTGCGACATTCTCGCTTCGAGTCGGATGCCGAGGTCTGCCATCCCCTTCTCCCTCGAGCCCACCCCACGGAAACAGGCTCGAGCCGCGGACTTTCACGCGGCTCGACGACCTGCTCGAATGATAAGGCCCGACAGCCTGGGTGTAAAGGGGGGGACGAGAAAGGACAGCAAGATCCGTGCCGTGACCGCCCGGATCCCGACGAGAACCGCGCGGTTCCGACGATCCGGCCCGCGGTCAGTGCGTGGCCGACTGATCCATGGGCTCGGCGCCCCGCGGGCGCTCGGACAACTTCCGGCGCCGGTGCTCGGCCACCGCGCGCACGTAGCTGGCGAACAGCGGGTGCGGATCGAGCGGGCGGCTCTTGAACTCGGGGTGGAACTGGCACCCCAGGAACCAGGGGTGGCCCTCGATCTCGATGACCTCGGCGAGGACCCGGTCCGGCGACCGGCCGGAGATCTTGAGGCCGCCGGCCTCGAGCTGCTCGTGGTACGCCGGGTTCACCTCGAGGCGGTGGCGGTGGCGCTCGTGGATCCGGGCCATGCCGTAGATCCGCCGCACGACCGAGCCCTCGGCGAGATCACACGGGAACGACCCGAGCCGCATCGTGCCTCCCTTGTCGGAGACGTGGCGCTGCTCGTCCATCCAGTCGATGACCGGGTGGGTGGGCTGGGCGTCGAACTCGCGCGACGCCGCCCCGTGGAGGCCCAGCACGTGCCGCGCGAACTCGATGGTGGCCAGCTGCAGCCCGAGGCAGATGCCGAAGAACGGGATCTGGCGCTCGCGGGCGTGCCGGATCGCCGCGATCTTGCCCTCCGTGCCGCGCTCCCCGAAGCCTCCGGGGACGAGGACGCCGTCGCAGTCGTCGAGCGCCTTGCCCGGATCCTCGGGATCGATCTGCTCGCTGTCGACGAAGTGCAGGTCGACGCCCACCTGGTTCGCGACCCCGCCGTGCGCGAGGGCCTCGTTCAGGGACTTGTACGTGTCCGTGAGGTGGACGTACTTGCCCACGATCGCGATGCGGACGCGGAACTGCGGGCGCTTGATGCGCTGCACGAGGTCGTCCCAGCGATCGAGCGTGGCGGAGGCGGCCCAGATCCCGAGCTTCTCGAGCACCCGCGTGTCGACGCCTTCGCGGTGGAGCGCCAGCGGGAGCTCGTAGATGTGCTCCACGTCCTGGACTGGGATGACATCCTTCTCGGAGACGTTGCAGAAGCTGGCGATCTTGGCCCGCATCTCGCGCGGCACGGCGCGATCCGTGCGGCAGAACAGGACGTCGGGCTGGATGCCGAGCTGGAGCAGCTCCTTCACGGAGTGCTGGGTGGGCTTGGTCTTGAGCTCGCCCGCCGTCCGGATGTACGGCAGCAGGGTGAGGTGGCAGTACAGGACGTTCTCGGGCCCGGCGTCGGCGCGCATCTGGCGGATGGCCTCGAGGAAGGGCAGCCCCTCGATGTCACCGACGGTGCCGCCGACCTCGACGATGGCGAGGTCCGACTTCTCGGCGGCGAGGTGGATCCGGCGCTTGATCTCGTCGGTGATGTGGGGGATCACCTGCACGGTGCGCCCCAGGTACTCGCCCTT
>JBIKWC010000210.1:0-13421 GCA_044356535.1 Myxococcota bacterium
GCCTACGCCCCACAGGCTCCCTAGGACAGCAGGAAGACCTTGCCCACCGAGAAGTAGAGGACGAGCCCCGTCACGTCCACGAGCGTGGCCACGAACGGGGCCGACGCCGACGCCGGGTCGAACCCCAGCCGCCGGATGACGAACGGCAGGGTCGACCCGACCAGCGTGCCCCAGGTGACCACGCCCACGAGGCTCACCGCCACGGTGGCGCAGACCGCGACCCACTCGTCGCCGTACGACGACTGCGTGAGCTGCCCGAACGCGATGCGCAGCGCGCCGAGCGCGGCCAGGACCGAGCCCAGCAAGAGCCCCGTGACGAGCTCGCGGCGGACGATGCGGAACCAGTCGCTGCCGTCGACCTCACCGAGGGCCATGGCGCGGATGATCAACGTGCTGGCCTGCGAGCCCACGTTGCCGCCGCTCGAGATGATGAGCGGCACGAACAGCGCGAGGACCACGGCGCGCGCGATGTCCTCCTCGTACGATGCCATCGCCCAGGTCGTCAGCATCTCGCCGAGGAACAGCACCACGAGCCACCCCGCGCGCTTGCGCACGACCTCCAGCAGCGAGGTGCGCAGGTACGGGGAGTCGAAGGCCTCCATGCCCCCGAGCTTCTGGATGTCCTCGGTGGCCTCCTTGTGCACGACGTCGACGATGTCGTCGACCGTGACGATGCCCTTCATGCGGCCGTCGGCGTCCACGACGGGGACCGCGTGCAGATCGTGTTCGGCGATGATCCGCGCCACCGCCTCCTGATCGAGGTCGTCGCGGACCTGCACCACGCGGGTCTGCATCACCTTGGCGAGGGGGGCGTCGGGCCGGGCGCGGAACAGGTCGCGGAACGACACCACGCCCACGAGGCGCTGGCCCTGGTCGAGCACGTACGCGCAGTAGATGGTCTCGAGCTCGTCGTGGGCCGACGCCTGCTGCTGGAGGTAGCGCACGGACTCGCCGACCGTCATCTCGGGGCGGAGGCGCGCGAACCGCGGGTTCATCAGGCCGCCGGCGTCGTCCTCGGCGTACGCCAGGAGCGCGTTGACCTCGCGGCGGGTGTTCGCGTCGAGCGCGTGCAGGAGCGTGGCCCGGCCGGCCTCGTCCAGCGACTGGAGCACGTCGGCGAGGTCGTCGGGCGCCAGCAGCCGGAGCCACGCGCGACGCTCCTCGGGGGCGAGGGCCAGCAACACCGACGCCTGGTCGTCTTGCGGCAGGTCGCCGAAGAACGCGTCAGCGGGGCGGCGATCGACCCGGCGGAGCAGCTCGACGCGCTCGGCGGGCGGGAGCTCGGGCCACTGGACCCGCAGCTGGTGCAGCGCGGGTGGGGTGCGGGTGTCGTCGTCGGTCTGGGGGGGCAACGCCACCGGGCCGAGCCCGACGGGGGTGGTGGTGAGCAAGGACATGGGGGTGTCCTCCGGGGTGCGCCCGGACGACGCCGGCTACCCCAGGTGCAGGAGTGGGTCTGGGCGCAGTCCTCCGAACCACCGGAGGGCCGCGCAACTGGGGCCGTCGTTCACGGAGGTTCCACCCGGATTCAGGGGAGGCTGCGCGACACCACGCCGCGCTGGCGCAACCTAACCGTACGCCCCAGGCCCGTCCATGGCCTCAGAGCGCGATGCGCAGCCCCAGCCCCACCCCGGACTCGTTGTCGAGGTTCCCCGGGCTCAGCACGAAGTACTGGCCCATCAGGTGCACCTCCTGCGTGACCTTGTAGCCGAACACCAGCTCCTGCTCCGTCATCAGCTCGTCCATCGCGCCGCCGCCGATGCCGGCGAGCCACCGGTACTTCCCGAACAGCCGGTGGCCCTCGAGGCCCACCCCCACCTCGCTCCCGAGGATCGGTGAGCCCCACAGGCGGGCTGCGTCGATGTCGCGCTCCCACTCCCCCGCCGCGCCCACCCACAACCCGAGGGTGAGGTCGAACGCGCCTCCGCCCGCCACGTCGAACCCGGCCCCGGCGCGCCCGACCCCCACGAAGTCGCTGCCGGGCAGGTAGCGCAGCTCACCGCCGACGTACGCGTCGTGTTCGCCGATCAGGCGGAGGGAGAGCTGGTGCGCAGGCTGCTCGGGCAGGAACTGCAGGCCGTACTGGCCCACCAGCGTCTTGCGGTGCTGCTCGTCGAGCTCGTGGAGGTCGGAGTCCTCGTAGTCGTGCTCGTCCTCCTCCTCCTCCTCTTCGGCGTCTTCGTCGTCGTCCTCGCCGCCCACGATCACCGCCGTCGGGGGCTCGCAATCGTTCACGTGGATGGACACCCCGGGGGCGTCGACGTCCACGCGGTCGCAGGCGAAGGCAGGGGACAGGGTCGAGAGCGTCAGGGAGAGCACGGGGATCCTCCAGTGCCCCTTCCGACACCGGCCCCGGCGGCCACCGCTACCGGCCGACGTGGATTCCGAACCCGGTGGCGCCCACGAACCCCTGCTCGGTGCCGCCGTTCTCCCAGCGGACCTCGCCCAACAGGAAGTAGCGGGGAACCACGTAGTAGCGGAACCCCGCGCCGGCGCCGAACGTGGTGCGGGTCAACGTGGAGGTGCGGCCCTGCTCCTCGAGCATGCCGTGCCGGACCCCGACGGCCACCAGCGCGTGGGGGCGGAAGCGGTCCCCTTCGGCCGCGAGGGTCACGCGGGAGCCCCCGGAGAGGTCCCAGCTGTCGGCGGCCCAGGTGTACCCCACCCGGTCGAGCCCGATGGACAGGCCCTTGTGGAGCATCAGGTCGGCGGAGAGGCCCATGTGGCGGGACCACGGGGAGTCGTCCGCCCCGGCCTGGAGCTCGAAGCCCAGCTGGGCGCCGAGGATCGGACGGTGCTCTTCCCGGCGGTGGACCTGGTAGATCGCGTCGGCGATGGAGGCGCCCCACAGGCCCGCGCCCAACACCGGCCACATGGAGTTCAGGCCCTCCCGCTCGTCCGGGAGGTAGTCGGGCTGGTACACGGCCCCGCCCACGAGCGCGGCCGTCGCGCCGAAGTAGGCCGCCCCGCGCCAGATGGAGCCGTTGTACCACTGGCCCGCCCCGGGGACGACGAGCGACGCGGCCCCGGCCACCACTGGCGACCGGTTCAGGTTCATCTCGTCGCGGTAGCTCTCGGACGCGCTCACGAGCTCGGCGACGCGCGGGTCTCCTTCGCCCCTGGGCGTCGCTGCCTCGAGCACCGGGCGCCCCCACTCCTCCACGCGGTACCGGCCGCCTTCGGAGATGCCGAAGCGGGCCTCCCACGTGGACTCCTCGTGGCGGCGGCGGACGAGGTAGCTGCCCGGGGGCACCGCGAGGGTGAGCTCCCGGTCGGGTGTCTTGGTGAACTCGGCCAGCTCCGTGCGGTCGGGCATGCGGAACACGGCGACCAGCCCGGTGTCCTGCTCCGAGAACACGAGCTGGGCGGACGCGTTGCGGACGTCGGTCACGGCGACGCCGCTCGAGGTGGTGAGCTGGCTCGTCAACCGGGGGTGCTGCGCGCCGGCGCCCGTCCGGCCGGTGGACTCGACGACCCGGTCGTACGTGTACTGGTGGAGCTCGTACAGCTCGACGAGGCCGTCTCCCGAGAGATCGGCGGCGCCCCGCATGCCGGAGAGCAGGTAGTGCGTGTAGAAGCCTCCGCGCAGGCTCTCCGACTCCTGGGCGAGCTCGTCGTCGGCGCTTGCGGTGAGCCAGGCCTCCCCTTCGGCCACGCCGTCGTCGGCCCCCAGGATGGACTCCGTGACCTCGGCGCCCTTGAGCCGCGTGATGGTGCCCGAGCGGCAGGCGTCCAGCACCCCGAGGCGCACGTTCGCGGGGATCGCGCGGAGGTCGTGTTTGAGGGCGTCGAAGTGGTAGCGTTCGTCGCCGAGCCGCAGCCCCACGGCGTCGGCGTGGCCCGAGTAGTAGAACAGGAACAGGTCGTCGTCCCAGGACTCGGCGATGGCCGCGTGGCGGGCCAGGGCCTCCCGCAGCTCCTGCTCGGTGGGGCGGTACAACACCGTCACGAGCTCGTCGTCGAACTCGCCGAGCTCGGTGAGCAGGGACGCCACGCGTTCGGCGTCGGTCTCTGCGTAGCGCAGGGGCGCCAACACGCCGCCACCGTCGTTCGCGCCCACCACCAACGCGTGGCGCACCTGGCCCGCGGCGGCGTCTGCACCGAAGAGCGCGGTGGTGAGGAGCAGGTTCACCGCTTGACCAGGCGGACCCGGGCGACCCTGGCCCCCGCGACGCCCTGGGACACCGCCATGCGCACCAGGGCCTCGTCGAGCGGGAGCGTGGAGCCCACCACGAACAGCTCCTGGTCGCCGCCGGCGTCGTCGAGGGTGAGGGCGAACGGTGCGGTCACGAGGCCGATCCCGGTGGGCGCGTGGGTGGTGTAGACCTCCACCCTACCCGACCCGTCCCGGCCGGCGAGGGCGATCGACGAGGCGCCGTGGGGGTCGTACTTGAGCTGCACGACCTGCCCCGACGACACCGTCTCGCCGGGCGCGAGGGCGTGGGGGCCCTGCGGGCCGCGGGCCCACACCTCGATGCTGGGAAGCTCTCCCCGGAACCGCACCTCGGCGACCTCCTCCGGCTCCGGGGCGCCCGCGCGGGGATCAGGTCGGACGCCCTGGACCGCGAGCGCGATGGCGGCGGCCACGAACAGGCCCGCGAGCAGCTCGAGCCACAGCGCGCGCGCCGGCGGTGGCGGGGTCGCGAGCGCGCGGATCGCCGGCGGCACGGGACGCAACACGAAGGCGGCGCGCTCCGCTTCCTGCGCACGCAGGCGCGCGGCACACGCGGGGCAGGTGTCCAGGTGCGCGCGGACCCGCGCCAACGGGTCCCCCGTCAGCTCGCCGTACCGCAGCTGGTGCAGCTGGAGCGTGTTCAGGTGGGTCATGGGGACTCCTTCGTGGAGCCGGTGCGCGACGCGTCGTACTGCGCGCGGGCCCGGTCGCGGAACGTGGAGATGCGCTTGCGGACGGCGGCCCCGGAGATGCCCAGGAGCTCGCCGACCTCGTCGTGGGTCATGCCGTCGAGGTGGTGGTACACGAGGCACGCCATGGTGCGCTCGTCCTCGGCGGCGGTCAGGCTGGACAGCAGCTGCCTCGCCTCGAGCTCGTCGAGCATACCGTCCGAGACGGCGCCTCCGGGCAGCTCGTCGACCAGCTCCTCGGGGTGTCGTCGTCGGGTCCGGAGGCGGTTGAGGCAAGTGGACGTGGTGATCTTGAACAGGAACGTCGACGGGCTGGCCTCGCCCCGGAAGGAGTCGCGGTAGCGCCACAGGCGCAGGAACACCTCCTGGCAGGCCTCTTCGGCGTCGGAGTCGCTGCGGAGCAGGTTGCGGCAACGCCCCAGCACCAGGTCTCCGTAGGCCCGGTACAGCGCCTCGATGTCGAGCTCGTGGGTCACCCGCTCCCGCTCCTGCGCCGTGGTGGGTGCGCGGACCGACCGGCCGGGGACGACCATGCAGGTGCCCGGATCCCCAGCGACTCCCCACATCGGACTCCTCCGCGCCCCTTCGGACACCGGAGGACCCGTGAACCGCTACCGCTGGTCGTCACCGGAGCCGAGCCCCTTGCGGACCGGCACTCCCTCGAGCTCCGTGGGCACCACCGGCTCCGGCGGAGGCACCGGCGCCACCACCACCTGGTACGAGAAGTACACGGTCATGAGGAACAACCCGCCGCCCAGCACCACCACGAACGTGACCACCCCGACCAGCGGCCCGAACCACGCGGGCATCTCGCGGGGGCGGCTGCGGTCGACGTCGTCCGCCGTGCGCGCGGACTTCCGGATGTCCGGGACCACGGCCTCGACCGGCGCGTTGGCCTGGCGGGTGGCGGACTCCGGCGCCTCCTGTCCCCAGCGGGCGGCCGGCGGCGGCGTGTCGGTCATGGCGAGCGAGTCCACCAGCGGACCGTCGCCCGACTTGTAGTAGTTCTTGTTCCGGTCGTTCACGGTGAACGAGCCCGGGTCCGATCCTGATCCCGATCCGCCTGCCATCGGGCCATGGTACACCGGGCGGCGGAGCGAGGCAGCCGATGTTCGCGATGTTGGCGTTGGCCGCTCGGGCGCAGGTGACCTTCGAGGCGGTGACGAAGGTCGCTGTGGGAGACAGCCCGAAGGTGACCTTCCGGAGCGCGGGGGAGGGCCGGCTGTCGGGCAGCGTCACCTGCGCGGGCGCGAGCTTCCCGATCCGCAGCGACCTGCACGCTGGCAGCGCGGTCGAGGTGAAGCTGGGGGGGTTGTCCGAGGGGCTCCACGCCTGCCAGGGGAGCATCCGGCTCGACACACCCGACGGCGGCACGGCAGAGCTCCCGCTCTCGTTCTCCGTGGAGCTGCGGACCCCGCTCACGTTCCGCGTCGAGCCGTCCGATTGGGACCACGATCGCCGCTCGCTGGTGGTCCACCCGTCCCGCCCCCTCCGCTCGGCCGAGGCCACCGTGCTGGGGGTCGGCGGCGTGGAGATCGCGCACGCCAGCAGCGCGGGCGCAGAGCCCTCCTTCGCGTTCTCCACCACCGAGGAGGTGCTGCAGATCGTGGTCATGGCCGAAGACGACGCGGGCATCCGGGCGCGCCTCACGCTGTCGCCCTGGTTCTACGCCATCCCCCACGACGACGTGGTGTTCCCGTCGGGCTCGTCGGTGATCCCCGCGACCGAGGCGCCGAAGCTCGCGAAGGTGTGGACCGACGTGGGTGACGTCCTCGCGAAGTACGGCTCCGTCGTGGAGATCCGGCTCTACGTGGCCGGCTACACCGACACCGTGGGGGCGGCCGACGGGAACCGCAGCCTGTCGCTCGCCCGCGCCCGCGCGATCGGCCAGTGGTTCGTGCAGCGCGGCTTCCCCGGGGAGGTCTGGTACCAGGGCTTCGGGGAGGAGGTCCTGGCCGTGGGCACCCCCGACGAGACCCCGGAGGCCGCGAACCGGCGGGCCCTGTACGTGTTGGCGGCCGACGTCCCCGCGCCGGCGCCCGATCTGCCTGCCGCGAACTGGGTCCGGCTGCGGTGAGGGTCAGGCGAGGGCGCGGATCCCGAGGGCCTCGCGGGCGCGCGTGAGGGTGGCGCGGGCGATGGGCCGCACCCGGGCCGCGCCGTCCTGCAACACGGCCTCTACCGCGGCCGGGTCCGCCATCCACCGCTCGAAGGCAGCGCGCGGCTCCGCCAGCATCCCCTCGAGCTCGTCGACCAGGGCCTGCTTGGCGTCGCCCCAGCTGATGCCGGCGCGGTACCGGGCGGCGAGGGCCTCGCGCTGCGCGGCGTCCAGCACGGTGCGGTGGATCTGGAACACGAGCGACGTCTCGGGGTCCTTCGGGTCCCCGGGCGGGGTGGAGTCCGTCTCGATGCGCATCACCGCCTTGCGGAGCTGCTTCGCCGACGCGAAACACGGCAGCGAGTTGCCGTAGGACTTCGACATCTTGCGGCCGTCGAGGCCCGGGACGAGCCCGGCTTCTGCGCGCACCCGCGGCGTGGGCAGGTGCAGGACCTCGGACCCGCCGCACGTGTGGTTGACGCGCTGCGCGAGGTCCCGCGCGATCTCCACGTGTTGCACCTGATCCTGGCCCACCGGCACCACGTCGGCGTCGACGACGAGGATGTCGGCCGCCATGAGCACCGGGTACGTGAACAGCCCCATGTTCACGTCGGCGTCGGGGTCGTGGCCCGCTGCCGCGTTGAGGTCGCGGGCGGCCTTGTACGCGTGCGCCTTGTTCATGAAGCCCTTGGGCGAGAAACAGGCGAGGATCCAGGACAGCTCGAAGATCTCGGGGATGTCCGACTGCCGGTACAACACGGTCTTCGCCGGGTCGAGCCCGAACGCGAGCCAGGTGGCCGCGACCTCGTGGGTGAGGCGGCGCAGCTCGGCGGCGTCGCGGACCGTGGTGAGGGCGTGGTGATCCGCGATGAAGTAGAAGGCGCGCACGCCCGGCTGGTCCGCCAGGTCGAGGCCGGGGCGCACGCTCCCGAGCCAGTTTCCGATGTGGGGCTGGGCGGTGGGCTTGATCCCCGTGAGCGCGACCTGGGACACGTCGAACCTCCGACGGCGCGGGTAACGCGGAGCCCCGGCGGGGTGCGTTACGCGGTCCTCTCCTGGGGGAGCGATGCGCGCGAGCGGTTGGGTGCTGGGGCTGGTCGTCGGGGCGTCGCTCGCGTGCGGCGGCGAGCAGTTCGCGAAGTCGATCCTCGGCGCGGACGTGCAGCAGGGCGCCGGGGCCGAGCTCCCCGCGGACTTCCCGCTCACGCCGCCGGACGGCGCCACGCTCTCGGTCGTGATGAAGGCCGATCTGCTCGGGATGACCACGGTCACCGCGGTGTTCGAGCTCGGGACCGCGGACGCCGCCGCCGCGCTCGAAGCTGCGGCCGTGGCGTTCGAGGCGCAAGGCATGACGGTCCAGCGGACCCCGGACACCGTCACCGGCACCCGCGGCGCCGACAACTTCGTCGCCAGTCTCGGGGACGTCGAAGGGAAGCCCGGGATCTCCTACATCATCGCGCGCGGTCCGACCCAGCCCTGATCCCGGCGCCGATCGAACGAAAACGCTGCGGTGGTCCCTGGGAACCTTCCGGGGATGGTATGTTCAAACCACGAGCCGGGACTCATCCCCCGGCTGCACGTGGAGGTCGCGCATGGACACCGCGAAGGGACGCGAGCGTTCCCCGAAGCCGCCCGCCAACAAGCAGCTGCCGGATCGCAGCCTCCCGAGGGTGCTCGACCGCATCCGTCGCGACGCGCTCGACCACGCAGAGCGGTACCTGCACGAGTCCGAGGTCCCGTCGGAAGGCGAATGACGCCTGGCGGGAGGCTGCTCGGCGCAGAGACGGAGTACGCCATCCGGTTCCGGCCCGCGGACGGGATGCCGCGGCCCGGGAACGACGTGTTGTATCGGGCGATCCGCGAAGCGGTGGAGAAGCGGGTCCGCGCCTCGCCGGCGAGAGGGCTGCTCGATCGGCTCCGGCAGCGCATCTGGTGGGAGAACGGCGGCTCGCTGTACTACGAGTTCGGTCCGGACGCGCCCGAAGGGGGGCTCGTAGAGGCCGGGACCCCGGAGTGCAGGGGACCGCGGGAGCTCCTGGTGTACCAGCTGGCCCAGGACCGCCTCCTCACCGAGGCGACGGCCGACGCGCTCGAGACCCTGCGCGCGCAGGGGATCGCCGGGGAGCTCTCCCTCCTCAAGAACTGCAGGGACGTCCAGGGCCGCGTGTACGGGGCCCAGGAGAACTACGAGGTCGAGCTCGCGAGCGGGGGCGCTCTGCTGGGGTGGCGCCTGGGGATGGCGCTCGGGGTGGTGCTCGCGCTCTGCGTCTCCGCGCTCCAGTGGTCGGTGCGGCTCCTCGCCCTGCTCGTGCTGGTGGTGGTGGGCGCGGGCGCGTTCGTGGTGTTCCTGGTGGCGGTGCTGGCGCGCTCGATGACCCGGTCGGAGGTGGATCGGTGGTCGGGGCGGCTGCAGGCCGTGTTCAGCGTCCTCGATCGCGCGGAGTCCTGGTTCGCCCAGAAGAGCGCCGCCCCGGTGGTGGCGTGGGTGGCGTCGCTCGTGTGGATGTTCGGGTACCGCCGCTACCGGCGACCCATCGTGGGGTTCCTGGCCACCCGCTCGGTGCTGACGGGCGCCGGCACGCTGTTCCCGGACGGGTCGTTCGGGTTGTCGGAGAAGGGCCCCAACATCAGCCGCATCCACCGCTGGACCGCTTCGCCGCACGATCGCGGCATCCTCGAGATCGGGCACCTGGTCAAGCCGCTGCTGGGCCTCGGCTGGCTCGAGGTGAAGGGCCTCCCGCAGCTGTTCCGGCGGCGGCAGCGCCTGCAGGTGGGCCTGTCGGACTCGAACCTGTGCGAGACCGCGGAGTACCTCAAGCTCGGGACCACGTCGCTCGTCCTCGATCTGGCGGAGGCCGGGCGCCTCGCGGACGCACCGCGGCTGGCGGACCCGGTCGGCGCCGTGGTCGTCGCCTCTGCAGATCCCACGCTCCGCGGCTGGCTGACGCTCGAGGGCGGCGCGACCATCCGGGTCCTGGAGCTGCAGCGCTTCTACTGGCAGCGCGCCGCCGACTGGATCGCCGACGCCGAAGCCCCCCCGCTCGAGGCGTACCGGATCGTGGAGCTGTGGGGGAAGACCCTCGACGCGCTGGAGCACCACCCCGAGTCCCTGTTCGGGCGGCTCGACTGGGTCACCAAGCTCCAGCTCCTGACCCAGGCCCACGACCTGCCGTGGGAGGCGCGGAAGAAGATCGATCTGCGCTACCACGAACTCGGCACGGGCTACCAGCAGTGGCTCGACGACGCCGGGTTGTGCCAGCACCTGGTGGACGACGCGGAGGTGGTGGGCGCGTGTCGCCGGCCGCCGTCCGGCACCCCGGCGGAGGCGCGGGCCGACCGGGTGCGTGAGGTCGCCCCGCCGCTGGCGATCCCGGAGGCGACGGAGACCGCGGCGCCCGCGAAGGTCATCGACTTCGCTGCCGCGCGGGCGAGACGGTCAGCCGGGCCGACCTCGGAGCCGTGAGCGCCGGACCACCGCGAAGTCCCTCGCGAGCAGCTGGAGGAGCCGCGCCGAACACGCAGCGAGCACCATCCCCTCGAGGACCCACCACGTGGCGCGGGGCCCCAGCCCGGCCTGCCACGTCAGCCAGCCCGCGAGCGGCAGCGCCAGCCAGGCGAGCCACAACCAGGACCCGCGGATCGCGAACACGGGCCACGCCAGGAACGCCGCGGCGTAGTAGCGGGAGGTGACGGTGAGGGCGAACACCGCGACCATCCCCAGGAAGAGCGCCTCCGCGCGGGTCCTCCGAAGCGACGCCAGCCAGCTGGCGAGGAGCAACAGCGCTGCGCTGGCCCACCGGAGCGGCGCGCGCTCGGCGAGGAGGGCCGCCATCACGGGCTCGTCGGCGGAGGGGGCACCGCCGAGCGTCCACAGGTGGCCGAGGCCCACCCGCTGCTCGCCGCCCGCGTGCCGGCTGGCGTGTTCTTGGATGCGCACCGCGAACTCGGCCCACGAAGCCAGGCCGTGCCCGGCCGTGCACCCGAGCGCCACGAACGCGAGCCCAGCCAGCGCGAAGGTGGGCAGGAACGTTCGCTCGAACCGAGCGAGGTGGCCCGTCCGCCACGCCCGCCAGGCCCCGGGGACCAGCATCGTCGCGACGAGCATGCCGGGGAACACCCGGGTGGTGGTGGCCCACGCGAGGGCGACCGCTGCGGTACGCGGTGATCCCGCGCTCGTCGCGACCGCCCCGACGAGGAGCGCCGCGAGCCAGTCGTACTCCAGGAACCCACCGACCTGGCGGTGCCACACCCCGGGGAACGCGACGAACAGCAGGGCCCAGCCGGCTGCACCCCGCGCCGACTTCGACGCCAACGCAGCGATCGCGACCGTGAGCAGGACCGGGTCGAGCAGGGCCAGGAGCGTGCGGTTGGCGGGCGCGGTCGGAGGGAAGGCGCGGGCGAGCGGCCCGGCGACCGCGGTGAACGCGGGGCTCGCGTTGTAGCCGCGGTCGGTGAACATCTGGCGCCAGGTGCCGAGCGGCTCGAGCGGCTCGAGCGCGTCCACCCAGGCCCCCAGCTCGCGGCGGCGGTGCGCCGGGACCGACGGGACCTGCAGCGTCCCGCGCGGCACTTTCTCTCCGGTGCGCAGGTCGCGGACGACCAGGATGGAGCGCAGGGAGTTGTCGCCCGCCCGGTCCACGTCGAGGGTGAGCGGGTACAGGTCCCAGTACCCGACCTCCGCGAAGAAGCCGGCTCCGACCGCGTAGTGGTACAGGTTCCAGGGCTGGAGCTCGGCCTTGACCACCTTCGGGCTCCGGTCCACGAACACGAGCCACACGGCGAACGCCGCGAGCGCAGCCCCGAGCGCGAGGCCGAGCCGGGGCCCGAGGCGCGTCACCGGACGGGGCACGCCCCGGTGGAGCCCGCCATCTGCTCCATCGCGGCGAAGGTGTTGCCGATGGAGCGCGACGCCATGGAGGCGGCGAGGCCCGTGGGCACCGAGCCGCCCGGGTCCGAGGACTGGACGTACTCGACGAGCGACCGGCCGTCCCCGAGGTCGATGACCAACCAGGAGCCCTCGGTCGTGGGCACCTGCACCGCGCCGTCCACGAACGTGGCGAGCTCCGGCGTGAGGCGGGCGGGGGCGTCGGACACGGCCTTCCACACGTACTCGCGGACCTTCCCGGAGGTCGCTGCCGCGATCCCTTCGTTCGTGAGCTGCTCCACCACCCACCAGCGGTCGGAGAGCAGGCTCACGTCGAGGTACTGGAAGACCACGCGCCCGCTGGCGCAGGCCCGGCCACTCAGGATCACCGCCTTCGAGAGGTCGGTGAACTTCGGCTTGCGTTCGTCGTCGCTGATGGCGGCGCCGAGCTCGGCGGGCGAGCGGTTCAGGATGCCCACCCCCCACACCCGCTTGAGCGTGCCGCCCGTGTCCTGGACCCCGGTGACCACGCCGCCGCTCTCGAGCGTCGCGTACGCCGAGGCCGGGATCGTCGGCAGGCCGGACAGCAGGCGCTGCGACCGCACGGAGGCGCCGAGCGCGACCGCATCTTCGAGCGGCGTTGCGGCCGCGGTAGTGACCAGCAGGAGGGCGCTCACCAGCGGAACCAGGAGGTGAAGCGCTCCCACCACGAGGCGCGGTCCTGGCTGTCGAACCGGTGCAACCACTCCTGCCCGACCCCCGGCTGCCCGGCGCGCGCCGGATCGAGGTCGACCAGGCGGGCCACCTCGATCGCGCAGGAGCGGGCGTCCTGGAACCGCTCGCTCGGGGAGTACGCCATACACTTGAGGACGAACGCCCGCAGGAACTCGGGGACGGCGTCCATGACCGGATCGTCGGCGGCGACCATGTACAGGAACCCAGGCCTCCGCGCGGTGAGGAGGTAATACAAGGTGGCTCCGGCGCCGTAGAGGTCGGCGCGGGGATCGACGTTGGCGGCGTCCACGGCCTGCTCCGGCGCGCGGTAGTTCGGCGTACCCATCGACTGGTCGGTCCGCGTCCGGTACGGCACGCCGCCGTGCAGGTGGCGCACGAGTCCGAAGTCCGTGAGGACGGCGTGGTCCTCGTCGTCGACGAGCACGTTGTGGGGCTTCACGTCGCGGTGGACGAGCCCGTGTTTGTGGACGATGGACAGGCCCTCGAGGATCTCGAAGGTCCACGACAGCGCCTGGTGCGTGCTGATCGACCCCGGGCCCTTCACGTGGTCCCGGACACAGCCCTTGCCGTAGTACGGCATGACGTACCAGTACAGGCGGTCGTCGTTGCCGTAGTCGACGACCGGAACGAGCCGCGGGTGGCGGAGGCGGGCCATGTCCTGCGCCTCGGCGATGAAGCGGACGGGCTGCTCCTGGGCCTTCGCCTCCCGGATCTTCACGGCGAACCGGCCGCCCGTGTCCCGCTCGCGTGCGAGGTACACCGACCCGCTGCTGCCGGACCCGACGCACTTTCCCAGGATGTAGCGCTCGCCGACGATCTGGGGTGCGGCGGTCTGGGGATGGTCTTCCACGCGCGGAGCGT
>JBIKWC010000021.1:0-50580 GCA_044356535.1 Myxococcota bacterium
AGGTGGAGGTGGCAGCGACGTTCTCACCCGCTGGAGCGACCGACCTGGTGTTCGTCCTCGAGGTGCTCACCGAGCGGGCCACGGTACCGGTGCTGTCGCTGTTCATCACTGGTTCCGTCACCTGTCCGCCCGACGTGCCGAGCCCCGGATGGCGGGTACGGGGGTTCGATGGTCACACCGCCATACCCTTCCTGCAGAACGGGTTCCCCCAGCGGTATCCCTGGTCCAGCGATCCCGAGTCGGGCGACCGCAGCTGGACGGTACCCCTGCGCCTGGAGGTGGAGGGCGGAAGCGACGCATGTACGTTTGAGGGGACGGTCGAGGCCAGGGCGACCCGGGCGGACACGTTCGGAGCGCCGCTCGAGGAGGACCTGGGGGTATCGGTCCGGTGGGTGTCGGCGGACGGGGCGGCTCCGTGAGGGCGGTGCTGGCCCTCGTGGCGCTGGGTGGGTGTGCGGCGCCGGAGGTCGCGCTGGCGCCGGTGTCGTCGACGGTGTCGTTCGCCGCGGTGGCGGTGCGCGACGACGTGTACCGGCTGCGGCGGAACCCGGTGGCGTTCGAGGAGCTCCAGCTGTCGCTCGACGTGGTGGCGGAGGCGTCGTGTGAGGGGGCGGTGGTGGCTCTCGAGGACCCTGCGCACCCCGACCGCCCGCGGGGCTCGGCGGCAGCGGTGCGGTACGACGTCACGTGTGGCCGGCGGTGCGAGCTGGTGGCGCTGGTCCGGACGGTGGTGCACGGAGACCCTGCTGACTGCGGGGAGATCGAGACCACGCTGTCGGGCGCGGGGGCTGCGGACGGATCGGGCCGAGCCGCCAGCGCTGGTGCTGGAGACGTTGTCGATGGACGGCCGTCCGGTGGAGTGAGGCCCGGTGGTCGCTGGTTTCCGACGCGGCGACGCTGTGGTCCGCGAGCTACGGGGCTGCGGCCAGCGCGGCCTGGTATTGCCTGAGCCGGTCCTCCATGCCAGGGTCCTCGGGGCGCAGCGTCAGTGCGCGCTCCTGGAACGCGAACGCGCGCCGGGGGTCGCCGTTCGCCGCGTGGGCGGCCGCGAGCGTATCGACGAAGTCAGGGTTTTGCGGTTCGGCAGACACCGCGATCTCGGCCAGCAACACTGCACGCGAGCCATCGCGGACCTCGATGGGACCGGTGGCGTAGGTCCAGGCGAGGTCGTTCTCGACTCGAGGATCGGGAGTGTCCCGCTCGTACCGCTCGAGCATCGCCAGCCCGGCGGCGAGCTGGCCCTGGTCCTTCAGCTCGTGGGCCAGGTCCACCGCACCTTTCGCTGTGAGCCGAATCGTGCCGGGCATCGCCGCCATCCGCGCGAGGTCCGCTCGAGTGGCATCGACCGCCGACGCCATCCCGATGAGCGTGAAAGCCCCGATGTTCTGGCGCCACACGAGCACCCGGACGCCTTCCCTCCCCGTCAGCTCCTCGGCGTCGCAGGCTGGTCCACACGCAACGGGCTTCACGTGCGCAGCTCCGTAGGCGTTGCGTACCTTCTCGCTCACGGTGTGGGACTGGTCGCTCAGCATGATCATGAACGCGTAGGTCACCGGATCCCATCCCGAGCGTCCGATTCGCCCGAGGTCGCTGTAGGTGACGAGATCGCCGGGCGCCTCGACCTCGAGCCCCCCGCGCAATAGCGAGTGGGTGCGGTTCGGCGCGGGCGGCTCGTCGAGCGCCCACGGGCGGCCCACCCGCAACGCCAACGCCAGGGCGCCCGCGTGTACGACGAAGCCGGTGAGGGCGAGCCACCTCGCCGAACGCGGTGCGAGCCACACGAGCCCCACCGCCAGGGCGCCCCCGATGCCTCCGCCGAGGTGCGCGAGCCCGTCGACGCCAGGCAGAAGCGAGATGAACGCGTTCAATCCGACCAGCTGGAGGCTCTGCCCGACGGTCGCCGGTGCGGGCAGTCCGCCGCGGAGCGCGGGGATGAGGACGAGCATCAGCTCGGCGACGAGCAGCCCCCACGCGCCGCCCGATGCGCCCGCGGAGACGGACCGGCCCACGAGCGCCGAGACGATCTCACCAACGAAGGCGCCGCTCAGGAACACGACGAGCGTGGCGGCGCTGCCGAGAATGCGCTCCACCCGCGGCGCAGACGCGTAGAGGAACCACGCGTTGAGCCCCGCGTGGAGCAGCCCGATGTGCAGGAACGTGGGGGTGAAGAGCGTCCAGTACGCGCCGTCCAGGTACGCCGTCGGATAGGCCGCGCCCGCCCGCACCAGGCCCGAGGTCGAGGTCGCCCCGATCGCGAGCTGCCCGGCATACACCACCGCCACCGCAACCCCGAGCCCCACCCCGGCTGGGGTAGCGGCTGGCAGCGCTGGTTCTTCCTCGCGGGTTCCACCGATCGTGTCGAACATCGGTTTGGGGTATGCCTCGACGCTGGCGGCGTCAACGGTGGCGGCGCGGCGTCGGTGGCGCTCCGCGAAAGGGGGCGGCGCGAGCTCCTGACGGGGTGGTCGCGCGGCGCCGGAACGGGGTGAACGCTCGGTCGTTGAACGCGTGGCGGCTGGTGGGCAGCGACCCTCTCCCCGGAGGGGAGAGGGAGGAAGGGTTCCTCGAACGGCGGTCCCGAAGCGGCGACGCTGGCCCGTGGCCCTGCCGGAACACCGCGGGGTAGGCTCGCGCCGGGGAGGGCGACATGGCGACCAGGGCAGCGTTCGCGAAGCGGGACCTCACGCCGGACCTCGGTCGGCGCATCGCCGGGTACAGCTTGTGCTCCCCCAACGCCCAGGGGGTGCTGGGCCGGCTCGAGGCCCGGGTCCTCGTGCTCGAGCTCGACGGAGAGCGCGTCGCGCTGGTCGGCATCGACCTGCTGGCCGGCACCCGCTGGGTCGCCGAGCGCGTCGCCGCGAGGCTCGGGTGGTCGCTCGACCGGGTGCTCGTGGCCGGAACCCACGTCCATGCTGGACCCAGCGGCGTCTTCGCCACGGGCTACGACAGCGCCACCAGCAAGCACACCGGGTTCGACGCCTTCGCGGCCGGGCGCGCCGAGGACGCCGTGTACGACGCCATCGTGGAGGCCGTGGCCGCGCTCGCGCCCGCCGTCGTGGGGTTCGGTTCGGCGCGGGCGCCGGGGGCCGCGTGGAACCGGTCCGCGCGCGCGACCCTGTGGAACCGCGTGCCCGGCGAAGCCGGCTGGAACGACGACCCGGACACGCTGGGTCCACCTCCTCCGGGCCGCGAGCGGGCCGTCGCCGCCTGGATCCAGGGCGCAGATCCGGGCCCGCTGCCGCCGATCCCGCCGTTCGCGCACGAGGGTCACCTGTTCGAAGGCTTCGTCAGCAACCTCGTCCACCAGCCCCTCGGCGTGTGTGTGGGCCAGAACGGGCCCCTCGAGCGCGCCTCGGCAGCAGAGCGGGCGCTGGCGTGGGACGAAGCGCAGGTCGTCTGGGCGGAGACCCCGGCGGGCGCGCCGCTCGGGGCGTTCGCGTTGCCCCCGGGCACCCCGGCCGTGTTGGGGTTCCGGTACGCGCTGTTCGGGGCCGACGTCCACGGCCTCGTCCGCACCCAGGTGCCGTTCCCGGTAGCGCTCGCCGGCGGGGTGGTGGGCGACGTGAACGCGTTGCCCCCCAACCGCACCGCCGACGAGGTCCGCGCCGCGCGGGACGACTTCGACACCGTGTGGCCCGCGCTCCGCGAGGCCGCCACCGCGCTGGCCGCAGCCATCGTGGCTGCGGTGGCGGACGCGAAGACCCGGCTGCGCGACGACCTGCGCCTGGTGACCGCGGTCCGGCACCCCACCGTGGCGGCCGCCACGTTCGTGGACCCCCGCGGGACCCCGCGCACCCTCGACGACGAAGCGCACGTGGGCCCGGAGACCCTGCGCGGCTCGGAGCTGGCGCCCGGCGCCAAGCTGTTGCCCCGGTTCGGTCCGGCCGCGTTCGACCGGACGTCGCCCCAGTCCCCCAAGCGGCGGTGGCTGCTGTCGAAGCTCGACGCCCCCACCACCACCCGGGTGCAGGTGGTGCGGTTCACGGACCCGGCGGGCGCCCCGGTGGCCGCGCTGCTGGGCTCGCCGATGGAGCTGTCCTCCGCGTACGCGCGGGTGCTGACGGACACGCTCGCCCCCACGGTGGGGCAGGTGCTCCTGGCGTCGCCGTGCGGCGACTACCTGTCGTACGCCTCCACGCCCCTCGAGTACCGGGCGCAGGAGTACGAGACCTCCTCGGTGGTGTACGGGCGGTTCACGGGCGACTGGCTGCTCTCGGTGTTCCAGGACCTCGCGGCGCAGCGCGGCGTGGTGGGCCCGGTCCCGGCGCTGGTCCCCGAGCCGAAGGACCCCGACTACGACCGGTCCCGCGAGGTCCCCCTCCCCTCCGCCCGGTTCGAGGCCTTCCGCGGAGAGCCTGCCGAGAGTGGCCTGGTCGCCCTGCGGCTGCCCGACGGGAGCCTCCGGGTGGCCGGGTGGTTCACGCCCACCGACCCGGAGGCCCGCGCGGTGATCACGCCCGGCGTGCCCCTGTTCACGCTCGGGGACGGGGTGAGGACCGTCGACGAGATCGGCGCGATGGCGTTGTGCGCCCGCATCGGGGGCCACGGGAAGCGCTGGGCGTTCCAGCTCGAGCTCGACGGGGCCACCTTCCTGCCCGGCGCCGGCTTGCGGTTCACGTGGACGGGCGCGCACGGCGATCGGCCCACCGCGCCGCTGCCCACGGTCACGGTGCCGTGATGGGCGACACCCAGGGCGAGAACGTGGTGTGGGCCACGGGGATGGCGTCAGCCCTGTTCGCAGCGCTGAACGGTCTCTGTGGGACCGGGCTGCTCCTGCTGAACCTCACGCTTCCCCTCGGGGCGTTCACGATCCCCAGCGGGTTCACGCGTCTGCTGGGCGTGCTGCTGCTGGGCGCAGCGTTCCCGATGGTCACCGCGGCGCAGAACGCGACCAGGCCCTGTCCTCGGTGGACCGCGCTCCTCGGCGCCATCCTGGCCGCTTCGGTCTGGCTGCTGCTGGTGGTGGTGGCGCCGTGCGCTTCGGTCGCCATCGCGATCGCACACGTGCCGTTCGCGGGTGCGCTGGGGTGGATCACCGTCCACTACCACGACGCCGGATCGCCACCGGGTTGACCCACCTCCGGGTGCACCCGGCAGCCAGATCGGCGGGATCGTGCGCCGGGTCACCACCACGGAGATCGCGACGAGCGTCACCGCAGCAGCCGGCTCGAGCCGGTCCATGGCGGAGGCGTCCCGGTCGAGCCTGGCGCACGGAGGGGGCGACCTGACCAACGAGCGAGGGACCTACGGGACTCCGGGCGCCGGTGCTCCGCCGAAGGTCGCCGAGTACAACACGCCCACGCTCGAGGCGGAGGCGATGGTGTCCACGACGGGGACGCTGAGCTGCCCGGCGATCGCGAGGCTGTGGTGCTGCGCCGGATCGAGCGCGAACCAGACCCCCGGCACCAGGAGGCCGCCGTTCGTCTGCGCGCCCGCGTCGAGGTAGTCGTGGAACTCCACGTACAGCGCGAGACCATCGGTCACGAACACCTCGGGCACCACCACCGCGAACACGGTGCCCAGCCCGAAGCTCCCGTCGGGTCCGTACCCGAACGACGGCCGCCACCCCGAGTTGACGGTGAGGGCGAGCCGATCGGAGCGTCCGAACCAGTGGACCTCGGGCGCGACCACGAGCGTCGATGCAGCCGGGTTCCAGAACACGTGCGGCGAAACACCGACCTTCCCCGCGATGAAGTACCGCGGGAACAGCTCCAACGCTCCGAAGCTGGTCTGCCCGCTCCCCGCGAGGGTGAACGACGCACCCGCGAACACATCGACATTGCTGCCGAATCCGTACGCGAGTTACGGAGCGACCGGCACCGAGGGGCCTGGGGTCAGGTAGCCGTACTGGTTGTAGGCCAACGTCCCTTCGGCGACCACCGAGCCCCAGGGATTGAGGGGGTACGCCCACGCGCTGGCGCCAGGGAGCACCAACGCCAGCGCCGCACTGAACCCGAGATGGCGCATGATGCCTCCGCGAGAGCACCTCGGCGCATCGCTCGCCAAGGTTGAGCAGAGGATCGGTTCGCCCCACACGTGCGCGCCGCTCCGAAACGGGTCACGCTCCGTCGACCCAGGGAGAACCCCCCGTGCTGCTGTTCCTCGCCTGCGCCAGCCCGCCCGCCCCGACCCCTCCGCCCGCGGAACCACCCGGGCACCACGCAGCCGGGCACCACGCAGCCGGCGATCACGCCACCATGACCCACCGGTTCGAGGACGCCGCGAAGTGGGCCACGGTGTTCGACGACCCGACGCGCGACGCCTGGCAGAAGCCCGCGGCGCTCGTCGAGGCGCTGCACCTCGCGCCC
The DNA here is from genome assembly GCA_044356535.1 of Myxococcota bacterium. GTDB lineage: Bacteria > Myxococcota_A > UBA796 > UBA796 > JACKER01. The sequence goes on from JBIKWC010000021.1 coordinate 6,309, forward strand.
GGGGCCACGGTGGCCGACATCGGCGCGGGGACCGGGTACTTCGAGGGGCACCTCGCGAAGGCGGTGGGCCCGGCGGGTCGCGTCGTGGCCGTGGACCTCGAGCCCGACATGGTCCGCTACCTCGCCGAACGCGCGGTCCGCGAGGGGTGGGCGAACGTCGAGGCCCGCCAGGGCGCTGCCGCCGATCCGGGCCTGCGCCCCGGAGAGGTGGACCTCGTGCTGCTCGTCGACACCTACCACCACCTCGACGCGCGCGTGGACTGGTTCACGCGGCTGCGGACCACCCTGAAGCCCGGCGGGCGGCTGGTGATCGTGGACTTCGACCCCGCGAGCGACGACACCCTGGGACCCCCGAAGGCCCACCGCCTCGCGCCCGACGTGGTGACGCAGGAGCTCGGCGCGGCGGGTTGGCGCGTGGTGGACCGCCCGGCGCTGCTGCCGCACCAGTACGTCCTGGTGGCCGAAGGGGCGGCGCCCTGATGTGGGCCACCCCCGCGCACGCCGCCGAACCCGCCGACCAGGTCCTGGAGGACTCGGTCGACCTCCAGTCCGGCGCCATGCAGCTGCTGCTCGGCTGGTCCGCGGCGAACCTCGCGGTGGGGGGCGTGGGCGCCGCGCTCACCGACGACCCCGAGCTGCGGGCCTTCGCGCTCGGGAACGCAGCGTGGAACACGGTGAACGCGGGCATCGCGATCGGCTCGCTGGCGTCCCTGCCCCGCCAGCGGCTGCGGACGGACCCCGCGGAGATCGCGCGCGGCGCCCGGTCGCTGGAGACGGCGCTGCTGGTCAACGGCGGGCTGGACCTGGGGTACCTGGGCGCCGGGGCGGCGCTGGTCGTGGTCGGGAACCGCCGCGAGCGCCCGGACCTCCGGGGCTACGGCGAGGCGCTGCTGCTGCAGGGCGCCTTCCTGCTGGTGTTCGACAGCGTCACCTGGGCGCGCCACCGCGCCGTGAGCGCGCCGCTCCGGTAGGCGGGCGGATCGCGTACACTGGGTCGTCGAGGAGGGTGGATGTCCCTGTGGATGTGGTGGGTGGGGTGCGAGGGAGAGCCACCGGGGCCGAGCGACGAGCCGCCGGCCGGGACCACGCCCACCCCCACGAGCCCGACGAGCCCCACCACGCCGACCACCCCGACGAGCCCCACCACGCCGACGACCGCGGACGCGGTGACCGACACGTTCCCCGTCACCCCCGTGCCCACCGACGTGTTGTTCGTCGTGGACAACTCGGGCTCGATGGTCGACGACCAGTACCGCGCGGCGGACCAGCTCGCGGGCGTGGTCACCGAGCTCGTCACCGCGGGCGTCGACTTCCACCTCGGGGTCACGACCACCGACCTCGACGGGCGCTACGACGGGGCGGGCGGCACCCTGGTGAGCGCGGGTGGCCAGACCTTCCTCGACGCCGCCACGCCGAACCCGGAAGAGGCCTTCGCCTGGTTGATGGTCCGCGGCAACGCCGGCTCGTCCACCGAGCAGGGGGTGGGCGCCACCTACTGGGCGCTCGAGCCCTCCGTCGGCCGCGCCGACCCCTTGTTCCGTCGGGACGACGCCGCCATCCACGTGGTCGTGATCAGCGACGAGCCCGACCTCACGCGGCAGACCCTCGTCAGTGACGCGGAGTTCGACGCCTGGTTCGACGCCCTCGCCGAGGACGACGCGCGCCGCACCTTCTCCGCCTTCTCCCACCCCACGTACGGCGACCGCTACGGCGCGCTCGCCACGCGGTTCGGTGGGGTGCTCCAGAGCGCCGTGGTCGACGACTGGTCGGCGGGCGCCGCGGGCCTCGTGGATCGGTTCCTCCTCGGAGAGCCCGCGTTTACGCTGAGCGGAGACCCGGACGCGACCTCCATCGTGGTCACGGTGCGGAGCGGCGGCGCCGACACGGAGCTCCTCCCCGAGGAGTGGGCCTTCGACCCCTCGACGCGCACCGTCGAGGTCCTGGTGCACCTGGCGCCGGGCGACGAGGTGGTCGTCACGTACGCGCCCGCGCCCTGACCGTCACGCCGTGATCACGCCAGGCGTGGCTCGCAACGCGGCCTCCAGCGCCTCCCAGGCCCGGCGGGCCCGCCACGACGCGATCAGGAACACCGGCCGCTCCCCGTTCCGCACCGGGAGCGCAGGCGCCTGGGTGCGCGCGGTCGTGTATGCCACGGCGACGGCCTCGGTGCCCTGCGTCACGCGCAACACGACCCACACCACGTCCTCGGAGTCGGGCGGCTCTACCCATGCGTCCAGCACGAACGGCTGCGCCAGGTCGAGGTGGCCGTTGCGCTCCTCCAGGTCCCAGTCGAGGCGCCCACCTGCCACCCGCACCCGCCCGCGGGACGTGGCCGCAGCCACCCAGGCCGCGACCGGGAACGGCAGGACCACGCCCGCCACCAGCGGAACCGCTACCCAGGCGAACGTCACGTGGTTCGGCGCGTTCGGGATGACGACGGCGAACGGGAGCAACATGGCCGCCATCGCGGCGACGACCGCGGGCCACACGCGGATGCCGATCGGGACCTCCACGCGCGCCTCCCGCGGGGCCGACCGTACCAGAAGCGGGTCAGGGCGAGACGACGAGCTCGGACATCATGCCGTTCTCCCCGTGCTGCAGGATGTGGCAGTGCCGCATCCAGCGCCCGAGCGCGCCGCCGTCCCCCACCGGGTCGTCGAGGCGGAAGCGAACGAACAGCGAGGTCTCTCCGGGGACGACCGTGGTGTCCTCGAACTCGTCGTGGCCGAGGTCCCAGGTGGTGACGGTGCCGGCGGCCTCGTCCGTGCGGGAGAACGACAGCGGCTGGTACGAGAACCCGTGCAGGTGCATCGGGTGGGCCATCGCGCTGTCGTTGCGCACCTCCCAGCGGATCGTGTCGCCGAGGCGGGCGTGCACGGCGGTGGGCGCCTCGGGCTGGGTGGGGCCGCCGTGGCCAGGGACCCAGGACCGGCCGTCGAGGTACAGCTCCGTGGACATCTCCCACACCCCGTCGGGGCGCTGGGTCATGTCCATGCGCTCGGAGAAGACCATGGCGTCGGCGCCGCTCCAGTCGAGCTCGTCGGTCGCCGGCAGCGCGCCCACGCTGCGCCCCACGGCCTCCAGCACCGGGTCCCCTTCGTCGAGGGTCCACGGGAGGGCCTCGCCGTCCACCAGCCGGAACGTCGCCACGTCCTCTCCCGCGCGGATGCCGTCGTCGGGGGCGTCGTCCATCACCATCTCGCCGCCCTCCATCCACATCCCGTGCCGCCCCCGCGCCACGTCGCTCCACCGCAGCGCGAACGTGTCTCCAGCGGCGCCGTCGGTGCGCACCACCACGTCGGCGCGCTCCCCCGGCGCCAACACGAGCTCGCCGCGGTCGTAGCCGAGCGGCACCTCGACGGGCCCGAGGTCCGCGCCGTCGGCGAGCGCCGTCTTCCGGCCCACCACGCTGCCGCCCTCCACCCGCACGCGGTCGAGCAGGCCGCCTTCCCCACCCACCCGGTACAGCGTGCGGCCCGGCACCGACAACCGCCAGAACCGCGTGATCGACGTGTTCACCACCCGCAGGCGCACCGCGCCGCCCGCCACCACCTCGAACACCGGGTCCTCGCGGCCGTTGACCAGGAGGTGCCGGCCTTCGGTGCCGTTCATGACCTCCATCGCCGTGTCGATCTCGACCGAGATGGGCGCGCCCTGGTAGTCCGACACGTCCGACAACACGAGGACGCGCTCGTCGGCCGGGAGCACCCCGCGCGCCACCAGCTCCGCCTCGTCCGGGTCCTCGACCACGAGCGGAGCGTACAGGCCCTCGAACACGCCCTGGGCCCCGCGGGCGTGCGGGTGGTACCAGAACAGGCCCGAGCGCGTCGCGACGAAGTCGTAGTCGTACGTGCCGCCGGGGTGCAGGTGGCCCTGGGTGACGTGGGTGCCGTCGGCGGCGTTGTTGCCCTCGATCCCGTGCCAGTGCACCGTAGTGTCGAAGCCCTCCGGCAGCGCGTTCCGGAAGTGCACCAGCACCCGAGCGCCGAGCGGCACCCGGATCAGCGGGCCCGGCACCGCGCCCTCGTAGGCCAGCCCCCGGACCTTCACCCCCGGCGCGTACGACCACGTCGAGGGCGCAGCCACGAGGTCGGCCTCGAAGCGCAGCGGGTCGGGGTCGAGGTCGGCGAGCGGAGCGGGCGACGGGTCGAGCCACTCCCCCGCCGGCGCGCGGTCGACGGGGTCCGTGCAACCCACCAGCAACCCCAGGAGCTGGGACATCGCGGACCCCCGGGCGACTGTAACCACAACGCGCTACCCTCGAACGGACGGAGCCCCGCCGTGTCTCCCCTCCTCCTCCTCGCCCTCCCCACCGCCGCTGTCGCCGTCCCCGCCCGCGAGCCCGGCGTGGAGACCGTCGTCGTGGGCCGCACCACCCGGCCCGCCGCCGCCGTCGCGCGCGGCACCTGGGGCTTCGAGGACGACGGCCTGCACCTCACCGAGCGGGCGCCCGTGGGCACGCTCGACTACTGGCTCGCCGGTCACGAGGTGGGCGACGGCTTCGTGCGGGCCCGGTTCGCGGTCGAGGGTGAGCCCGACGGCACCGTGTTGCTCCGGGCGCGGGTGGGCGACCGCCCCGAAGCGCTCGAGGCCCTCGGCGTCTCGATCGAGAAGGACAAGCTCGTGCTCCACCGGTGGCGCGAGGGCAACGTCGTGGCCCTCGGGGCCGCGGTCAAGCTCGAGGGCATGGCCACCCGCAAGAGCCTCGAGCTCGCGATCTGGCTCGTCGGGCCCCAGCTCGTCGCGGTCCTGCACGACGGCGAGACCCTCGAGGCCCTCGGCACGGTGACGGCCACCGACCGCAGCTTCACCCGCGGCCGGGTCGGCGTCCGCATCCACCCCGACCACGCCGAGGACCTCGTCCTCACCTCGCTCTCCGTGATCGACACCGCCCTCGGTGCAGCGCCGGCAGACCCCGCCCACGACGCGTTCGGGGAGCGCCGGCTCGCCACGTGGCCCCACGGCACCCTGCCCGCCGACCAGGTGCTGCAGCGCACGGTCGCCGGGGAGTGGGGGGTCTCCACCCCGGAGGGCGTCGAGGCCGTGCGGCGCCGCGGGATCGAGCCCCTGGCCGTCACCGGGCACCTCCCGCGCTGGGTGGACGACTGGCGGTACCGCTCGGTGATGTGGCGCCCGTACCCCGAAGGCCCCGGCGGCTACGCGCTCGGCGCCGGCTGGAAGGACTGGCTGCACGTGCAGTACATCGTCACGGGCCTGGCGAAGCAGCACCCGGACCTCGTGCGCGCCGAGGTGCTGGGCCACAGCGCGCAGGGCCGGCCGCTGTGGGCGATGCGCCTGGGAGACGCCGACGACGTGGGCGAGCCCAGCGTGTTGTTCGTCGCTGCGCACCACGGCTCCGAGCTGCCGTCGATCGACCACGCGCTCGACGTCGCCCAGTGGCTCCTGGCCCACCGCGACGAAGCCCGCGTCGCCCGCTGGCTGCGCGAGCTCGACGTGTGGGTGGTCCCGCTCGTGAACCCCGACGGGAACTGGGCGCACCTGCAGGTGGACCGGGAGTTCGGCCGCCGCAACGCCACCGACACCGACGGCGACGGCGCGTTCGAGCCCTGGGAGGGCGTGGACCTCAACCGGAACTACCCCTTCGCCTGGGGCGCGCTCGGGGAGCGGGGCAGCCGCAGCTGGCGCCACGACGGGTTCTACCGGGGGCCGTCGCCCGGCTCGGAGCCCGAGGTGCAGGCGATGATGGCCCTGGCCGACCGGCGTCACTTCGCCGCCGGCATCTCGTACCACACCTCGGCGACCAAGCTCCTGTCGCCGTACACCATCGACGGCAAGGACAACCCCGAGCCCGACGTCGCCTGGTCCCTCGCCGAGGACCTGGCGGACGCCACGCTCCGCCAGCCGAACGGGCGCCGCTACGAGGTGGTCCGCAAGTTGTACTCGGTCGACGGCACCGACCAGGACTGGTTCTTCCACGCGCACGGCACCCTCGAGTTCCTGCTCGAGAGCTCGATCGACAACGGCGTGTCCCCCGAGGGCTGGCAGCTCGCGATGGACGCCACCCGGCCCGCAGCCACCACGCTCCTCGACGACGTGGTGTCGGGCCCGTGGATCGGCGGCACGGTCCGCGACGCGCAGGGGCGACCCGTGCAGGCCGAGATCGTGGTCGACCGCCCCCTGTTGCGGGAGGACGAGGTGTGGACCAGCCGCGAGTCGGACGGGCACTTCGACCGGCGGGTCCCGGGCCCCGGCCGCTACGTCGTCACCGCCCGGGCGCCCGGCCTCGCCTCCGTGTCTCGGGCGGTCGTGGTCGGCGACGGCCGCGTGAAGCTCGATCTCGTGCTGGCCTCCGACCCCACCCCGTGAGAGATTGGCGCCGCTCCGACCTCCTGCACCCGCGAGACCCCATGTCCACCCGCACCGTCCCCGCCCTCGCCGCCTTCGTCCTGCCGCTCCTGCTCACCGGCTGCCCCAAGCCGGCCCCCGAGGCCGCGTGCGACACCTCCTCGCTCGACGCCGCGCTCGCCCGCGCCGAGGCCGCCGCCAACCCGGCCGAGCGCACGAAAGCCGTCGCCGACGCCGTCGCTGTCGCCTGCCCCGACGTGCCCCCGCCGCCGTCCCTCGCCACCGGCGACGCCACGCCGATGTGCGCGCTCGAGGCCACGGATCTGCGCGGGGTGTGGGACGCCTGCACGCCCGAGCCGCTGGGGCCCGTGGACGCCTTCGTCTGGGCGGACGGGAACCCCCGCCTCGCCACGGTGCTGCTGGCCTGGATGACGGAGAACGGCGTCGACCCGGCCGTCGCGGCCCACACGGCGCAGGTCGTGCGCGGCAGGCCGCTGTACACGCCGCCCCCCAGCGGCGCGCCCACGCTCCCGGCCGGGCTCACCGGGCCCGTCCCCACGGCCGCCGCCACCTGGGTCGTCACCCCGGAGCTCCTGCAGGCGCCCGGGTCTCCGGGCTGGTCCGCCGGCCGCTTCACCGACGACGGTGGCGCTCCCGGGCGCAAGTACGCAGCCTGGGCGGTCGCCGGCGTCGCGCCCGCCACCGGCGTGGTCGCGGCGGTCGACACGCGGGTGAAGGTCGAGGAGCTGCAGCGCCTGGTGGCCTCGCTGGAGGCGCCGCTCACCCTCCTCGGGACCGACGCGAAGGGCGCGCCCGCGTCGCTGGTGCTCGTGCCCCACGCCACCGAGCAGACCGTGAAGCTCGCGCCGGACGCCACCCTCGCCGACCTCGTCGCCGCGGCGGCGGGCAAGGCCGAGGTGCAGCTCGCGGTGGGGGGCCAGCGCTGCCGCCCCGGCCCCGACGGCATGGTCTGCGTCGCGGGGACCGAGCAGCGGGCCTCGTTCTGGATCGATCCCGCGCCCGCCACGGTCGCCGACTGGGACACCTGCGTGCGCGGCGGCCAGTGCAGCGGCAAGAAGGCCGGCGACGGCGCGCTCGTGGGCCTCCGCTTCGACGACGCCCGCAAGCTCTGCCAGTTCGAAGGCAAGCGCCTCCCCACCGAAGCCGAGCTGGCCGCCGCACCCGCCACCGGGGGCGCCGCCTGGACCTGGACCACGACCAACGCGAAAGGCGAAGCCCCCTGCGAGCTCGCCCAGTGCCGGAGCCAGTCGCACGCGGTCGTGTGGCGCAACGGCGCCCGCGCCCTCGAGAGCCGGAGCACGTCGGTCGCCGACGCTGGCGTGCGCTGCGCGACCTCGCACCCGTGGACCACGGCCCTGCCCGCGCACGTGGTCACGAACCCGCGCCCGGCGCGCGGGATGCCGGAGAAGACCACCCCCGAGCAGCGCAAGCTCGCCTCGGACTTCGCCCGCGACCCGATCGAGGACAAAGGCGTGTGCGGTGGGCGCGACATCAAGAAGGGCGGCGCGGGCCTCGAGTGCCGCGACCCGCTCTCGTACGTGATCCCCAACGAGAACCGCGACCTCGTGTGGCGCCCGTACCTCGAGAACATCGGCGGCAGCTACATCGGCGTGGGCTCGGACCAGGCGTACAACTTCTGCGCCGCGATGCGGTGCGAGTGGGCCTGGATGATGGACTACGACCCGAACGTGGTGCGCGCCCACAAGGTCATCCTGGCCGCGATCCAGAAGTCCGACACCCCGGCGGCGTTCGCCGAGTACTTCGCGCCCACCGCCGCAGCGGGCAAGTCCACCGAGGCCGTGTTGCGCGAGGTCTACGCGACCGACCCCGAGCTCGAGAAGCTCGTGGAGTTCTTCTACGGGTACCGCCCGAAGATGTACGAGTGGTACGCGTGGCGCCTGCGCCCGTACGAGGAAGACAAGAAGTGGGGCTGGCTCGCGAACCCCGACCAGTTCGCGTACATCAAGGCGATGGTGGCCGAGGGCCGGATGATCCCGGTGGGCGGGGACATGTTGGGCAGCAAGTCCATGCAGAACATCGGCGCCGCGGCGAAGCAGCTCGGCACCACGATCCGCGTGTACTACACGTCGAACGCGCCGACGGCCTGGGGTGGGCAGCTCACGCCGGAGTACCGGGCCAACGTGCGGTCGCTGCCGATGGACGAGTGGTCGGTGGTGGCGGAGACGCACTACCAGGGCGATCGCCCGGGCGACAACTGGCGCTACACCACGATCGGCGGGGTGGTGATGCAGGAGCGCCTGGCGCTGCCTTCGTACGAGCGCGCCCACGAGCTCGAGTGGGACCGCCTGTCGACGCCCGTGGTGGACTTCGCGGTGCTGGGCCTCTACGGACCCTGACCCCTCGGGCGCTCAGAACCCGCCGGACTCGTTGGCGCGCGCACGCTGCTCGCCACCGACCCTCCCGCCGCCCAGCGGGCCCCGAGCGCGTCCAGGTGCACCCCGAAGGAGCGGATCACGCCGAGCGGGTCGTCGCTCACCGCCCACGCTCCTCTGGGTCCCAACCCCACCAGCGGATCATGGCGTCCCGGTCGACCCACAGGGAGGCGAGGCGCAACCGGCGCTCCTCGGGGGTCGCATCCGGGTACCACGCATCCTGCCTGGCCTGCGCCAACGCCTTGGCCGCCGCGTTGAGCCGCCCGACCTCGGCGAGCTTCTGCTCGGGCGTGCGGCTTCGCCAGTACGCCAACCAGCGCACCCGTGCCTCGGGGGAGGTGTCGGAGAGTTCGTCCATTCGCACCTCGTATCCCGCACGCCCACCGAGGCGACACGCTCGAACCCGGTCACCCGCGGTCGAACACGCCCAGCTCCGACCTGCGCGTGCGGCCCTGGAGTTCTTGGAGCTGCACGAGGACGAAGGAGCGCTCGTTCGCGAAGGCCGAGGCCGAGTCGGGGAAGAACGGCGCGTTCGTCACCGGGAAGTACCACCCGGGCGGGAACGTGCCCTGCCAGCCCGTCGCCGGGTCCAGCACCGCGAGGACCCCCGTCGGGCGGGAGACCCACACGAGGTCGCCATCCCACGCCACGACCGGCGACCCATCCGTGTGCGGCAGGAGGGGCAACGGCCGACCGTCCCACCACCCGACCGGGAGCGCGAGGCGCGTCGGCGCTTCCGCCGGGTCGAGCCAGACGTCCACCCCGTCGCGGACCGGTCGAAGGAGCAGCTGCCCCCCTCCTTTGCGCTGCAGCCGGGTGCCGGGCGGAAAGGACAGGTCCGGGCCCTCCCCCGTGGCCGGATCCACCACCGCCAGCACCTCCGCCGCCTCCTCCCGCCACGCCTGCCGGGCCGTCCGGCGGTCGGGAGGGCCCGTGAACCACACGGCCGCCGCGGCGGACAGCGCGCGGGTCCACACCACGTGGCCGTCGACCGGGTCCCGGGCGGTGACGCCGCCTGTGTCCCGGGTCAACACGTGGTCGCCGATCGCATGGAAGTCAGGCAGTGGCGGGGATGCGACCGACCAGCGGGGCACGCCGTCCAGGCAGCCGACCGCAGTGAGCATGGCGAAGCCGGGCGCGGGGCGCCTTGAGGTGACACAGACCTCGCCCACCGCCACCGTGTCGAGACCGCCCACGCGGCGCGACCACACCACTCCGGCCCCGTCGAGGGCGACGAGCGTACCGGCGCGCTCGTCGGACTTGACCACGTGGAGGTCGCCGAACCGCCCGACCGGCGCCGTCCAGTCGTGCTGCGCCCTTCCGCAGTCGTCTGACAGGGGCACCGGGCCCGGAAGCGGGTGGTCCAAGACCTCGCCGGAAGTGCAGTCGACGGCCCGCGCCTCGCCCTCCCCGGTCCAGGTGCAGGCGCCGCCCGCCGCGGAGAGGAACCCTCCCCGCGCCACGTCTCCGTGCGACCGTTTCCCGTAGCCGAAGTACCGCACGGAGTCCTCGAGCCCCGGCACGAACACCGACTGTCCCAGGACCGCGACCTCCGGCACGACCTCGCTGCGGGCGACGTCGACCGTCCACGCCACGAGCCCGGTGGTCAGGCTGACGGCGCGCACGGTGCGGGCCTTCGGGTCGGCGACGACGGCGGTGTCCCCCTGGACGGCCGCCACCCTCCCCTGGAGCAGGAACCGCGGCTCGAGGTCTGCGGCTGCCGCCGTCGCGAGGAGGCCGACCACGTTCACGGTGTCCGAGCCAGCTTGCCGTCCCGACCCACGCGAACCCTCCTCGTCCCGCGGGGCACGATACCACCGTGTTGCGAACCCAGCGGCCAGCTACAGTGGTTCATGCTCCGTTGCTGCCCGTTCGCGTTGCTCCTCGTCGCCGCCGCCTGCGACCCCGACGCGCCCCGGGGTGGCCCGCGTCCACCTCCACCCGCGCCGACGACCACGACCCCCGTGGCCAGGTACCTGCAGTTCGACGCCGGCACGTTCGACGAGGAGCCGGGGATGGACCTCCTGGTCTCCACGGACGACGGGGCGATGTCGTTGTTCTTCAACGCGGGCTACTGAGGTGACGATGTGGTGGATGCTCTGGGCCTGCGGTGATCCCGCGCCCCCGCCAGCCGATCCGGACGAAACCGGTGTCACCAGCGAAACCGGCGAACACACCGGCGTCACCACGCCGACCTGGCCCGGCGCGTGCGAGTGGCTCGGCACCACGCCGCTGCGCCCCACCGCGGACTGCCCCGTGTGGACGCTCGGCGGCAGCGTCACCCTCGACAGCCTGGTGGTCGAGCCGGGCACGGTCCTGGAGCTCGGTCCCGGGGTCGTGGTGCGCGTCCTGAGGTGGCTCGACGCGTCGGGGACCGAGGCTCGGCCCATCGTGTTCCGCTCGGCAGGGCAGGGCGCCTGGGGTGGGCTCGCGCTCGAGTACGTCGGGGACTCCACGTACTACTACGACTACGACTCCGGCGGACCCTCCGAGCAGGACACCCGGTACCTCCTCCGCCACGTCACGCTCGAGGACGCCGGGGCGGGCCGCGAGGCCGCCATCACCGTGGGCGGCGGCTACGAGACCTGCGGGAACTACGACTGCAGGGTCGTCCACGGCACGGTGGAGGCGAAGGCGCTGGTGCTCCGCGGCTCCGCGAGCGCGGGGATCGTGGGCGACGGCGACGTGCTCCCGCACGACCCCATCGGGTTCTCGGACGTGGCGGGGCCCCTCCTGGACCTCCCCTACGCCAACCTGGCGGCGGTGCTGGTGGAGGACCTCGGCGGGAACACCACCCCGGTGATCCGCGTGCGCAACGACCCGCGGGGGAACGCGCGGTGGGAGCCGCAGGGGGTCCCGCTGGAGGTGGTGGAGCCGCTGCGGATCGGGTGGGTGCAGCGCGCCTACAGCATCGATCGGGACCACCTGGTGATCGAACCGAACACGGTGCGCTTCGCTGCGGACACCGGCATCAGCGTGCTGGGCGGCCAGGTGCAGGCCCTCGGCGTCACGTTCGAAGCCGCGACCCCGGGCGTCCCCTGGACGGGCCTCGCGACGACGGGTGACGACGTGGGCTGGACGGACCACCGCCGCCCGGTGCGCTCGGAGCTCGAGCTCGTGGACTGCGTGGTCCGCGACGCGCGCAGCCCGGCGGTGGACTGGGCGCTGGGCTTCGTTCCGCCCACGCTCTCGGGCACCACGATCGAAGGCGTCGCGCCAGCGGGCTCGGACGTGTGCGTGGCGGCCTGCGGGGTGGACTACGCCGCGGTGGAGCTCGGGAACACGCTCGACTGCTCGGTCCCCGTGTCCTGCCCCCCCTGACCAGGGTACGTCGGGGCAGAGGTGACCGTGACCGACCTGTTCGAGGACAAGGCCGCCGGGTGGGACGAGCGCCCGGTGCCGGCACAGATCTCCGCAGGGGTGCTCCGAGCGCTGCGCGCGCGCGTGCCGCTGTCGCCGGACTGGACGGTGCTGGACTTCGGCGCGGGTACGGGCCTGTTGGCGGGCGGAGTCGCGCCGTCGGTGGCGCACGTCCACGCCGTCGACGTCTCGGAGGCGATGCTGGCCCAGCTGGCGGCGAAGGCGGAGCTGCGCGGCAAGGTGACCCCGCACCGCCAGGACCTGCTGGTGGAGCCGCTGGGCCTGGTCGTGGACCTGGTGGTGAGCGCGATGGCGATGCACCACGTCCAGGACACGGCGGGCCTGTTGCGCGCGCTGTACGCGCACCTGGCGCCGGGCGGCCGCGTGGCGCTCGCGGACCTGGACGCGGAGGACGGCTCGTTCCACGGTCCCGGCGTCCCCGGGGTCTACCACCAGGGCTTCGACCGGGCGGCGCTGGGGGAGCTGCTCCGCGCCGCGGGCTTCGTGGACGTCGTCTTCGAGACGGCGCTCGACGTGCACCGGGACGGGCGGTCCTGGCCGGTGTTCCTCGTCACGGCGCGGCGGGCCTGACCGCACCACCTCCGAGCAGTCGCCTACTCGTCGACCAGTGCGAGAGCGCGGTCCACCACGTTGTCCGACAGGTACATCCCGATGTGTCGGAGATGGGCGACCACCGGACGCGCGGCGGCAATACGGCCCTTCTGCTTGGCTAGGAGCCCGTGGCGCGTAGGCCGCGGAGCGGCCTCGCGCCAGGGCTCCTCCCCTGCCCGTGCCCCTGCCCGTGCCCCTGCCCGTCCCCGACCCCGGATCGGGGTGGTGCCTGGGCTGGTCTCGGGTGACCAGAAGCCAGCATCCGCGGTCGCCTTCTCTGGCAGCTGCCCGACCGTGGCCTGCACACGGCTGCAGGCACCAGCACCTCCTCCGCGACCACGGCCAACAAGTCCAGCCGCCCCGCACGGGCCAGGAAGACCAGGGGTGAGGCGTTGATGATCACACGACGATCACCCACGCGCGAGCTCCTCCTTCAGCGCATCGAAGTCGACCACGAACACGTCCGCCCCCTCCCTGGCCAGCGCCAGGAGGAAGTCCGTCCGGTCCAGCCCAGCCAGCAGCGCGGCTTTCTCCTGCGAAATCAGCCCCTGCCCATACCAATGCGCCGCAGCGGCCAGCCGCAGGTCGCGCTCGAACTCGCTCGGGCTTCGTCGCAACGCCGAGAAGATCTCCTCGGGAACCTGGACGGTGATGGTCGTCATCGCAGGATTCTACCCCGGGACACCGCGCGGGGAGGTCCTGCGCTTCGTCTTCCCGCGCAAAGCGCGGCCTGTCGTGGGCCCGCTCACCGCTTCCAGCTCGGCGCCGGACCCGTCCAGTGCACGAACCAGGCGGCCGCGATCAACCCGAGGCCCATGCCGGCGATGAGCAGGGGCGCGGCGTTCACCCGCTCGCCGTCGAGCAGCGCCCGCCCCGCTTCGATCGGCCCGGGATCGCCTTCCTCTCCCACGGAGAAGGCGATGCCGACGATGATGGCGCCGGCTGCGGTGGCCGCCCAGCGATGGAACGGACGTCTCGCCATGGGTCTCCTCTGGGTTCGCCAACGGGCACGACATTTGGCGGGCGATGTTGCACCGCGGGACGTTACCGCCCGAGGGTCAGCACGTCGCTCCGATCGGCCACCACGGCGTACGTCCAACCCACCTGCTCCACCGCCGTCCACGCCACCACCTCGTCGCCGAGCACGCGCAGCCCGCCCGTCCGCCCCGCGGCGAGGTCCTGCAGCACCGCCTCGTACGCGAAGCGCGGCTGCTCGGCAGCGGACCTCGGGTTCGCGGTGTCGATCAGCACCCGGCCCTTGGCGCTCAGCAACACCGCCCGCACCGGCGGCAGCGCAGCCGGCACCAGCCACCCCTGCGCCACCTCGTCCACCGTGAGGTCCACCGCCGCGATCCCGTACGCCCGGCCGCTCCCGTCGCGGATGGCCACCGCCCCGGTGAGCAGCAACCCGAGCCCGCTCTCGTCCTCCGAGACGTCCCACACGACGCCCGGCGAGGTCACCGCCAGCGGGTACCACACGCTCACGCGCGGGTCCCAGTCGTCGGGGTACCGGCCCACCCCGGGGAGCCCGGTCAACACGCCCTCCTCGGTGGCCACGTACGCCCACACGAGCGGCCCGCCGTCCTGGAGCAACACCCGGCGCCGCTCCTCCAGCGGGGCCACGGCGAGCGCCGGCGACACCGCGCGGGACAGGGCGCGCAACAGCTCGGGCTGCAGCGTCTGGAGCTGCTGGAGGCGCTCGTCCACGGCGGCGGGATCGAGCCCAGGGCGCAGCACGTTGTCCGGGTGGTCGAGGGTGGCCGGAGCGCCGTACACGCGGGAGGGGACGAGCCCCGGGGGACGCCGGTCCACGGGGCCGGTGAAGTCCGCCGCGAGGTACACGGGCGCCCGCGCGGGCGGCGGGTGGGTGAAGGCGTGCAGCGCCGCGGCCCGCACGGAGTCCACCAGGGCCACGTCCGCCGCCAGCGACGCGTCGATGGCGTGGCCCTGCGCGCTCACCTCGGCGAGCAGCCGCGCGAAGGCCGCCTCCCGCCGCTCCGACCACCACTGGTACGTCGTCCACGCGCCCGCCAGCGCCACCACCGACGCTGCCGACACCACCACCAGCGCCCCCGCGAGGCCGCCGATGGCCGCCAGGGCCCCGCGCCGGTACCGCCCCACCGTCCGCAGCAGGCGCCGCCCCAGGGTGTCGGGCCGGGCCGTCAGCGGCGCGTCGCGCAGGAAGTTGCGCACGTCCTCGGCGAGGGCCCCCACGTCGGCGTAGCGGTCCTCCCGGCGGCGGGCGGTCGCCTTGCGGATGATGGCGGCGAGGTCGGAGGGCACGGGCTCTCCGCGCACGTGGGCCAGCGGCGCCAGCGTCCCCGTGCGCGCGGCGGTCCGGCAGGTGTCCACGTCCGTGCCGGGGTTGGCCGAGGTGAGCGTGACGAGCTCGAACAGCAGCAGTCCCAGCGCGTACTGGTCGGAGCGCGGGTCGATGGTGTCGTTCTCGCCGGCCGCCTGCTCGGGCGACATGTACCGCGCGGTGCCGATGGTCTCGCCGGTCCCGGTGGCATCGGGCGAGGACGCAGGTCCCGACGGGCTCGACAGCTCGCCGCGCCCCACGACCTTGGCGATGCCCCAGTCGAGGACCAGGACCTCGCCGTGGGGGCCGACCATGATGTTGCGGGGCTTGAGGTCCCGGTGCACGACGCCGCGCTCGTGGGCGTGCAGCATCGTCCGGCACAGGTCCTCGAACAGCAGGAGCCGCGCGTGCAGCTGCAGGTGGCTCGGCAGCGGCGCGCCCCGCTCGTAGTACGTCCGCGTCTCGTCCAGGTGTTCGCGCAAGGTGCGGCCGCGCACGATGCGCATCGCGTAGGCGAGGGAGCCGTCGTCCTGCACCTCGAGGCCGAACACCGGCACGATGCCGGGGTGATCGAGCTGCGCGGTGATCTGCGCCTCGGTGTAGAACCGGCGGAGCATCAGGGGGTCGGACGCGAGCTCGGGATCGAGCTGCTTGACGGCGACGTTGCGGTGGAGCCGGCGGTCGCGGGCGACGTACACCTCGCCCATCGCGCCTTTGCCGAGCAACGCGAGCCGCTCCCAGTCGTCTTCGGTGTCGACGCAGCGGACCTCGAGCTGCAGGTCGCCGTCGAGGAGGTAGGTGCGGAGCTGATCGACGGACATCCGCCGCCCCGCGCACAACCACAACGCGAAGGCCATGGGGTCGGCCTCGCCGTCTCCGCGCCGGAAGTCGGCCCAGGCGGCGTCGACGTCCACGGTGGGACCCAGGATCCGGCGGAGGCGCGTGAGCTGCACGGCGGCGCACTAACGTCTCGGGGAGACCCGCGTCAGGCGAGGTGGTCGGCGTGCCAGTCCACGTGGTCGCGGGCGAACGACTCCACGAAGAAGTAGCTGTGGTCGTAGCCCCGCTGGGTGCGCACGACCGCCGCCGTCCGGGTCTCGCTGAGCGCGGCCGCGAGGGCCTCCGGGCGCAGCAGCGGCAGGAACTTGTCGGCGGTGCCCTGGTCCACCAGCACCTCGCCCTGGTAGCCCCGCTCGCGCAGCAGGAGCACCGCGTCGTGGGGGGCCCAGCGCGCCTCGTCCGGACCGAGGTACGCCGCGAACTGCTTGCGGCCCCAGTCCGAGGTGGTCGGGTGGGTGATGGGCGCGAAGGCCGACACCGAGCGGTAGCGGTCCGGGTGCGCGAAGGCCAGCGTGAGCGCGCCGTGCCCGCCCATCGAGTGCCCGGTGACCCCGTGCCGCGCAGGGTCCACGGGGAACCGCGCCTCCACGAGCGCGCGGAGCTCGTCGCGTACGTACGACGCCATGCGGAAGTGGGGCGCCCACGGGGCCTCGGTGGCGTCGACGTAGAAGCCCGCGCCCTGCCCGAGGTCGAACGCCGCGTCGTCGGCCACGCCCGGACCGCGGGGGCTGGTGTCGGGGAACACCACCGCCAGGCCCCGGCGCGCAGCGTGCGCCTGCAGCCCCGCCTTCGTCATCGCGTTCTCGTGCGTGCAGGTGAGCCCGGACAGGAACCAGAGCACCGGCACCGGACCCCGCGCAGCCTGGGGCGGCACGAACACGGCGAAGGTCATCGCGGTGCCCGTGGCGGTCGACGCGTGGCGGTAGACGCCCTGGACTCCGCCGTGGCTCCGGTGCTCCGACACCGTCTCCATCAGTATTCGACCACGGCGCGGATGGACTCGCCCGCGTGCATCAGGTCGAAGCCCTCGTTGATGCGGTCGAGCGACAGCCGGTGCGTGATCATCGAGTCGATCTCGAGCTTGCCCTCCATGTACCAGTCCACGAGCTTGGGCACGTCGGTGCGGCCGCGCGCGCCACCGAACGCCGAGCCCTTCCACACCCGCCCCGTGACGAGCTGGAACGGGCGCGTCGAGATCTCGGCGCCCGACGGGGCCACGCCGATGACCACGGAGACGCCCCAGCCGCGGTGGCACGACTCGAGCGCCTGCCGCATTACGTGGACGTTCCCCGTGCAGTCGAAGGTGTAGTCGGCGCCGCCGATCTGGTCCGCGCCTTTCTTCGTGAGGTTCACGAGGTACGGGACGAGGTCGGCGCCCACCTCGGTCGGGTTCACGAAGTGCGTCATGCCGTACTTCTCGCCCCACGCCTTCTTCCGCGGGTTGATGTCGACCCCGATGATCATGTCGGCGCCCGCGAGCCGCAGGCCCTGGATGACGTTGAGCCCGATGCCGCCGAGCCCGAACACGATGGCCTTGGCGCCGGCCTCGACGTTGGCCGTGTACAACACCGCGCCCACACCGGTGGTGACGCCGCATCCGATGTAGCAGACCTTGTCGAACGGGGCGTCCTCCCGGATCTTCGCCACGGCGATCTCGGGCAGCACCGTGTGGTTCGCGAAGGTCGAGCAGCCCATGTAGTGATGGATCTTGTCGCCGTCGAGCGTGGTGAACCGCGACGTGCCGTCCGGCATCAGGCCCTGGCCCTGGGTGGCCCGGATGGCCGTGCAGAGGTTCGTCTTGCGGGACAGACACGAGGGACAGCCGCGGCACTCCGGCGTGTACAGCGGGATGACGTGGTCTCCCTTCTTCACCGACGTGACGCCGGGCCCCACGTCCACCACCACGCCGGCGCCCTCGTGCCCGAGGATGGCGGGGAACAGTCCCTCGGGGTCGGCGCCGGACCGGGTGAAGTCGTCCGTGTGACACAGCCCGGTGGCGCGGAGCTCCACCAGGACCTCTCCGGCGCGGGGTCCTTCGAGGTTCACCTCGGTCACCTCGAGCGGTTTGCCTGCCGAGAACGCCACTGCTGCCCGTGTCCTCACGTCGCCTCCCTCTGCCTGCGCGGCGGCTCATCCTGGCGCGCCGCGCGCCGCGAGGCAACGGGCGGGGCCCGAGGTCAAGGGACGAACGGCCACACGGCGTCGACCCACGCGGTGCCCGGCGGGACCGGACGCGGAGCGGAGCCGAGCGCGCGGCGCACACCCTCCACGAGCCGCGCCAACAGGTCGCCGTAGACGTTGGGGAGCTGCGTCGCGAGGTCCTCCCACTCCGTGACGCGGCCCGCCACCCGCTCCGCCTTGCCTGTGGCCAGGGCGCCCAGCGCGAGCCGCACCGCCACCTGGTACCGGGCCGCGTGGCCTTCGGGATCCGGGGCGGCCAGCGCCCGCTCGAGCTCGAGCTCCCCGCGCCCCGCGGCGAGCCACCCGAGCACGAACCCCGCGTCGGGACCGTGCGGAGCAGCGCCTCGCGCCTCGGCCTCCGCCAGGTCGGGGGCGCCGCTGCGCAGGTGCGCCAGGGCCCGCAAGGCGCCCAACTGCGCCGCCCCCGCGCCGAGCTCGGGCCGGGGCCAGGCCAACAGGCGCGCCGGGTCCGGGTGGTGGGCGTCCCGGAGCAGGCGCCACCCCCGCAGCCGGCGCCACGCGCCCCACGCCACCAGCGGGAGCAGCGCCGCGACCAGCGCGAACATCCACGGGAGCGTGCCGCCCGCCCCGAACACCCCGCTGACCACGACCACCATCGCCGCGACCGGCAGCACGCCCTGCCCACCGAACACCCACCACCACGACACGGGGAGCTGGCGGCCGTCGTCGAGGACGAACGCGGGGCGCGCGCCCCGGGGCACGAACCACTGGGGCACGGCCGACACCCCGCCCACCGCGAGCCCGAGCAGGCCCACCCAGGTGGTCCACCGCACCAGCACGTCGTCCTGTACGGACCCGAGCACCCGGATCAGGACCGACAGGACGAGCAGGAGGGGTGCCAGCGCGAGCAAGACGACGACGGCCACGCCGCGCACGCGATCCATGGTCCCGTTCGCCCGCCGCCACACCGCCATCCGCGGCACGGGCACCATGCCCACGACGCCCCGGCGGCGCGCAGCCGGCACGGGGAGGTCCTCGGCCGGGGGCGCGAACGGGTGCGCAGGCGCGTCCCTCGGCGCGACCGGACGGGCTACCGGGACCGACACCTGCCCCGTGAGCTGGGCCCACATCCAGGGCTGCGCGGTCCTCCGCCACCCCTCGGAGGCCTCCGGTGCGGGCACGTCCTCGCCGGCCGCACGACGCGCGGCCAGCCCCAGGAGCGCCAGCTGGGCGCCATAGAACGCGGGCAGGGGCGGCACCCCCACGAGGGCCTCGCGCGCGTCGGCGGCGCGGCCTTCGGTGAGCGCCTCGAGCGCGGTCAGGCTGGCCTCGAGGTACCGCTCGTAGGGGTTGGGCGAGGGGCGGGGCGCTGCGAGCCAGCGCCGCGCGAGCTCGGCGTCGCCGCTGCGGAGCACACGCACCATCGCCAACCACGCGCAGGTGGTGTCGAGGCCGCCCGACCAACGGCGCTCGAGCGCCTCGACGCCCGCGGCTCCGTCGCCTTCGCGCAGCGACAGGTGGATGCGCGACACCTCCAGGGCCTCGCGCACGTCCGGGGTCACGTCCGCCGGGAAGGCGGCGAGCCGCAGCCGCGCGCGTGTGTCGTGGCCGCCGACCACGTCCCCGTGCAGCTCCAGCAGCTGGCGCTGGAAGCGACGGGCGCGCACGAGAAGCCACTCGACCAGGCTGCCGGCCACGAGCGCGAGGCTGGCGACGGGGTGGGGCTGGAACACCAGGGCGAGGAGGTCCCCCGCGACGACCACGAGCCAGGCCAGCGCGAGGCCGCGACCGACGGACTCCTGGAGCAGCAGCGCCGACGACCGCACCGCCACCCCCGTCTCGAGGAGCAGGTCGCCGGCGGGGTCTCCGATGGCCCGCGACGCGTTGCGGTTGGCGAGCAGCCCCGCGCCAGCCGCGAGGGCGACCACCGCGAGGTAGGGGGCGGTACCGGGCACGAGCAGCGCCACCACCGCCTGTACGGCCCCGAGCACCAGGAACTCGAACAGCCACGCGCGGAGGAGGGCCCGCCGCCAGGACGCGGTCGGGTCCACGGTCACGGCGCGACCGGCCGGGGGTAGGAAGGTCGGTTTCCGCGGCACAGCTCGCGGAGCGCGGGCAACCCGAGGTCGTCGGCCGCCACGTCGAACAGCTCCCCGGCGTGGGGCAACACGAGGCCCTCGTCGAGCAGGCGGGCGAGGTCCTCCTCGAGGCCGAACCCCTGGTGCAGGACGTGCTTCACGTCGCGCGGGGTGAGGGGGTAGTGCCGCGGGTAGAAGTCCGGCAGGTGCACCAGCACGTCCACGGATGCGGTCTTCGGCTCGGCCACGCGGCGCGCCAGCCACCGCGGCACCGGCAGGCAACCGGGGGCGTCGCCGTCGACCAACGAGGCCGCGTACAGGAGCCGGTACAACACGATCTCCAGGAAGCGCTGCTCCGACCAGCTCTCCCTGCGCGCCAGCGACTCTCCGAACAGGTACCCGGTGACGACGGTCTTGTTGTGGGCGCGGTACCAGGACTCGCCGGTGGGGTGCAGCATCCACTGGAGCCAGGCCTCGACGGTGGGGTCGAGGGCGCCGCGCTCTCCGGCCCGGAACCGCAGCGCGGCCTCCTCGCTGGCGAGCGCGAGCCCGGACTGGACGTGGCGCCACCACGCGCTGCCGCCCACCTCGGCGAGCACGCCGCGCTCGACCTCCCAGCGCAGGAACGCGAGCTCGGCGTCGCCCCAGCCGGGCGCGAAGCCGGCATAGAACTGCACCCGGAGCGCGAGCCGGTCCGCCGGGCTCTCCGCTGCCTCCACCCGCGCCTTCGCTGCCGCCGCCGCGTCCATCTGCCCCCCGCGACGCGCATGCTACTCCGGAGCCGGGGCTGCGGGCTGGTGTCGGCGAGCGGCCACCCGTAGACTGCCTCCGTGGGCACCACCCTGTTCCTCCACGCGGTCACGGGCGGTCCGGACGAGGTCCGCGACGCGCTCGTCGCGTGGAACCGCGCCAAGGGCTTCGAGCTGGTCGAGCGCACGCTGCCCGCCCCCGACGACGAGCACGAGCGCGTGGGCCTGGTCTTCTCGACCCAGCGCTGGACGGGGGTGCGGTGGAGCCGGTTCGAGGAGCACGACCGCCTGGGCTTCGAGCTCCGCAAGCTGGGTCGTCCGGCGCTCGAGACGTGGGTGTACGACAGCGACGCCTGGGGCTGGAAGCTGTGGCGCGACGGGCGGTGGACCTCGGCGTGGGCCAGCCACCCGGAGTACGCCGACGTCCCCCAGGGAGCCGTCCACGATCGCCCCGCGCTGGCCGCTGTCTGTGGCGCCGACGAAGCCGCCATCGCCGCAGCCGAGCGCCGCCGCGGTGTGTTCGCGGAGAGCGCCTGGACGGCGTTCGCGCGGGCCGTGGGCCTGTTCCCCCCCACCGGGGCCTTCTCGCCCGACGTCCACGACGACGCCCCACCGCCGCCGGGGGTCAGCGTGCAGCGCCTCCGCTTCCGCCGCGCGGGGTGGGACCCGATGCAGGGCTTCGACGTCCGCGCCCTGCAGTTCCGCCCAGCGCCGCCTCTGCCAGCGCCCTCGGCGGAACAGGTGGCGGCGCGCGTCCAGGCCGAGTCGTCCGCCCGGTTCCACACCGGGGTGATCCAGCTCCTGTTCTTCCCCTTCCGCGCCTTCTTCTGGATGCTCGGGCTGGCCTTCCGGGGCCTCGCGTGGCTTCGCGGCGGGAGACCGTTTCTCCAGCTGTCGGTCCCGTGGCGGGTGGACGGGGACCGGGTCCGCAGCGACGCCTGGGGGCTATCGCTGCCCCTGGGACCCGGGGTGGAGCCGGGCAAGGTGCCCTTCGGGTTGGTGCTGGGGGTGACCCTCGACGGGGACCCGGTGGGCTTCATGGGCGCCTCCGCGACCCAGGCCCGCGCCCGACAGGTGCAAGGGCCTGCAGGGACGACGCACGACGTGGTGGACCTCGAGGTGGACGGGCTCCCGGCCCGCCGCGTGGTAGCCACGCCCCCCGAGGGCCCGGCGACGTGGACGGTGTTCGTGCAGGGCCCACGGTTCGTGGTGATCGGCACGGCGCCCGCCCGCACGCCGGAGGTGGTGGCTCGGCTGGACGGCCTCGCGACCACCTTGCGACTCGAAGCCCCGGGGGCACGTTGACGGAGGCACCACCCAGCGGCGCAGAGGTGTAGGTGCGGCGCTCCGCGGTCCACCTCGCGGCGCTCTGGTCCGTTCGGGGGGGATGACCCGCCGACGACCGCCCCGCCGCGGTCGTGCTACCGTCGCCCGCTGGAGCAGAGCCCGTGTCTCCCGGGGAGCGCTTCGGCACCTACGAGGTCGTGGACCCCCTGTCCTCCGGCGGGATGGGCGTGGTGTGGCGCGCCCGCGACGGCGACACGGAGGTCGCGCTCAAGACCGTGCTGGCGGTCGACGCCGCCATGCTCCGCGGGATCCGGGCCGAGATCCGCGCCCTCGAGCGCGTCCGGCACCCAGCGGTGGTGCGCATCCTCGGCCACGGCGTGCGCGACGGGCTCCCGTGGTACGCGATGGAGCTCCTGCGCGGCGCCACCCTGCGCGCGCACCTCGAGCGCCTGTTCCCCGACAACCGCAGCGCCACCTCCACGTTCCCGGAGGACCTCGGCGAAGCCGACGCGCCCGCCCCCGAGTCCCCGGTCCCGGTGCCAGCGGCGATGGGGCAGCTGCCGCAGGTGTTGGGGTGGTTCCGGGCGCTCGCGGAGGGCCTCGCCTGGCTCCACGGCGAGGGCGTGGTGCACCGTGACCTCAAGCCCGAGAACGTGTTCGTGCGACCCGACGGCAGCCCGGTGCTGGTGGACTTCGGCATGGCGCACGCCGTGGTGGGGGCGGGCACCTCACGGGAGTCCCTCGAGGCGCTCGCGCAGGCCGGGGGCACCGTGGACTACATGGCGCCCGAGCAGGCCCTCGGCGACGTGGTGGACGCCCGCGCCGACCTGTACGCGCTCGGCGTGATGCTGTTCGAGGCGCTCGCGGGTCGCCCGCCGTTCACGGGCTCGCGCTCGACCGTGTTGTTCGCGAAGCTCGCGCAGCGCGCGCCGTCGATCGACCGGTTCGCGACGGGGGTTCCGCGCCCGTTGGGTCGACTGCTCGAGGAGCTCCTGCACCCGAACCCCGCCGCGCGCACCGCCCACGCGCGGGTGGTGGCCGGGGTGTTGGCGGCGCTCGGCGCCCCCGCGCCCACCCCGGGGCCACAGTCCCCGCGGCCCTACGTGTACCGCTCCGTGTTCCAGCCGCCCGGCACCCTCTCCAGCACCCTGGTGACCCTGGCCGGGGCCGCCGATCCCCACCGGGGCGCGCGCCTCTACGTGCGCGGCGCTGCGGGCTCGGGGCGGACCCGCCTGTTGGTCGAGGTGGCGCAGACGCTGCGGCAGTCCGGGTTCCAGTCGCTCACCTGCCCGTGTGTGCCCGCGCCGGGCCAGGCCACCGCCGAGCCCCTCGACCCGCTGCGGCCCCTCCTCCGCGCGCTGGTGGACCGGGCCCTGCAGGACGGCGACCCCGGGGACGACGCGCTGCTCGCGGTCCACGGACCCCTCCTGGCGCGCTGGGAGCCGAGCCTGTGGGACCTCCCCTCCGTGCAGCGGGGCGGCGAGGTCGCGGAGCTCCGCCCCGACACCGAGCGGGTCCGGTTGTTCACCGCGCTGGCGGCCTGCGTCCGGCGGCACGCGGAGCGGGGTCGCACGTTGTTGGTGGTCGACGACTTCGAGTTCGCCGACGAGCTCACGCTGGGCTTCCTGGAGGCCCTGCAAGAAGACGACCTCGCCAACGTCGCCCTGCTCGTGGCCGGCGCCTCTCCCGCGTTCCGGGGCGCCACGCCCTTCGAGCTCCCGCCGCTCAGCGAGGAGCAGGTACGGACCATGCTCGCCGCGATGTGTGGCGCGACCGACGCCCCTCCGGCGCTGGTGGAGCACGTGCGCGCGCGCGCCGCCGGCAACCCGTTCGTCGTGGCCGAGCTCCTGCGCGAGGCCGTGCGGGTGGGGCTGCTCGACCTCGACGCTGCGGGAGCCTGGGTGTTGCGCGACGGGGACCTCGGCACGCTGCAGGTCCCGGGCACGGTCGAGGCCCTCGTCGACCTGCGGCTGGCCCAGGTCCCCCCCCACGCAGCGGCAGCGTTGCGGTGGGCGGCGGTGGTGGGGAACGGGTCGGAGGAGCGGCTCCTGGCCCAGGGCGCGGACGCCGACGCGATCGACGCCCTGGTGCGCGCGGACGTCCTCGGGTTCGACGCCCGCGGGCGGCTGCGGTTCACGTCCCCGACGCTGGCCCAGGTGGTGCACGACCGGCTCCCCCCGGCCGAACGCCGGGCCCTGCACGCGGCAGCGGCGACCGCGCTGCGACCGGCCCGACCGGGGTGGCACCAGCGGCTCGCGCGCCACCTGCGCGAAGCCGGCGACCCCGAGGCCTTCGAGGCGAGCCTGCTCGCGGGGGAGGAGGCCCTGGCCGAGATCGCGTTCCACCAGGCGGTGGACGAGCTGCGGCACGCCGTGGCGTTGGTCCCGCCGGCGGCGTCGGACGCGGTGCGGGTCCGCCTGCACCTGCGGCTCGGGCGGGCCTGGTGGGGCGCCGGGCAGGCCGCCAGGAGCCACGACGCGCTCGAGGCCGCGCTCGTGTCCGCTGGCGAACCCCGCCCCGACGGCTCGGTCCGCGCCGTCCTGCGGTTGTTGTGGGACCTCGGCCGGGAGCTCGTCCGCCTCGCCCGACCCGACCGGACGCCGGAGCCGCCGCCCGCGCAGTCCGAGCTGCACAGCCAGCTGGCCGAGGCGCACCGGTACCTCGTGTACCTCGACATCCTGCGCAACGAGCCGTTGGGGATGGTGTCGTCCGCGCTTCGGGCCAGCGCCCACGGCGCCGCGGGGGGCCGGCGCGCCCGGCGGGCCGCGGACCTCGCCACGCTCGGGGTGATCGCGGGGTTCGCGGGGGTGCGTCCGCTGTCGGACCGGTTCCTCGCCCGGGCGGAGGCGCGGCTGGCGCGCTCGCGCGAGCGCCACGACGAGGTGCTGGTGTCCCTCGCGAACGCCAGCCTCGCGCTCGGCAACGGGCGCTGGGACGCGCTGCACGGCCACCTCGACCGCGGAGTCGCCGCCGCTCTCGCCGTCGGGGACGCCGAACAACACGCCGTGCTGGGGCAGCTGCGAGGCACGGCGCTGCAGCTGTCGGGGCAGGTCGAGGCCTGCGCCGACCAGTGCGCCCGGGTCCTCGCGGAGTCCCGCGCGCAGATGCCCCGCCTGTGGGCCCGGTGCGTGCTGGTCGACGCGCTCGTCTCGCTCGGCCGGACCGAGCAGGCCTGGTCCGAGCTCCGCACCGTGTCGACCGAGCTCGGCGCCCACGGGGAGGACCTCGCGACCCGCAGCAACGTCCTCGCCCTGCAGGCGACGCTCGAGCTCGACGGGGGGCGGTTCGACGAGGCCACGCGCACGCTCACCCAGGCCGACGCGCTCTGTCGGCAGGGCTCCGAGGAGGCGTTCGGCGTGTTCCCGTTCCACTGCCACGCGCCGCGGGGTTGGCTGCACCTGCGGGCCGCGCGCCCCGACGACCGGGCCGTGGTGGCGGCGGCGGAGCGCTCCGTGGAGGGCGCCCGGCGGTATGCGGCGCGGTTCCCGATCGGCCGGCCTCCGGCGCTGCGCCACCTGGGGGTGCTCCGCGCGCTCGAGGGTCGCGCCGACGCGGCCCACGCGGCGTTCACGCAGGCCCGCGAGGCCGCCCACGCGCTGGGCATGGTGGAGCACGCCGCCGCCACCGACGCCGAGGCCCTGCGCCTGCTCTCGGGGCCGGAGCTCGAGGCTGCGCGCCGCGACGTGGCCGAGCGCCTCACCGCCCTCGGCTGCCACGGTACCCTGCGTCGCAGCCCTGCCCGAGGATCCCCGTGACCCGCTGGACCGACGCCCTCCTCGACCCGATGCGCGACCGTGGAGACCCACCCGCCGACGAGGTCCTCGACGCCCTGCACCACGCCGCCGGCCTGACGGCGGTGAACGAGGTGTTGGCCACGCTCGTCCGCAACGAGGGTGCGCCGCCGGCCGCGCTGCCCCCGGTCGTGCGCCGGTACCTCGCCGACGAGCTCTCGCCGCCGACGCCCGAGGAGCTGCCCCTCGTGCGCGAGGCCGAAGCCTTCTTCGCCACGCACGGCGTCTCCGTGTTGATGCTGTTGGGCTTCTCGTCGCTGCCCCAGACCTACGCGAGCCGCAACGGCTCCCACGTCCTGGTGTTCACCCAGCGCCTCACCCGCGACACCCAGCGCCGCGTGATGGAGACGTTCCAGTTCGTGATGAACGCGCTGTCGCCGGGCGGGCTGCAGCCGGGGGGCCGCGGCCTGCGGGACGCGCAGAAGATCCGCCTGATGCACGCCGCGATCCGACGGTTCGTGGCCGAGCAACCGGACTACGACCCGGCGTGGGGCCGGCCGGTGAACCAGGAGGACCTGGCCGGGACGATGCTGGCGTTCTCGACCGTCATCCTCGACGGGTTCCGGACGCTGCGGATCCCGCTGTCCGACCGCGAGGAGGCGGCGTTCTTCACCGCGTGGAAGGTGCTGGGGCGCAACCTCGGCGTGGTCCCCGAGCTGATGCCGCGCGACGCGGACGACGGCCGCGCGCTGATGCAGCGGATCCGCGACCGCCAGTGGGGCCCGTCGGACTCCGGGAAGGCCCTGATCGACGCGATCGTCGCGTTCTACGACCGGT
Source organism: Myxococcota bacterium (assembly GCA_044356535.1). GTDB lineage: Bacteria > Myxococcota_A > UBA796 > UBA796 > JACKER01. The sequence goes on from JBIKWC010000021.1 coordinate 32,967, forward strand.
TCATGCCGGGCCTGTTCCAGACCATGCCGGCGACGCAGATCCGCGGGTTCGCCGGCGACGTGGCCGCCGACGCGCTCGGGCTGCCGCCCGCGGACTGGACGGCGGCGGTGGTGGCGGCGGCCAACCTGCTGGATCGGGAGCTCCACGCCGTGGAGGACCGCTCGCGCGCGCTCTCGGTGGTGGGACGCCACGTCACGCTCGGGGTCCTGCGGGGCATGGAGGACCTGGAGCGCGGCGGGAATCGGCCGCTGTTCCAGATCCCGCTGCCGCTGCGGGGCCGCTGGTTCCCCGACGAGCCGGACGACGGCCCCGTGGTGGTGGTGACGCCGGCCATCACCCGGGCGGTGGGCCACCTGCGCGCGCTGCAGCTCCCGGACGGCTCGTGGTGGGACCGCAACCGCGGCGGCCCCGCGATGAACGGCATGTGGCTGGCCGCGGAGGCCTTCTGCGGCACCCTCTCGCCCCGGGCCCGCGACGGCGGCGTCGCCTGGCTCCGCACCCAGCGGCTCCCGAACGGTGGCTTCGGCGACAGCGTGGGCAGCACCACGGCGACGGTGGTGTCGACGGCCACGGTGCTGGCAGGGCTCGTGGCGGCCCGCGTCCCCGAAGCCGACCCGCTGGTGGTTGGCGCCCGGAGCTGGCTGCAGGCACACGGCGGGCTCGTGGCCCCGGACCCGGTCACCGGCGCCTTCCTGGCGATGGCGGGGCTGGTGCGCCCGTCCGAGGTGCCGGGTCCCCCGCTGGCCATCGCCGGCGTCCCGTTCCTGCCCCGGCTCCTCGCCCGCGAGCTGCAGGGATTCTACCTGCTGGTGTTGTTCGAGGTCCCGGCGATCCTGGACGGCCTGCGCCACGGCCGCGCGCGCCCGGCGCCGTGGGACGTGGGCCGGTGGTGGCTGCGACACCGTCTGCTCCGGTACCTGGACCGCCGCCAGAACCACGGCGGGAGCTGGCTCGGCGTGATGCCGGTGACCGCGCTCGGGGTGTGTGCGCTGGTGGCGCAGGGCGTCCCGGTGGCGGACGGGCGGGTGCAGCGCGGCCTGGCCGCCCTCCGCCGCCTGGTGGTGGAGACGCCGGTGGGCTGGCAGGCGCAGCCCTACACGAGCGAGGTGTGGGACACGGCGATGGTGTGCCGGGCGCTGGCCGACGCGGGCGTGGACCCGGTGTCCCTGCGCGCGGGGCTCGCGTTCCTCCGCGCGGAGCAGGGCCGCGAGCGCGAGCCGTGGGACCTGCAGACGCCGGCGCCCGGGGCCCCGCGCGACGGTGGCTGGCCGTTCGAGGCGGGCAACGCGCTGGGGCTCGATCCGGACTCGACGGCGATGGCGCTGGCGTGCGTCACGGGGGCCAGCGCGCCCGAGGACCACGCCGAGAACGAGGCCTCCGCCCAGCGCGGCCTGGCGTGGCTGCTGGGGATGCAGAACCCCGACGGGGGCTGGCCGGCGTTCGGCTGGGGGCAGGCCAGCAAGCCCGCCGGACCCATCGGCGACGTTCCCACCTCCCCACCGTCGGGCCTGCGCGGCGTGGCCACGCTCCTGTTCGACCCGCCCGCGATCCTGCGCGACCCGTCCACGGAGGAGCTGACGGGCCGGGCGCTGCTGGCCCTCGGCGAGCGGGGCTTCGGCCCGACGAGCCCGGAGGTGGTGGCGGCCCGCAGGTTCCTGCGCGAGCAGGTGTGGACGAACAACGCGTTCTGGGGCCGCTGGACCTGCAACTTCGTGGCGGCGACGAGCTGGGTCCTGCTGGGCCTGGCCTCGGTCGGCGTGCGCGAGCCGGACCCGCTGGTGAAGGGGGCGCTCGACTGGCTCGAGGCGTTCCAGCACCCGGACGGCGCCTGGGGCGAGAGCACGGCCACGTACGCGAACCCGGAGCTGGCGGGCCGGGGCCCGGCGTCCCCCACGCAGACGGCCCTGGCGGTGTGGGCGCTGGTGGTCCACGGCCGCGGGCGCACGCGGCTCGTCGCGAACGGGGTGCGCTGGCTGCTCGCCGCGCAGGAGCAGGGCGGCGGGTGGACGGATCCGGCCGCGCTCTCGGTGCTGGTGCCCCCGACGATGTTCTACGGCGAGGACCTCCTGCCGGACTACCTCGCGCTGCGCGCGCTCACCGCGTACCGCCGCGCCACGACCCCGCCGGGGTAGCGTGCCGCATGCCCACCGTCCGCCCCGCCACCGAAGCCGACCTCGACGCGCTCGCCGGGATGGGCGACACGCTCGCCCGCCAACACCACGACTACGACGCCGGCCGGTTCCTGTACGACGCGGGGTTCCGCGAGGGCTACCGCTGGTGGTTCGGCCGGGAGCTGGGCCGCGACGAGGTCTTCCTGGGCGTCGTGGACGGGAAGGAGGGCCCCGCCGGCTACCTGTACGGGCGCCTGGAGGGCAAGGACTGGAACGCGCTGCTGGAGGCCCACGCAGCGCTGGTCGACGTGTTCGTGCGCCCGGACGAACGCGGGTCTGGCGTGGGTGAAGCGCTGGTGGAGGCCTTCTGCGCGTGGGCCGCCGCGCGCGGGTTCCCGCAGGTGGTCCTGTCCACCGCCACGCAGAACGCAGGCGCCCAGCGGCTGTTCGCGAAGCTCGGGTTTCGGCCGACGATGGTGGAGCTGACCCGGGGCTGAGCCCTCCGGGCACAGGCCGGATCAGTACTCGTTGGCGCCTTTCCCAGCCAGGATCTTCGGGCGCAGCCGTTCGATCCGCGCGACCCGCGTCGCGCTCGCCTTGGCGCCGGCCAGCGCGATGGCGTAGCTCCGTTGGCGCCCGGGCGTCAGGGCGTGGAAGGCCCCGGCCAGCTCCGGATCGACTTCCATCGCCTCGACCAGCTCCTCCGGAAGCTCGAACGCCACCCGGCCCCGTTCGGCCTTGATCCCCGCTTCGGCGTAGCACTTGGCCTCGGCGAGGTAGGCGCGCACGATCGATTCCCGCTCGGCTACCTGCCCCTCGGTGGTGAACCGGATCGAATCCGCGTGCTGCGTGTTGGGCCCCTGCTTCGACAGGAGGCCTTCGGGGTCCTTCATCAAGGCGGCGTTGAAGAAGCTGAGCCGAAACTCCTTCTGCAGCGCCCCGATCAGCACCAGGTTCCGCCCTGCGTGCAGGTAGCAGGGCTGGCCCCACTTCACCGTCTCGACCAGACCCACGTCCAGGCAGATCCGCCGGAGGGCATCCACCCCTGCAGACCAGATCCTGGCCGAACAGCGGGGAGTCCGGAACCGGTCGCAGCGGCCGCAACCGATCGTGAAGAAGTCCTCGACATCGGTGATCATCGCCATGGTTCTGCCCTCCAGCAATGCGGTCAGCGGCCGCGGAGCAACTCGACCGGCACGAGGTCGACCGGCACGAAGTCCCACGTCCCGAACGCGTCGAGGATCTGCTCGCCGTGGCTCGACAACACCCACTGCCAATACGGGGCGAGCGGGGTCGGCGCCCGCCCGAGCTGCGTGCCGCGAGCCACGAACCGCTCGAGCCACGCGGCGTGCTCGGGCGTCGACACGGGCGCCACCGCAGGCGCGGGCGCGAGGCACGACGCGAACCACTGGCCCCACGCCTCGTCCTCCAGCGGCTCGGCGGCGGGGTCCGCTGGCGGCGGCGGGTGCCCGTCCGGGCGCCGCCCCGCGAGCTCGGCGGGCCACCACGGGAGCCCGAGCCCGCCAGCCGTCACCGGCCAACGGAGCCACGCCACGGGCACCGTGGGGCGGGCCCCGCCCAGGAACCGCTCGGCGAGCGCGTTCGACAGCGAGGTCTCCGGGTCCAGGGCCGACCACCAGGCCGCGAGCGCGGCCCGGACCCGCTCGAGGTGGACGCCGGGCTCCCCCACCGGCGCGGAGGGGGCGAGCCAGGTGACGACCCACCCGAGCTGTTCCCGGAGCACCTCGACCCGCTCGAGCACGGCCTCCGTGGCGTCGACGCGGGCGCGAGCGAGCGCTGCGGACGCTGCCAGCGCAGCTTCGTCGACGCGGATCTCGCCGTCCGCATCGAGCCGCAACAACCCCCAGGTCACCGCGCCCGGCACCGGCACCGGCCCGTCCGCCCCGATCGCCACCGACCCGCTCTTGGCCAGGTTCACGGCGAGCCCCGCGTCGGCCACGGCGCGGGTCCACTCGGTCCACGCCCGCTCCGCGGCGCCCCGGTCGGGCGCGAGGAACCACACGTCGTCGACGAGGGTGAGGACCTCGACCTCCGGCGCAGCGGCGCGGACGCGACCCACGAGCACGCCCACCAGCAGGTCTCCCAGCACCCGCGACAGCGTCCACCCGAGCGGAAGGCCTCGCGCGGTGCGCCGCCCGTCGGGAAGCGGCAGCGACAGGCAGCGGCCCACGAGCGCCACCCAGTCGTCGGGGAGGCCGACCCCGCGCAGGAGCTCGGCCACCAACGCGTGCGAAACCGACGGGTAGAAGTCCGCGAGGTCGGACTTCACGACCCAGGTGGCCCGGCCGTGGGCGCGGGCCAGCGCGACCTCCGCGGCCAACCGACCCGTCGCGCGCGCGATCTCAGTCCCGCCGTAGTCCCCACCGTAGTCCGCGTCGGCCGAGAACCGGGACGCCGACAGCCGCGCCCGGCGGACGCTCTCGGGTCCGCCGAGGGTGAGGGCACCGTACCGACCGAAGGGATCGAACGTCTCGGCCACCATCCGGCGTTCGTTCTCCACGATGATCTCGGGCGCGTCGAGCTCGAGCAGGCGCTCGAGCCGGAGCCGACGGTTCACGTGGCCGACGCCGTCGAACGACGCGGAGACGTCGCGCAGCGCCTCCCCCACCGCCTCGACCGTCCACGCGGACAACCAGTCGAGCGCGGGTCGGAGCCGCCACCGGGTTCGGGTCCACGTCGGGACCAGCGCGACCGGGCCTTCGTGGTCCCACCTCCGCACGTCGCGCCACCGCAGCCGCAGCGCGCCCTGCAGGTCTCGGATCTCGGGGTCGAGCTGGCCTTCGCTCGTGAGCTCGGACCGACCCCACCGCCGGGCCTCCTCGCGGTCCTCCTCGCGGAGCAGCGCCCCGTCGACGCGCGGGTGCGGCCAGCTCGCGTCGAGGTCCGCCAGCCGCTCGCCGATCGCCGCCCGGATTCGGGCCCGCACGTCTGGCGGCACGGCGGCGAGGGCGTCGCGCACGAGCGGCCCCCCGGGCGCCGGCGTGGTCCACGCGTCGCGCTCGGCCGCCACGACCGCCGGGTCCGGGGCGGGGCGGCGGCGACCCGGCCGGGCCGCCTCGCCGAGCACGCCCGCCACGAGCGGCAGGAGGTCGGCCCGCGCCCGTCCCTGGGCGATCCGACGCCGCAGCGCGGCCGTCCACCCGGCCACGAGCGAAGTGTCGCCCCCCGACACCACCGCGTCGAGCGCGGGCAGGTCCGCATGGGCGGGCTTGTCGCCGAGCCGCACCGACGCGAGGCCGGCGACCAACCGCCCGAGCGCCGACCGCGCATCGGGCGCCGCGTTCGCGTGCGCCTCGATCGCATCATAGGCAGCGCCCAGCTCGTCGCGCCCGGCGCGCAGCCCTTCGACCTTGCGGTCGGCGACGTACGCAGCGACACGCGACACGAGCCCTCCCGGCGCGAGTCTCCCACATCGACGGCGCCATGCGCTGTCAGGACACGTCGACCACGATCTTGCCCACCGCACGCCCCGCGATGGACCGCGCCCAGGCCGCGCCCAGCGCCTCCAGCGGGAACCGGCTGTCCACCACCACCCGCAGCTTCCCCTGCGCTGCGAGGGCGTCGAGCACCTGCAGGTCCACCGCGTTGGGCTGGAGCAGGACGGGGCGGACCTTCCGACTCGAGACCGCGTTCAGCCAGCCGCGCAGGAACACCGAGGGCCCGGGAACCACCGAGCCGAAGCGTCCCCCCGGTCCCAGCAGCGGGGTCCACGCCGACGGCGAGCCGCCGATACAGTCGAGGATCACGTCGAACGGCGGCTGCCCGCGGTACGGGTCCGGCCGGGTGTAGTCGAGCACCTCGTGGGCGCCGAGGCTCGCCACGAGCTCCGCGTTGCGGCCGCTGCACACGCCTGCCACGGTGGCTCCTGCGGCCCTGGCGAGCTGCACCGCGAGGTGCCCCACACCGCCGGAGGCCCCGACGATCAGCACCCGGGCCCGGCTCCCGGTCATGGAAAGCCCGCACTCGTCCCGGAGCCCCTGGAGCGCGGTCATCCCCGCGAGCGGGAGCCCGGCGGCCTGCGCGAAGTCCATCCCCGCCGGCATCCGCGCCGTGACCCCCACCCCGGCGACCGTGTACTCCGCGGAGGCGCCGCCTTCGTTCTTCCGGAGCCGCGCGTGGACGCGGTCGCCCACCGCGAAGGCCGTGACGCCGGGTCCGAGGGCCACGACCTCGCCCGCCACGTCGAAGCCGGGCACCCAGGGGAACGTGACGGGCAGGATCAGCCGGTACGTTCCGCTGGCCATCTTCCAGTCGACGGGGTTCACCGCAGCGGCGGCGACCCGGACCAGCACCTGCTCGGCCGCCGGCTCGGGTCGCGGCAGCTCCACCGGGCCGAGCGCATCGGGCCCGCCGTAGCGCTGCAAGGACATCGCGCGCACGAGCACCCCCCGGTTGAACCGCTAACCGTGCGGTTCCCTGGCGGGACCACCTCGTGTACCGTGTGTTCCACTGGGAGGCAGAGTGAGGCGGGTAACCATGTGGATCGCAGGACCAACCATCGCGTTTTCGTTGGCGTGTTCCGGTGCAACGCCGGACTACGCAGAGGCGCCGACGCGGGAGGACGCCCCAGCGGCGGCGGCGCCCGCCGTGCAGGGTGGGGACGGGGCGACCCTGGTGAGCGTCGTGGCGGGCGACGTGTCCTGCTATCTGGAGCTCGCGGGCGGGGGGCCCCGGAACGCCGACTTCGAGCTGTGTCCCGGCGGCGCCCACGACGCCACCCCGTGGATCGGCCAGAAGGTCACGGTCACGACCAGGAAGGCAGAGGTGATGGCCGCCAGCTGCGCCGGGAACCCCGAGTGCCCCGACCACGACGTCGTGGACCTGATCGTGACGGTGACCCCGGCGGGCGCCGAGGCTGCGGGCGAGCCCGCGGAGACCTGCCCCCGCGCGGTCCTCGAGGAGGCGCTCGCACAGAGCGACGTGGCCCAGGCCGTGAACTCCAAGACGTTGTCGGACGTGAAGTGCAACCTGACCTGGGCGACGGCGCACACGGTGCCCCCGCCCGACGCGGACGGCGCCACGGTGTTGTTCTCGCGCAGCGCCAAGGGCACCTGGATGGCGGTGAACGCGGGGACCAGCGGGTGGTGCGACGAGGTGCCCGAAGGCGATCGGGCCGGCCTCGACTGCGACTGACTGCGATCCCCGGGACAGTCACAGGCTGTCATTTTCCCGAAATCCATAGCAGGTGATGGCGCGAGAGCCATACGACCTTCCCCGGGAGCCGTCGCTCCCAGGGAGGTTGCATGGTGTGCGGTCCGCGCGGGCCAGCGCGTCACCTGGGGCAGCGACGAAGGCGAGCTCCACCACCGGCCCGTGGCCCTCGAAGAACCCCGCGTCCGTCCGTCGCCAGGGCGCGGACCGCGCCGACCAGGAGGTGTGCTTGACTTCGGTAGGGACCCCCTTCGCGTTCGTCGTCTTCGTGGCCCTGGTGGCGGTGATGGTCGCCGTGGACCTCGCGGCCTTCCGGGGCCGAGAGCCGAGCCTTCGGGGTGCGGCGCTGTGGTCTGCCGTCTGGGTCGCCGTGGCGGCCTGTTTCGGGATCGGGGTGTGGTGGGTCTGGGGGGCGGACACCGCGAGCGCCTTCGCAGCCGGCTACCTCCTCGAGAAGGCCCTGGCCGTCGACAACCTGTTCGTGTTCCTGGTCATCTTCGAGGCCTTGTCGATCCCGGTCTCCCACCAGCGCCGCCTCCTGTTCTGGGGGGTCGCTGGCGCGCTGGTGTTGCGGGCGCTGTTCGTGGCGCTGGGGGCTGCGCTGCTCCACCAGTTCCACTTCCTGATGTACGGGTTCGGGGCCCTCCTCCTCCTCACCGGGCTCAAGCTCCTGGTGAAGGGGGGCGGTACGCCCGATCCGACGAGCGCAGTCTGGCTGCAGGCCGTGCGCCGTCGCCTCCCGGTGACCCCCAGGCTGCACGGTGATGCGTTCTTCGTCCGGGAGCGCGGCCGCTGGTTCGTCACGCCGATGCTCCTCGCGCTGCTCGCAGTGGAGGTCACGGACGTGGTGTTCGCCGTCGACTCCATCCCCGCCGTGTTCGCGATCACGAGCGACCCGTTCGTGGTCTTCACCAGCAACGTCTTCGCGATCCTCGGTCTCCGCTCGCTGTTCTTCCTGCTCGGCGGGATGAAGGACCGGTTCGTGTACCTGGGGCACGGCCTGGCGTTGGTGCTGATGTTCGTCGGGACGAAGATGCTGCTGTCCGGCGTGTGGCAGGTGCCGGTGGAGGCGTCGCTGGTCGTGATCGTGGGGACGATCGGCGGGGCGGTGGCCCTGTCGCTGCGCACCTCCTCGGCCCCGCCACCCGCGCCGGCCCCCGCGCGAGAGGTGAACCCGGATCCGTCGCGGTGACCCCTCCCCGGAGCTGCCGCGCCGGGGTAGCTGTCCGAGGGGTCCCGTGTCGGACACCGCACCGAAGCGCCGCTGGTTCCCCGACCCGCTCACCCCCGACGCCTCCGGGCTCGCGTTCGTGGGCGGGGAGCTCAGCCGCGAGGCCCTCGTGGAGGCCTACGGCCGCGGACTCTTTCCCTGGCGCGGGGGCGCGGACGTGCCCTGGTACTGCCCGGATCCGCGCGGGGTGCTCCGGGTCGGCGCGCTGCGGGTCAGCCGCTCCCTCGCGATGCGGGCCCGCAACGGTGGCGTCTCGGTGGCGTTCGACGTGGACTTCCGGGGGGTGATGCAGCGATGTGCGAACACGGCGCGTCGCCACGAGTCGAGCACCTGGATCACGGAAGACATCGTCGCGGCCTACAGCGCCCTGCACGACGTGGGCATCGCCCACGCGGTGGAGGTGTACCGGGAGGGCGTGCCGATCGGCGGGTTGTACGGGCTCACCTTCGGAGGCATCTTCCACGGGGAGTCCATGTACCACCGCGCTCCGGACGGCTCGAAGCTCGCGTTGTGGGCCCTGCACGAGGCGCTGCGGGTCCGCGGGTTCTGGGTCATCGACTGCCAGGTGCCGTCGCCACACCTGATCCGGCTGGGCGCCGAGCGCTGGCCCGCCCGCGAGTACCTCGCGCTCCTGGCGCGGAACGCACACCGACCCTCGGCGCACCACGACTGGTCGACGTGGCGGGTGGCGTGCCTTCCGGCGTGGACTGCGTCGGGGAGGTCGTGAAGCCTTTCTCCCATCGAGGAGGTGGTGCCGCGCGTCATCGGGGGCGGACGACGTGCACCCGCCACTGCGTCAGGCCCTCTCGCGCCCCCACCTCCTCCAGGCAGGCGCCGAAGCGCTCCGAAGGCTCGCCCGCCACGGGGGCGGACCACCCGAGGCCCGTGTCCGCCAGCGCGACCGTCGCAGGGATCTGCTCCCCGCGGCGGAGCGCATCCTCCACACACGTCTCCAGGCCGGCACGCACGTCCGCGCCCCGGTTCGTGACCGCCACCACCCACGGGCGCGGCGCGGGACCCACCGCCACCCAGGTGTCCCACCACCGGGGAAGCAGCCGGCAGTCGCCGAGCCGGAACATACCGTCGTCGTGGAACCCCGCGACGAACCCGGGCAACGACTCGTCGGTGGGTGCCGGATCCGCGCGGTGCGCCTCGATCCAGGCAGAGACGGACGCAGCCTCCGGGCGGCGGGCGAGCGAGCGCGCCACGATGCCGGGGGCGAACGGGTCCGGAGAGCGCTCGGCCGTCGCCACGGCGACCTCCGGGTCGACCTGCCCCTGCGCGACCGGCCAGGCCACCCACAGCCACTCCTCCCGGGGCGAAGCCTGGTACAGCGTCCACGCGAGCCAGGGGCGCCACGGATCGCGTTCGTCGCGCAACGCGGCGCGCAGCTCCCGTCGGAACGCCCGCTCGTGTCCCTGGGCCCGGGCGGCCTCGGCCACCACGAGGTGCGCCCACCCGACCAATCCGTGCTCCGGCGCGCGGGCCAGCGCCTCCTCGGCCGCGCGGAGCGCGAGTGGATCGCCCCCTTCCCACGCCTTCACGGTCGCGTACCCGGGCGCGCTGGCGTCCAGGTGCCGCTGGAGCGGTGAAGGGGCCTGCACCAGGGCACGCACGCGGGCTGCGAGCTCGGGTTCATCGGGCTCCAGGAGCTCGGCGAGCTCGACGAGCGAACGCGGCGAGGCGTCGGCGACCAGCTCCGGCACGCGCTCCTCGGGCGCGGCGCGCACCCACCGGGCTCCTGCGCCGTAGGCTTCGTCGTCGGGAGCGATGTGGTCCCACTCCCCGAGCACCATCCACGCCCAGCTCGGAACCCCCTCTTCTCCCAACGCGGACAGGCTCTGTCGGAGGTACTCCCGGGCGCCGGCATCGTCTCCCGCCTGCTGCCGCTCGACGACCCCCGTCAACACCGGTTCCCACGCGAGCCGCCGCGCGTGTCCCAGCGCGTCCGCAGCGTGCGGGTTTCGCCACCAGGCGCCCCCCGGCGCCAGGGACACCGGAAACGGGAGCCGGTAGGGGTGGGCGAGCTCGACGGCCTCGGGGAACCGGTCTTCCGCTTCCCACCGCGGATCGTCGAACGTGTCGTGGAGCGCGACGATGTCCTGGAGCAGCTCGGGGGAGTCGAGCCACAACGCGGTGACCGGACCCAGCGCGTGGCGCCCGGCGAGGTCGTCGAGGGCAGCCAGGTACGAGGTGTTCTGCTCGAAGGTTCGGGCGTAGACCACCCACGGCAACCACGTGCGTGCCTGGTCGGCGAGCGGGCCTCCGGAGGCGGCGTCGCGCGCGAGCGCCTCCTGCGTGGCGTCCGACTTCCAGTCGTCGTACCACGAGACACCGACCTCGACGACCCGCGCGAGGGGCCCCCACTCGGGGTCGGCCCGCAGCGGCGCCAGGGCTGCCTGGGCCTCGCCGTCGCGGTGCGCGGCAGCGGAGGTCGCGACGGCCTCCCAGACCATCTCCGTGTCCATCGGTCGAGCGTACCCCAGGGCTGTGGATCGGGTGGGGACAATCCACCGCAGGGCGGGCGACCACCTGACCCGATCACCGGCGTTGCAGTTCCCGTTTCACGCCTCGACGCCGGCCGCTCCCGATGCGTCGGAGCCTGTGGATGATCTGAGGTGATGTCGAGGGGTGCCCTTGACCTGTCACGGGTTCGACACGCAGGCGCGGAGGGTGCCACCTACTCGATGGACTCCTCGCCGGCGCAGAGGTTCGAGACCCTGGCCGCGGAGTCCTGCGACTTGTTGACCGCCGACGTCAGCACGAGGGGCGAGTCCGAGGCGAGGATCGAGCTGTCGAGCTCGGTCCAGTTCGCGAACACGCGCAGCGTCTTCTTCCCGCGGGCGACGTTCACCTCGATCGAGTAGTTCTGGACCATCCGGGTGTCGCCCCCGTCGCTGACCGCCTCATGGGGGAAGTAGCCCAGGATGAGGAAGGCCTCCGCGTCCTCGCCCTGGATCTCGTACCGGCCGTGCCGGAAGTGGAGCACGAGGTCGAACGGCACGGTGACGCCGAGCTCGGTGCTGGCTGCTGCGTTCTCGGTGAGCAGCAGCGAACCCGGCTCGACGTCGGTGAGGTCGGACGGGTCGAGCGCGTCCCTCTGGGCGTCGAACTCGCCCGCGTCGGTGGCGGCCTCGAAGGCGGCACGGTTGGTGAGGTACCGGCGCTCGTAGCGGTCGAAGTCCCCCTCGAACACGCGGTCCTGGTCGGGCCGCACGAGCAGGGCCTCGGCTTCTTCCCAGGCGCACGCCATCTCCGACACCGAGACGACCCCGGAGGCGGTGGCGGGGTCCGGGTCGCCTTCGACCTCCACCGCGGCGACCACGTCCGTGGACAGCGGGGTCAGCGAGAACGCGCCCACGGAGCCGAGGTCCGCGCGGGCGTCGAGGAGCTCTCCGCCGTCGGCCTCGAACCAGTCGAGGAGCCCGGTGAGGCCCGCGCCGATGGTCGCATCGTCGCCGTAGAAGTCGCGGAACAGGAACTTCACGGAGTCGTCGAGCCCGGAGGGCGCGTCCGGAGGCGCCTTGCAGGCGGTCAACCCCACGAGCAACCAGGTCATGCGCCCTCCCGGAGCCGAGCTTACTCCACCACACGCGGCTCTGCTCGAGCGAACCTGCGTGGTGGTCGAACCTGTGGATCGGGTGGGGACAATCAACCGTGGGGCGCCGGCCCACCGGACCCGATCACCAGCGTTTCGGTTGCCGTTTCGCGCTGCTCCGCCGAACGCCCGCGGACCGTCGGAGCCTGTGGAAGACCTGAGGTGACGTCGAGGGGCAGCCTTGACGTGTCACCGGTCGACCGGCGCGAGGGCCTCGACGGAGGCGAGGGCCTGGAACGCCGCCTGGCCACCCACTGCGTACACGACCCCGCCCGCCGGGACGAGCGCGAGGTTGGCGCGCGCGGTGTGCAACGGGGGGCCAGGCGTCCAGGCGCTGGTGTCCGGGTCGAAGACGTCGACCTCCACGCGCTCGAGCGCGTCGTCGTTCGCCCCGCCCACCACCACCACGCGGCCGTCCGGAAGCCGCTCTGCCGCCAGGTCGCGGAGGGGCGCGCGGGCCTGGCCGGCGGAGCGCCAGCCCGAGGTCGGGCTCCACCGATCGGCGGCCACGATGGGCATCGAACCAGCGCCGAGCAGCCCCCCGACCAGCAGCACGCCGCCGTCGGCGAGGGCCACACACACGTGGCGCCGGCGCGGGGTGGGCAACGGCGGCAGGAGCGTCCACGTGTTCGTGACCGGGTCGTAGAGCTCGGCGGAGGCGCCGACGCCGCCAGCGCCGGCGAGCTGGGTCACCGTCTCCTGGCCGTCCGCCCCGATCGTGACCTGCAGCTTTCCGAACTGATCGTCCGACCCGACCCCGCCCGTCACGAGCACGCGGCCGTCCTCGAGCGTGCAGGCTGCGTGTTCTCCGCGGGCGAGGTGCATCGGAGCAGCCGCCGTCCAGGCGCTGGTGGCGACGTCGAAGCGCTCCACGCTCGCCAGGTAGCTGTCGGTCCCGAACCCGCCGGCCAACACGAGCCCACCCGCGACCGCGGTGACGGTGAACCCCGACCGGCCCACCACCGGGGCAGGCAGCGGCTGCCAGTCGAGCGGCTCGGGCCGGAGCGCGAACGCGACCCCCTTTCCGACGGCGAACAGCTGGTCTCCGACGCGCGCGCCCCGGACGTCGCTCGGGAGGTCTCCCGCGATCGGACGGGAGGTGCCGGTCGAGAGGTCGATCCACTCGGCGGGGCCCGAGCGGTAGAGCGCGAGGTCCGTGAACCCCCCGAACACGGCGACGTAGCCGTCCAGGGCGAGGGCCTGCGGGCTGGTGCGCGCCTGCGCGAGCGCGGGGCCCGGCAGCCACCGGAGGTCCTCCGGGGACGGCGCGGAGGGCGCGAGCTCGGCCCGCGGGGGCGGCGCTCCCAGACCACCACACGCTGCGGTGAGGAGGCCGGCGACGAAGAGCGCACGGAAGGGGATGGGTCGACAGGAGGAGCGCATCGCTGCCGGCTATCGCGGTGGCGGCCGCCCGCGGTCGAGGGCCGGAGCGGGGCCCGCCGGGAGGCAGCCGAGCTCGGTGCGCGGTCGGGAGAGCACCCGCACCACCGCGTCGATGCCCTTGCGGGCGTTCAGGCCGTCGTCGATGCGCTCGTCGAACGTCCACTTCAGCGGCAGGTGCCGCCGGACCACCACCTGGCCGTCGACCACGACCGGAACGGACTCCACCGCGCCGACCACCAGGAACAGCGGGCAGTTGCCCCACTCGTAGAGGTGGTGGTGGCCGGCGGCCATGCCGAGGGAGCCGAGGTTCGCCACCACCGCGCTCGTGAACAGGCCGTCACCTTCCACGAACCAGCCCGGGAGCAGGTGGTGCTCGTCGAGCCAGCGCGCTGCGTACACGATCACGCGCAGCGCGGGGTTCGGGAGGGCGTCGAACAGGCCGTACTCCTGGTCCTCCCGGGTCACCTTGTCCGTCCGCTCGTCGGTGATGCGCAGGTCGATCCGGCGGACGAGGTCGGCGAAGGTCTCTCCGGGCGCCAACGCGAGCTTGACCATGGCGAGCTTGGCGTCGGCGTCGAGGCGCTTGCGCTTCATCGAGAACGTGAGCCACTCGCCGCGCCGCTGGAACAGCCGCTGGCCCGTCACGAACCGGTTCATCCGCGGCACCTCCGCGAGCGCCGTGAAGCAGGCGGCGACGACGGTGTGGGTGAGGTGGGCGCCGAACGCGGGACCGGCCTCGGCGAGGTAGGGCAGGAGCTCCTCGACGTCGACCGCCGTGTCGTAAGTGACGGTGGCCTGAGACCGGCTCGGCGTGATGAACCAGAACAGCCGGCGGTACGGGTGGGACCGCAAGAGGTCGCCGTCGGGGCGGCTGCGCTTGAGCTGGGCCAGCGCCCAGGCCACGGCGACGACGGCGACGCCGATCCAGACACAGGTCATGCAGGCCCCTCGTCACTCGGCGGCGGGTCGCGCCGAGTCCGCGCGCTCCTATCCTTCCGCCGCCATCGAGGACGGGGAACGCTGCCACCATACAGGGGACATTGATTTCATGTTTCTGGTTTCGCGTTACGAGCGTCAACCGCGTCTCTCGCGCCAGTGGAGGGTCCTTGACGAAACCGTCTGTCTCCCCGAACGAAGGTCCCCGGATCCTGGTCATCCGAGGGCAGGGCATCGGTCCCGAGTGCATCGAAGCCGCGCAGACGGTGCTCGCGGCGACCGGCCTGCAGCTCACGTACCTCGAGGGCACGCTCGGCTACCCCGATGCGAGGGACCTCTTCCCGTTGCTGCAGCAGCACGCGCCCGCCGCCTGGTCCGCTCAGTTCGGGACGCGCGCGCCGGGCGAGGTCGCGATCGAGCTCGAGACCCAGGCCAAAGAACAGGCGCGGGCGGCCGGCAACATCAACGACTTTTACAAGAAGATCCTGGCGAGGCTCGAGCCGGCCACGCTCGCGGCCGTCCGGCAGCTGGTCGGCCACGTGGAGCGGCGAACGCTGGAGGAGGCCGGGAGGGCAGACGCCGTCTTGAAGGGCGCGCTGCGGACGCTCGACGAAGGCGACGAGCCGAGCCGCAACGTGACCATCCGCAAGGGGTTCGAGCAGTACGCGAACATCCGGCGGTGCGTGACCCTCGACCCCATCGCGCCCGGCATGCCCGGCGCGGACCTCCTGTTCGTCCGCGAGAACGTCGAGGACCTGTACGCCTCGATCGAGCACCGGCTGGCGCGCAACTATCCGCAGGCGCTCCGACACCAGACCCCCGAAGGATGCGAGCTCATCTGCCGCGCCGCGTTCGAGGCGGCCTTGCGGGACGGACGGACGAAGGTCACCGCACTGGAAAAGCCGAACATCCTCAAGATCACGGGCGGGTTGTTCAAGGAGTCGTTCCTGAAGGTCGCCCGCGACTACCGCCGTGAGCGCCTGGGAGACCGCGGGATCGAGGCGAACTTCCTGATCATCGACGACGGCCTGGCCGCCATCGCGGCGCAGCCGGAGCGGTTCGACGTCGTGGTCACCACCAACATGTTCGGGGACATCGGCTCGGACATCGCGGCGAAGGTCACGGGCGGCGTGGGGCTGGTGAGCTCGAACAACACCAACCCCAACAACCCCAGGGCGGTGTCGATGTTCGAGACCATGGGCGGCACCGCGGACGACATCGCCGGGCAGAACCTGGCGAACCCCGTCGCGCTGATCGACGCCGCCGCCGAGATGCTCCTGCACATCGGCGGGGCCGCCAACATCCGCGGCGCGGAGCTCATCAAGACCGCCGTGCTGGAGGTGTTGGCGGATGGACACTACGTCGGGGACATCAAGAAGGGGCCCGCAGCCGGGGGGCAAGCCGTGGCAGGCGTTCGTCGAACGCAACACGCCACCGAACCCCACCCGCGCCAACTCGAAGATCGTCGGCTTCGACCTGTTCGTGGACGACTCCGGGCTCCGTGTGGCCTTCACGCCCTCCGGGGCCGTCGACGAGGACGCGACCGGTCTGGTTCCCGCGGTCCGCGAACGGTTCGAGCGCGAGACCGGCATCGACCTCCGCGGTCTGTTCGACAAGAACCGGGCCGGCAGCCTCCAGTCGATTCGGAGCTTCGGCCAATACGGCGCGCGTGTCATGCAGGGCTTCCTGCAGTCGCACCCCGAGCTCGCGCAGGCGACCTTCGGGTCGGCCCTGCTCGCGATGAACGCCAGCCCGTCGACCATCGCCCGGTACAGCCCTTCCCTGCGGGCGGCGACGCTCGGGGAGGCAGTGGAGCGCCTCGTCGCCTTCGACGCGGTGAGCATCCGGCTCGTCCAGGCCTTCTACCGGGTGCGCGCGAACGAAATCGCGCCGATCCTGCGCGAACACGGGTTCAAGCTGCTGCGCATCACCAGCCGGGGCACCGAGATCTACCCGACGATGTGCGACTTCGAGAAGCGCGAGGTCGACCGCTACCGGGTGGAGATCGACAGCGAAGGCCCGCTGGCCCAGGCGGGGTTCGACTACGCGCGGGTGCAGACCGCCATCCTCGCCGCCCAGTCCCAGCTGGTGGCGCGCGGCTGGATGATCTCGGAGACGATGCTCAACCGCACCTTCATCGACGGCGAAGGCGACAAGCTCGGCAAGGAGCTGGCGGGCGTCTCCCGTCCCTACGCCATGAACCTGGGCACGAACTACAGCGAGGCGTAAACGCGCCGTGGAGGGCTGACGCCTGGTGGCTAGCTCCGTTGGGCGACCGCCAGGATGCGCGCGATCGCCCACGCCGGATCGTCGAGGTAGGGCGAGTGGCCGAAGCCCTCCGGCTCCTCGTACACCGCGTGGGCCGGCAGGTTCGTGCGCCAGAAGTCCCGCGACGAGGTCGGGAAGAACCGCTCCTGTTTGCCGAACACCACGTGCACCGGCCGCGTGAGCTGCTGCAGGTCCGTCGGCGCGAGGAAGTCGTCGGCGGACACCTGCGCCAGCCACGAGTCCACCAGAGGATCCTGCAGCGAGCGCCGCAACACCGGCGCGATCACGTTCGAGCGCAGGCGGTGGGGGGGCCGCGCGTGCAGGTCGTCCACGAAACGCACTGCCTCCGCGTGGTCGCACACCCGGAACCGGGCGCGGATCGACGCGAGGTCCGTGTGGTCCAGCGGGGCACCCGCCGGCGAGAACAACACCGCGCCCCGCACGCGCTCCGGGCGCTCGAGGAGGTACCGCACCGCCGACGCGCCCCCCAGGCTGTTGCCGACCACCACCGAGGGCACGCCGTGGACGCGGTCGAGCGCCTCCAGGAGCCCGGTCCGCAGGAACGTGGTCGTGAGCGCCTCGGGGCGCACCGAGAACCCGTGACCGGGCAGGTCCACGGCCCAGACGTGGGAGACGTGGCGGCGGAGCGTGCCGAGGAGCGGCATCCAGTGCATCGCCGAGGCCGCGAGGCCGTGGAACAACAGGAGCGGCGGCAGCGTGCCCGAGCCCGGGCTCGACCACACGTGCACCGGCCCCACCGAGGTGTCCACCCACTCGCTCGTGTAGCCGAGCGCGCGGAACAGCTGGCGTCCGACGTGTTCGAGCATCCCGGGTCCGGTCGTCATGGCGGGAACGTATCCGGAGTCTGCTACGATCGACGGATGGACGACTTCAACCAACGCATGGCCGAGGCCC
>JBIKWC010000467.1:0-3849 GCA_044356535.1 Myxococcota bacterium
CGTGGAGAAGATCGAAGTGGTGGAGCGCCGGCTGATTCGGATTACGTTCCAGGTGCCCTTCGACAACACCGGGCTCAAGCACCTCGTCGACGACATCGTGACCCCGGGAGCCGACACCGCCGAAACGGAAACGGTCAAGATGCCGACCATTCCTGACGGTAGTGACTCGCGGAAAGGCGGCGTTCGGGGATCCATTTCATACTGTAGGCGAAAACCGTAGCTTGAACCGTTATCTTCAAGTTCAAGCCCCAGAAACGAAGGTGTCGAGGCCACTCACGAAAGCCGGCCTCGCACCTCGTCCGCGGACACCCCCCGGTATCGGACTCGAACTCCGGTGGCCGGGGAGCTCGACCTGCACGGCGAGCCGGAAGAGTCCTGGAACCCGTGCTACACAGCAGTCGTCTCCTCCGCTCACCTGCCGAGGCCCGACATGCTGCTGTGCGCCGCCGGCGACACCCACGGAGCCCTCGACCGGTTCTACGACGATCTCCTCGCATTCGAAGCCGACCTCGGCGGCCGGTTCGATCAGGTGCTCCACGTGGGCGACTTCGGGATCTGGCCCGAGGCCGCTCGCGTCGATCGGGCGACGCGCGACCACGACGGCCCAGGCGACTTCCCGACCTGGTGGGCCGAGCGCCGGCCCGCGCCGCGGCAGACGAAGTTCATCAAGGGCAACCACGAGGACTTCGCCTGGCTCGACGCGCTCGAGACCGACGAAGTGCTCCCGGGTCTCCGCTACCTGCGCAACGGCCAGCGCGCCGAGCTCGCTGGTGGCGTGGTCGTCGCGGGGGTGGGCGGCTGCTACGGGCCCTCGAACTACGAGCGGCCAGCGAACACGCTGCAGGGGTCTGCCCGCCGCCACTACACCCGCGACGAGCTCGACCGCTTCGCAGGGGACGCGAGGCCCGACGTGCTGCTGCTCCACGACGCGCCCGCCGAAATCGAGTTCGTGAAGCGCTTTCCCAGCGGAGACGAGCGCCGGTACCGGAGCGAGGGCGCCGGGCTCGGGCAGCTCGTCGAGCGGCTCCGTCCCGCGGTGTGCTTCTTCGGGCACCACCACCACCGCGTCGACGCCGAGATCGGTGGCGTGCGGTGCGTCGGCTTGAACGCCGTCGGGCGCCCGGGGCACCTCGTCGCGTTCACGCTCGAGGCCGGCGCCAGCCCGTGCCCGGCAGGGAGGACCGGTTGATGCCCAGGTCGGACACCGCCGAGGTCGACGCGCTGATCGAGGAAATCCTCGTGGATGCGTACGGCGACGACGAGCAGTTCGTCGCCTTCCTCACCGCGTTCCAGGATGCGCTCGCGCTGCCGGCCGACGCCTTCGTCATCGGAGAGCCGGTCACCATCCACGCCGTCGACTACGACGGCAACCCCCGCCGTGGCGTCACCGCGACCTGTCGCCGGGGGAGCGGGCCCACCCACACCATCGCCCTGTGCGACGTTGTCTTTCCCGCCGGGTCCGAGGGTGCACGGCACCTCGACGCCTATCGGAGATGGCTCGATCTCCCGCCGCTCTCCCTGCCCGAGCCGACGAAGAAGCCGAAGCGCCACAAGGCCGCACCCGAGGACCTGGACCTGGACGCGCCGATCGCGCTCGTAGTCCTCGCAGTGAAGGCGTCCGCCGCGCGCTGCCGCGTTCTCGGCACCGCGCGCGAGATCACGCTGCGCTCGGGCGACCTGTGGCAGGCCGTCCCCGGCGAGATCGTGACCGTCCGCGGGAAGAAGCAGTGGCGGTATGGGGGACACCCCTACCTGTCGGGCGGGATCACCGGGCACCGGCTGGACGCGGTCGCCCTGGGCCTCGTCCCGCTCCGCCTGATGGACGAGTACCTCTGGGACCCCGCCGACGAGTACTGGGGCGAGCCCGACGAGCCGCTCGAAGACTGGGCGCGCGAGATCTTCGCCCACGGCCCGCGGCGCTCGTTCGAGATGGAGCAGGTCCTGCCGGGCGAGGACCCCGACAACTACGACAGCGACCCGATCCTCGAGGCGTGCGATCGCCACGCAGGCGGCGACCGGGTCGGCGCGCACAAGCTCCTGATGGACCTGCTTGAGGCCGATCTCCGGTGCCTCGACGCCCACGCGCACCTCGGCAACTTCGCGTTCGACCACCGCGGCGACGAGGCGCTCCGGCACTACGAGGTCGGCGTTCGCATCGGCGAGCTGTCCCTCGGCGAGGGGTTCGACGGCGTCCTGCCGTGGGGGCGGATCGACAACCGGCCGTTCCTGCGCTGCCTGAAAGGCCAGGGCCTGACCCTCTGGCGCGCACGACGCTTCGACGAGGCTCGCGCCGTCTTCGAGCGCATGCTCTGGCTCAACCCCACCGACAACCAGGGCGTCCGCTTCGTCCTCGACGAAGTCCGCGCGGGTGCGCCCTGGCGAGACGAGGAGTCTTCTCCATGAGGAGATCGCCGAGGGGATGCTGTCCGCGGCCGCGACCCGGACGCTGTCGAAGCTGTGCGTGAAGATCGATCCGGAGTGTGGGGAGTGGCTCGGGATGTGAGCTGCGCCTCGCAGCGACACTGCCGGCCGGCAGCGCGAAGTACGTCGTTCGAGAGTATCGCCGCAGACTTCGCGATCACCTCGGACGACTCTGCCGGGAACGCCGCGCTGCCAGCCATCAGGGCGCCAGGTGAGTCCTCGTTCCCGAACAGCGTCGACAGGTGTCCCATTGCCCTCTGTCGTGATCGCCGCGGATCGGGGATCGTTCTCGAGCGCCACCAAGCTCGCCCCGAGTGTCTTCGCGTCCACCCCGCGTAGCAGCCTGAGGATGTCGAGCGCGTCCTTGTCCTCCGCCCTCTTCGTCCCGACGCGCTCGGCGATCTTGTGCAGCTTGGCGACGAGCAGCGCGGCCCTCCTGCCAGGTATTCGACGAGCGGATGGCGCGGTCCGCCGCGTCCGGCGCGGCGAGCTTCACCTACCCGCCGTCACCCGAACGCCCTCCACCTCGACCGTCCGGCGCGCGCCCGTCCCCAGCGCGGAGAGGTCTCGCCGACAGAGGGCGGTGACGGCACGCACCGCGGTCAGGAGGCGCCGCTGTGCGTCGGCGGAGGCCTCCGCGAACCCGCTCGTCGAGGTCACGTAGACCCTCGGGTAGAGCCCCGGCGGAAACTGCAGCCCGACCCGCAAGCACCGCTCGACCTCGTCCGCCGACAGCCCCTTGCGGGGCTCGAGCATCAGATGCACGGACGCGTAGGTCCGTGCGCGGCCATCACCCGCCGCCCGCGCGGCCCGGACCGCGTCGAGGTCCGCCCGCGTCGCGTGCAGGACCACGCCGAACAGCTCGCCCCGATGGCCCATCAGCGTCGCGACCGACCCGTCCAGCCCGCCACCCACGAACGTGAACTCGACCCGGTCGTCGAGGGCGCTCCACGGCGCCAGCCGGATCAGGTCCTGCAAGGCCGCGCGCCAGCCCGGGAGGTCGTGGTCGATGCCTGGCCCCGCCGGAGCCCCTCCCTGTCGCAGCAGCCGCGCGATGGCGTCGTCGAGCGCGGGAGTGGCCTCGGTCGCGACGGAGAGCACCCCTGCCTCCTCCAGCAGGGTCGAGAGCGCGTCGCGGAGCCAGGGGTCGTCGAGCACGACATGCTTCGGCCTGGAGGGCTTCGCCGGCGGCGCCGGTGCCACGAGCGCCTCACGGAACACCACGGCCGGAGACTCCCCCTCCAGGACGGCTGACGCCGAGCGGATCGTCCCCGAGCCTCGTTCGACGACGACCAACAGGCCGATCGCGGTGGCCCCTCCCTGCTCGAACCGGGTGTGGATCATCCCCACCTCCCACGCGGCGTCGGTGCGCGGGAGCTTCTTCAGGGCCTTCGTGGTCAAGGGCGCCTCGCGGTGGGCAACCTACCG
>JBIKWC010000468.1:0-3836 GCA_044356535.1 Myxococcota bacterium
GACCACCAGGACGCCTGTGGCGCCGTCGGGGGCAGTGAGCCGCAGCCGGAGGTCGACGGCGCGAGACGAGCCGACCGTCTCCACGGCCCAGCCCGTCGGCAGGAGCTCGCGGAGACGAGCGACCCCTCGCTGCAGCAGCGTTGTTTCTGAATTCATTGTGTTTCTGTATAGCCGAAACGGCGTGACTTTCGCAACGCCGGCGCATGCAGCTCACCGGCGACGGCGTCGACGACGCGAAGGACCTGCTCCTTCCTCGAGCTTCGCCAGCGACCTCGTCCCCCTCATGGCCTGGGCGAGCGCCGGCACCGCGTCGACCAAGCCGAGCGCCGCCCCGGCCTCCCCGCGGAAGAACGCAGGTCTCTCCGTCGCCCAAGTTCGAACAGCGTCAAGCAGCGGGAGCCACCTTCAAAAACCGGTCGAAAGGCCGGTTTTTGCGTTTTGGGAATGCGCTCGGAGCCCGCGAACGGGAGTCGTGGCCGCGCCATGGCTCGGCTCCCACCCCGCGGTTTGACCCGTTCGCTTGTGTCGGGGCTCGCGACTGCCCGATGGTCAGGGGAGGTCGAGCACCCGGGTGCACGTCGCGCCGTTCACGAAGCGGGTCCCGTCGAGCACCACCTCCTGGCCGCCGCTCGCGTGCTCGTGGCCGAACAGGTGCAACGACGGCCGGTGGTGCACGAACGCCTCGGCGAGTCCAGGGACCCCCTCGTAGGTGGCGCCGTCCAGCACGCCGCGGGGCGGCGCGTGCGTGAGGAGGATGTCCGGCCGGGCGGCCAGCGAGGCAGACACGAGCTCCCCGAAGTCGTGCGTCTCACCGGGCCACTCACCTGCGATCCACGGGACCTCGCGAAAGCCGCTCCACCGTCGCCCGAGTACCTCGACCCCCGCGGGTCCGACCTCGTGCGCGTTCGCACCGCTGGACCGCAAGATCCGGGCGAGGGGGACGAAGTCGTGGTTTCCAGGGACGGAGACGAACGGCCGCCCGGCGAGCCAGTCGCGCAGCCGGCGGGCGAGGTCCTTGTACGAGAGCCATTTGAGCTGGAACGCGCGCTCGTGGTGTTCGGCGACCTGGAACCCGGTGCGCTCCACGCGACCCCGGTTCGGCAGGAAGTCCCCCGTGTCCACCCAGACGTCGAACGGCTCGGCGAGCGTGAGCAGGTGCCGGTACGACCCGTGGAGGTCGCTGGTGTGGAGCAGCCTCACGGGCCCGTGCCAGGAGCCGGGGGAGGACCGAGCGGCAGCCACCACAGGGACCCGTCCGGACCGCGGGCCAGTGGAGTCCAGACCGGCGTCCCGGGCAGGTCGAGGTAGAGGTCGATGGGCCTGGCGGTCGATGGGGCAGGCGGGCAGGGCCGCCCGTCGGCCTGCGCCAACGCAGCGAGGGCGCGGGTGACCTCGTCGAGCTCGGCCCCGTCGACAGCGAGCAACAGCCCGTGGCGCAGACGGACGGGCTCCCTCTCCCGACCGAGCGCCTGGCCCGGCGCCGCCGCCCGCAGCAACAACGCTGCGTCGCGCAGCGACAGCGGCCCCAGCGGGTGGGCGGCGTGGCCCCGGACGGACGCCAGGAGGGTGGCGACCGCGCCCCCGACGAACACCTGCGCCGCGGGCTCCGGTTGCAGCTCGTCCTGGTGGGGTACCCAGGCGACGGCGTCGCCCAAGCGGCGGGCGATGTACCAGTCGCCCTGTTTGCAGCCCTCGCCCCCGCAGTCCTCGCACACGATCACCTGGAACGGCGCCTCGACCACCCGCACCCCGTCCAGGTCGTTGACGACGACGCCGTCGGACCCGTGCAGCTCCCGGCGACCCTCGCGGTCGACCAGGTGGAGCGAGTGGTGGCGACGGAACATGACTCTCGGCCTATCCTGCCGACGCAGCTCAGCGCGTGCGGGTCGCGGGGCAAGCGCGGCTGGATGACGCAGCTCCTGAAGAGCCAGGACCGCGACACGAACAACCCGGGCGCCCAGATGGACCTCGGCCCCGAGGAGATCCTGCTGATGATCAGCCGGAACCCCGAGCAGACGCGCGCGCGGCTCGAGGCGGTGCGCCAACAGCGCGAGGCCGACGCGAAGAAGAAGATCGCGGCCGAGGCGAGCAAGCTCCTGCGGGCGGTGAACGCGCGGTTCCGCACCGCGGAGCGCACCCGCGACGCGACCGAGGCGGCCCGGCTGCGCGGCGAGGCCGAGGAGCGGCTCAAGCACCTCGCGCGCACGAACACCGACGCGTGGCCGTGGGCGCCGTGGGCGTCGGTGGTCCGCGACCGGCCGGTGCTCGTCGTCGACGGCGGTGGGCCGCTGTTCGAGGGCCTGCGCGTGGGCGTGCCCTCGCCGTGGAACCCGGAGCAGGTCCAACACGCGGAGTTCGGTGTGGTCGGCCGGGACGGGACCATCGGCTTCCGGGCCGCCGGCGAGCCGGTGTGGACCGCGGTGGAGGCCGACGAGGCGCGATTCGCCACGCTTCGCCCCGAGCACTACGACCCGGCCTGGCCCCCGGCCGATGACGACGCGACGCTCGAGGCGCTGGACCTGCGGCTCCAGCGGCGCACGCGGATCTCCGGGGACTGGGCGGGCTACGGCTGGCACCTGGCGCCGGACGCGTGGGCGGAGCGGATGTGGGCGCTCGGCGGGGACCGGGTGCTGCGCGCGCTCGCCGAGCTTCCGCGCTGGGCGCACAACCTGCCGCGGGTGCCGGTCATCGCCCCGGCGGGCCTTCGCGTGGTGACGGCGGACCTGGCGCTCGACACCCCCGGCGTCACGACGCTCGCCCCGACGGAGGCCGGCTGGCAGGCGTTCCTGGCCGCGTCGCCGGGCTCGGGGCTCACGTTCACGGCGCTCGACGAGGCCGCGCGCTGGTGGTGGAGCCGCTCGATCCCCCGCACCCTGCTCTCCGCCGGCCGCGCCGAGGGCGAGCTCGCCGAGGCCGCGTGACGTCCCCGGGTGCCGCCACCTGGATCGGGGCCACCGCGCTCGCGGGCTTGCTCCTGCTCTCCGCCTCGCCGGCGCGGGCGGCGTCCCCGAAGTCCCCGCCGCCCGGACCCTACCCCCCGGTGGCGGGGCGGCCGCGCGTGTCGTCGCGGTTCGGGTGGCGGGTCGATCCGATCGACCACGTGCGCCGGTTCCACACCGGGCTCGACGTCGCCGTGCCGTCGGGGACCGCCGTGTACGCGCCCGGCGACGGCCTCGTGGTCGCGGTGGCGCGGGACGGCGTGGGCGTCGGGCAGGTCGCGGGGAACGCCGTCACGCTCGACGCGGCCGGCCGGCGCTGGTCGTTCGCGCACCTCTCGACGGTGCTCGTCCGCCGTGGGGACCGCGTCGTGCGCGGGCAGGCCCTCGGGTTCTCGGGCAGCACCGGGCGGGCCACGGGTCCGCACCTGCACGTCCAGGTGAGCGACGCGAGCGGCCGCCTCGATCCCGAGCTTCTCTACCCGGCCGGTACCTTCGCGAACCCACGCCCCCGGAGCTGACGATGGACTACGCCACGCGCGCGATCACCTGGGTCGCGCAGACCGAGTCGCGCGGCAACTACGGCGCGCAGAACAAGAACCTCGACGGGGCGGGCCTGTCGTACGGCCTGATCCAGTGGACCCAGAAGTCGGGGAGCCTCGGGAAGCTCCTCGAGGGGATGCGGGCCCGCGACCCAGCGGCGTTCGACATGGTGTTCGGGCCGGACGCGGCGAAGCTGGTGGCGGTGACGACCTCGCCCTACGCGGCGGTGCGGATGTCGCTCGCGTTGTGGGCGGCGCCGTGGACGAGCCGGTTCGACGCCGCGGGTCGGCATCCGCCGTTCCAGGAGGCGCAGCTGCAGGCCGCAGGGGCCTCGGAGCACTGGCGGGCGGCGGTGGG
>JBIKWC010000211.1:0-13306 GCA_044356535.1 Myxococcota bacterium
TCGACGCCCTCTTCCTTCGCGGCGCCGCAGTTGCCCTGGTACGAGCTCGGGCAGGTGCAGTCCATGAACTGCTGGGTCAGGAAGCTGCCGAGCGGGTCGCCGCAGTTGTACCCGTTGTCGGTGGGCAGCGGGCTCGACGGGTCGAAGCACGTGGCTTCACACGCGAGGTTCTCGATGAAGCGGTTGGGTACGTCGTCCTCGCCGCGCTTCACGACCGGGCCGACGAGCTCGCCCGCCTCCGTGGGGACGTCCGTCGTGGTGATGCCGAACTGGTAGTCCACGAACGCCGAGCGGTTCTGGACGTAGTCCACGAAGTTCGTGACGGCGTCCGGCAGGCCCTCGTACGAGCGCGCCTGCTCGGACTCGTCGATGCCGCCGATGAACCCGGCGAAGTTCACCGCCATGCTCTGGGAGACCGGCAACATCGAGTCCGAGTTGTCGATGACGAAGAGGACGTCGGCCTTGTTGTTGAAGCTCTCCTGCTGGTACCCGGCGATCAGGAACAGATCGTACCGGTTGCAGCCGAGCAGCGTCGTCGCGAGGAGCATCGGAGTCATGCACAACCTCGGGCCCGGCCCAATCCGGGTGGAGAGTGTAACCCGGTGATCCCGCTCCCCCGCATCTGCGGCGTGCACACAGGGAGGAGCGAGCGGTGGCTACTGCTGGACGAGGTTGTTGATCACGTTGAACGCATGGGTGACCTGGTGATGGGGACGAATCCCGCGCTTCTGGTGGAAGCCGAGCAGCCCGTTCCACACCTCGGTGATGTTCTGGCGGAGCGCGTCGTAGTCCTTGCCTCGCACGAGCTCCTGGAGCTCGTGGACCGCGGGGGGGAGCTCCGTGCCCTCGTAGCAGGCGGTGATCCGCCCGAGCGCCTCGACCAGGCGCTGCTGGACGTCGCCGCGCGGAGCGCCCTCTCCGGCTGCCTGCTGCACCTCGAGGGGCTCGAGGTCGTCAAACGAGACGGACACGGGGTCCTCGGTGTCTTCGTCCGGGGCGTGGATCGGCACCACGGAGGGCGCGGGCTTCTTCGGCGGGGGCTTGGTGATGCGCTGCGTGGCCTCGTCGGGGGCGGACACGCTCGACGGGGTGCTGCTCGCGACGGGTTTCGGGCGCGTGGGCGTGGCCTTGGGACGCGCGCCTTCGGCCAGCGGCCCACCAGCGTCGAGCCGGCGGAGGCCGCGCTGGCTCAGGAACTCCTCGGAGTTTCCGAACATGTCTTCGTAGTCGGCGAGCCCGAACCCGCCCTTGATCTTGTTGGCGCCGCGCTCGTTGGCGCTCTCGATCACGGTGACGCGGCCCTGCGCCTTCGGGTCCATCTGGATCTCGGGCGCGATCACCACGTCCGCCACGATGGTGGCTGCACCCATCGTGATCTTGTGCTGCGCGGACAGCGCGCGGCACTTGATGTTCTGCTTGCCGAGGACGAGCTCGTTCGCGTGGACGTGCTCGGCGTCGATGTCGCCGACCACGGTGAGCGTGCCGCCACACCGGATGTTGCCGGTGAGCGGGCCCGAAGCGGTGAAGCGGAGGTCACCCGCGACGTCCACGGTCCCCAGCTTCCGCCCGAGGGTCGTGGCGATCTCCACGTCGCCGTCGAACTGGAGATCGAGCGTGTCTCCGGACATGCTCAGGTGCAGGCCGTCCGGGAGAGTGAACACGGGTCGGTTGGACATTCGGCGGACCTCGAACTGCTGCGCGGAAGGTACCGGCGGGTCCGGCCGGTGTCAATGGAGGGACCGGGCCTCGACCCCTCGCTCACATCCCGAGTCGGGCCAGGGCCTCGGCCGCGGGCGGGTGGCCGGGCTTGGCGACGAGCGCACGCTGGTAGGCCTGTACTGCCCCCGCGACGTCCCGCTGCTGCTCCCGGACGCTTCCGAGCACCATCCACGCGTGGAAGTTGGTCGGCATCAGCCGGGTGGCCGCACCGAGAGCCGCGGCGGCCTGGGTCGGGTGCCCGGCGTTCTTCAGGACCTCGCCGAGCGCTGCCCAGCCGAACGCGTTGCAGGGGTTGATGCTGATCGCGGCGCGGTACCGGTCGGCGGCCTCGGCGAGCTTGCCCTGGACCACGGCCTCGTTGCCTGCGTCGACCTGCTGGTTCGACGGTTCGCGGAGCGTGGGAGACGTGTTGCACCGATCGGGAGGCGCCGAGGGGACCGTGGAGTCTACCGCGGCTGTCGGGGCGGGCGCGGGAACGGTGCCGCCCGCTTGACCGTCGCCCGGCTGGCCCGGCTGGATCGTGGCCCCCAACACCCTCCCGGCGACGACGGCAGCAGGGCGACCGGGACGTGTGGGGGCTCGCCACTGTGCGTCCGAGAGGTCGTGGGCGTCCCCACACCCGGCGACCCAGGTCCGCTTGCCGTCGTTGTGGAGGCACGCCCCCGTGGGGAGGGCGCAGCTCACCTCGAAGCAGGCGGCAGCCGCAGGGAGCATCGGGGTGAGCACGGTGCCCGTGGCGTAGGTCTTGGAGACGGTGGTTGCGGCGAGGCCGTCCCAGGTGGCTCCCGTGCTGCAGGTGAGGGTCCAGGCGCCGGTGACCGAGACCCCTTGCTGCGCGGGAGCCTGGGAGGAAGCAGGCCCCACCACGGTGAGCTGGTCTGGGCAGGCGGCCGCCCCCACGGCGGTGCAGCAGGACGCGAGGTTCGCGTCGGCGGCCAGGGCGTCCGCCAGGACCAACACCCACACCATCATCACCCCTCCTCGAGTACGTCTGCTGCGCGCTGGCCGCCGCCCAGGTTCTGGAGCTCGTCGTCGTAGTCGTCGCTCACCTTGGCGACGTAGCGCAGGGACTTGTCGAACTCGGCGTAGTCGAGGTGGTTGCCGAGGAGCGTGGCCGAGAACGACAACGTGTTGTCCTCGAACAGCAGGAAGCTGCCGAACAACACCTCGGTGTTGAGGCGCAGGATCCGCTGCAGCAGCTCGAGCGACGGCTCGAAGTCCTTGAGCATGACGGAAGCGAAACGCACGAAGGTGTCTTCCGATTCCTCGAACAGCGAGATCATGACCACCGTCGAGCCGTACTTGAAGAGGTACAGGCCCTCTTCCGAGTGCTCCGGGGACAGGTTCATCTGGGCGAGGTAGGTATCGACCTTCTCCTCGAGCAACTGCAGGCGGCTCTTCATGCGGTTCCCCCGTGCGACCCGGTGACGCTACACCGCGCCCGGCGCCCTCCGAAAGCGGGGGGGTCGCGCTCGTGGGGTTCATGGGCGTCGGAAAGACGGTCGTCGGCCGCGCCCTGGCCGTTCGCCTGGGGCTCCCGTTCGTCGACACGGATGTGATCCTCGCGGAGCGCCACGGTCCGGTGGGCGCGCAGGTGCGAACCGACGAAGCGGGGTTCCGAGTCCGGGAGGCCGCGTTGATCCGCGAGCTGGCGACCGATGGCGTCGCTCGGGTCGTGGCGACGGGTGGGGGGACGGTGGAGGCCGGTGACGCCTGGGACGTGCTCCGAGCCCACTTCCGGACGATCTGGCTCGATGCGCCCCTGGAGGTGTCGGAGGCACGCGTCGCGGGGACCGACCGACCGGCGTGGGATCGACACGTGGTGGAGCGCTGGGCCCGCCGCCGCGCGAGGTGGCTGCAGTCCACCGTGCGGGTGGATGCCACGTCGCCGCTCGACATCGTGGTGGGGCGCGCTGCACGTGGCTCCGCAGCGGCCCGCTTCGTCCACCACACCACCGACGGGCCGTGCCCCGTGCAGGTGAGCGAGACCCTCGACGGCCTCCGAGACCTCGTGCGCGCGGTGGCCCCCGGACCGGTGGTGCTCGTCACGGACGAGACCGTGGCAGCGTGTTGGGGAGACCGGGTGCGCGCCGTCCTCGGTGGCCCACCGACCCTGACGCTGCCTGCCGGCGAGGCCCACAAGACCGTGGCGACCTGGAGCCGGCTCCTCGACGAGCTCCTCGCCCTCGGCGTGACCCGGGACACCACCGTGGTGGCGCTGGGGGGTGGCGTGGTGGGCGACGTCGCAGGCTTCGCGGCGAGCGCAGCGCTGCGGGGTCTGCCGGTGGTGCAGCTCCCGACGACCTTGCTGGCCATGGTCGACGCCGCGCTGGGCGGCAAGACGGCGGTGGACCACCCCCGCGGGAAGAACCTCGTCGGCGCGTTCCATCCGCCGGTGGCCGTGGGGGTCTGGCCCGGCTTCCTCGAGACCCTGCCGCCCCGGGAGCGCGCGAGCGGGTACGCCGAGGTCGTGAAGACCGCGCTGATCGCGGGTCCGGCGCTGTTCGACCGCCTCGGTGACCCGGTGGGCGTGGACCTCGTCGCGCGCTGCCTCGAGGTCAAGGCGGCCATCGTGGAACGCGACCCCTGGGATCGGGGTGTGCGGCTGCTGCTCAACGCCGGCCACACGGTGGGCCACGCCATCGAGCAGGCGCACGGGTTCGGCGTGTGGACCCACGGAGAGGCGGTCGCGGCGGGGCTCGTGGTGGAGGCGGAGTACGCGGTGCGCGCCGGGGTGTGTCGCGACGAGACGCTCCCCGACCGGCTCCGGACCGTGCTCCGGCGGGCGGGGCTCCCGGTCGCGCTGCCCGCCGGCTCCCGCGAGCAGCTCCTCGCGGCGCTGGCGCTGGACAAGAAGGGCCGTGCGGATACAATACGGGTGCCGCTTCCCGTGGTTGTGGGGGAACTGTCGGTGGTCGACGTGCCACGTACCGAATTGGGCGCACTGATCGCGGGGGCCACCCCATGAGGCCCTTGCGCGCTGCCGTGTTCGCCGGCCCGTCGGTCCTCGTCGCCTGTTCCCAACAGGAGTCCGTTCCGGCGCTGTTCGTGCCGGACTCCATCGACGTGTTCTGGAACGAGGCCTGGAACGACGACGAAGACGGCCTCGCCATGCTCGTTCCGGTCGATGTGATGGCCTACGACGCCGCCACCGGGGCTCCCATCGCGGACCTCGTCGTCTCCCTCGAAGGCGTCCGCGACGACGCCACGGACATCGAGATCCTGGCCGTCGACGACGTGGTCTGGTGGACCTCCGCGGACAGCCGTCGCACCGGGCGGGCCGCTCCCGAGGAGAGCTGGTGGGATGCTCGGCGGGACGCGTTCTTCGAGCTCTCGGAGGAAGGCGCCGGCGCGGTGCCGACGGATCTCGAAGGCGTCGCCCGGTTCTACCTCCTGGTCGACACCCTGCCGACGTTCGATCACGAACCGGCCGGCGGCGCCGGCACCCCCGTGACCGCCACCCTCGGCGACACCCAAGAGACCTTCCTCCTCGTCTCCCGCTGACGCCCCAACCCCGACCCCCCCGGTGGCCCGTTTGGCCCTGACCGACCCCGAGCTCGACCTGCTCCGCGAGATGCTCGTGGACTCCCCTGCAGAAGAGGTGTTCCTGGAGGTGGGGGAGGAGCTGGTCCGGCGCCTCCGGTGGGCCGAGGCGGAGCAGGTGTTGTCCGAGGGCCTCGCGCAGTTCCCTGCAGACGATCCGCGTCGGCGGGCCGGGTTCGCGTTGTTGGCGCGCGCCTCGCTCGAGACCGGCAGGTACGACCTCACCGCGACTGCGCTCCGCGAGATCGACACCGACGCCGGCCGCCACTTCGAGAACGCCAGGATCGAGCTCCTGTGGCTCGAGCGCTCGGGGCAGCTCGACAGCGCCCGCGAGCGGGCCCGGTCCCTCCTCGACGTCGACGCCACCGATCTCGTCGCGCAGGCCGTCCTCGAGCGACTGGACATGCCGGCGCCGAGCCCGAGGTCCCGGGCGAAGGATCCGTTCTACACGGTGGCGCGCGCCGAACAGTACGTGGCACACGGCCGCCCCGATCGGGCGATCCGCGTCTACCGCCGCATCCAGCTCGCGCTGGCTTCCGCGCCCGCCGAGGCCGCCCGGGTGGAGCAGCGCCTCCGGCAGCTCGCGGGCGACGCCTCCGGCGCGTTCGACGACCTGTCCGAGGAGCTCACGGATCCGGGCCTCGTCCCCGAGCTCCCCGACCTCGACAGTGGCGATGTCCTGCCCGGCCTCGTTCCTCGCCTCATCGTGCCGGTGCCGCAGATCGCGGACCCGGTGGCCTCCACGGAGCCGGAGGGAGGGGACGACGGCGGGTTGCCGGACGCGCTCGAGGATCTGGAGGAGGAGGCGCAGACGACCGAGGAGTCGCTGTTCGACGAAGAGGACACCGAGATCAAGAGCGCGCCGCTCGACCCGCGGTCCGGACGGACGATGTCGACCGCGCCCACGTCGTCGGAGTCACATGCCCGGGACCGGCGGAAACGTCGGTCGCTGCTGCGCCGCTGACGTGCGCCTCCTGATCCTGCAGGGCCCGAACCTCGACCTGCTCGGCACCCGCGAGCCCGAGCGGTACGGCACCGAGACCCTCGCGTCGCTCCAGGCGAGGCTCGACGCTCGCGCGCTCGACCTCGGCGTCGCGCTCACGCACCTGCAGTCGAACCACGAAGGGGTGCTGGTCGACGCCGTGCGGGACGCCTGGCGGTCGGGCACGGCGGGCGCGGTGGTCAACGCTGCCGCGTACACCCACACGTCGATCGCGCTGCGCGACGTGTTCCTGGGCACCCGGCTGCCGTTCGTGGAGGTGCACCTCTCGAACGTCGGGGCCCGCGAGCCGTTCCGGCGCACGAACCACCTCGTGGACCTCGCGCTGGGCTCGGTCTCCGGGCTCGGCGCGAGCGGGTACCTGTACGCGCTCGACGCCCTGGTGGCCCACCTTCGCCGGGACCCACACCCTACCGGGTGATGAACTCGTCGACGAACCGGGTGTAGAAGGTCACGTCGTCGAACTCGGGCGTCAGCAACAGCGCGCGCTGCAGCGGGATGGTCGTGCGGATGCCCTCGACCACCATCTCGTCCATCGCCCACAACATCTTGCGCTTCGCGTGGGCGCGGTCGCGGCCCCGCACGATGAGCTTGGCGGTGAGGGAGTCGTAGTACGGCTGCACCATGGCCTGCTCGTGGATGGCCGAGTCCACGCGCACGCCGGGCCCGCCGGGCTCGTGGTAGCCCGTGACCAGGCCCGGAGACGGGAGGAAGGACCTCGGGTCTTCGGCGTTCACGCGGATCTCGATCGCGTGGCCCTCCTGCTTGACGTCGGCCTGGGTCATGCCGAGGCCCTCGCCGGCCGCCAGGCGGATCTGGAGCTGGATCAGGTCCACGCCCGTGATCTCCTCGGTGACCGGGTGCTCCACCTGGATGCGGGGGTTCACCTCGAGGAAGAAGAAGTCCTCGCCGTCGACCAGGAACTCGGCGGTCGCGACCGTCTGGTACTTCACGGAGCGGACGAGCTCGGCCGCTGCCTCCTGGATCCGGTGACGCAGCCGATCCGAGAGGTTCGGCGCCGGTGCCTCCTCGATGATCTTCTGGTGCCGGCGCTGCAGCGAGCAGTCGCGGGTGCCCAGGTGGATGCCGCCGCCGAGCCCGTCGCCGGCGACCTGCACCTCGACGTGGCGGGGGCGCCGCAGGTACCGCTCGATGAACACGTCGCGCGACCCGAACGCCGCCTGTGACTCGGCCTGGGCGATCTCGAACACGCGGTGGAGGGTGGCGAGGTCCTCGACCACGCGCATTCCCTTGCCGCCGCCGCCGCCCGCCGCCTTGAGGATGACGGGGAAGCCGGTGGCCTCCGCCGACACGATGGCTTCTTCGAGCGTGTTGACCGCCCCGCCCGAGCCCTCGAGGAGCGGGAGGCCGGCCGCGCGCGCTGCTGCCTTGGCGTCGAGCTTGTCGCCGAACTGCTGCAGGTGCTCGACGGACGGGCCCACGAACGCGCGCCCCATCGAGCGCACGGAGGCGGCGAACCGGGCGTTCTCGGCCAAGAACCCGTATCCTGGGTGCACGGCGTCGGCGCCGGTGATCTGCACCGCGGACAACACCGCCGGCTGGTTCAGGTAGCTGAGCGTGGCCTGCGCCGGGCCCAGACACACCGCCTCGTCGGCGAACCGCACGTGCAGCGAGTTGGCGTCGGGCTTGCTGTACACCGCGACCGTCCGGATCCCCATCTCGCGACAGGCACGGATGATCCGCAGCGCGATCTCGCCCCGGTTGGCGATCAGGATCTTCTTGAACATCAGGCGGGCCGGATCTTCATCAGGGCCTGGCCGAACTGCACGGGCTGGCCGTTCTCCACGAGGATCTCGACCACGGTGCCGTTCACCTCGGACTCGATCTCGTTCATCAGCTTCATGGCCTCGACGATGCAGATCGTCTTGCCCTTCTGCACGGCGCTGCCGACCTCGACGAAGGTGGGCGCACCGGGGGACGGCGAGCGGTACATCGTGCCGACCATCGGCGACTCGATCACCACGAGCCCGTCGTTCGCCGGGGCTGCTGGACCTGCCGGCGCAGCGGCGGGTGCCGCCGGGGCGGGGGTAGCGGCCGCGACGGGCGCATGCATGGTGACGGGCGCCGCGACCGGGCCGAGCCGGAGGCGGAGGGTCTTGTCGGCGTCGCGGTAGACGAACTCGTTCACGTCGTGGGTGGCGAGCAGCTTGAGCAAGGCTTCGATGCGCTCGAGGTCCATGGGCCCCTCCTGGGAACCCCCACTAATCCACCTCTCGTCAGTGGAGCACGTGCCGACCCTCGACCCCGACGTCGATCTCGTACACCTGGGCCCGGTTCGTGGCGTAGAGGCTCGTCGGGGAGAAGCCGCCTAGCCCTGGAGAGAAGCGGATCGAAGAGAAGCCGCCGTACCCGCCTCCGCCCAGGTCCGCGAGCAGCTCGAACGTCCCGGTCGACTCCGTGAACCGGAACACGCGCCCGTCGTAGTAGGCGGCCATGTACAGGTTGCCGCACACGTCCACGGCGAGCGAGGTGACCAGGGTGGGGCAGTCGGCGACCCGGCGCACGCCCCCGCCGAACGTGCCGTCGGGCTGCCGATCGACCGCGTAGATGACGGACGCGCCGGACCAGTAGGCGTCGGCGGAGGCGAGGTACAACACCTGCTCGTCCATCGACAGGGTCATCCCGTTGACGTAGTCGAGGTGCCCGAGCTCCCCGGACGCGAGCGTGGTGGTGTCGAACCAGACCAGGCGCCCGTTGTTCCAGAACTCGGAGGCGAACAACATGCCGTCGGTGCCCATCTCGAGCGAGTTCGGGAACCGCAGGCCCGACAACAACGTCCGCGAGGCCCCGGTGTACCGGGTCACGCCCACCAGCCTCCCGTCGTTCGGTGAGGCATAGACGAAGTCACCGTTCGGCGCGACGCGGATCCCCGCGGCGTCCCCGGACAACCCGGTGGCGACGATCTCCACGGCGCCGTACCGATCCGTCCCCTTGATGGAGTAGAAGTTCTGCGCGAGCAGGAGCCCGACGCCGTCGAAGTCGAAGTCCTCTTCGGTGGTGATGGCCGAGGTCGACGTGAACGGTCGCGGACCGGCCGGGACGGTCGAGCAGTCGAACGCGAGGCCCGTGTGCCCTGCGGTGTCTCCGGTGGTGCCCGTCTCGCCGGTCTGTGGCGCGGGCGGGACCGCGGTGTGCGCGGTGTGCTCGGTGGGGTCGTCCCCGTCGGGCGGAGGGTTGGGTCCAGGTCCGGGGCGGGTGCACCCGGCGACGAGCAGGGGAAGGACCAACGTCATCGCGCGCTCCGCATTCGCTCCATGATGCCGCGCGCGCCACGGAGCCGTCACGCGATCGTTCAGAACGTTGCGCCGAGGGTCAGGTGAACGCGCCAGGAGGGCTCCTCGAGCTCCGTCACGAGGAGCTCCCGCACGGCGCCGTTGGAGAAGGCGCTCTGTGGGTTGAGCGCGAAGTCGATCTGGAGCGGACCGATCGGCGTCGCGGACTGCAGCCCCAGCCCGACCCCGTGCCGGAGGCTCGGAAGTGCTGGGCGGGACGCGGTGGTCGCGATGGCGTTCGGGTCCACGAGCCAGGCGTTCCCCACGTCCCAGAACAGCTGGGTGGCGTAGCCCTCCCACCCGCTCAACCCCAGGGCGGGGAGGGGGATGAACAGCTCCGCCGTGCCCTGGGCCAGGGTGTCGCCGCCGGTGGGGGTCCACCGGTCGGGCTCGTTGCGCAGCGCCTGGTCGATGACGGGTCCGATGCCCTCGGGCCACTCGACCGAGACGCGTGGCGCGTTGTTCTGGGGGCCCACCCCGTCCCGGACGAAGCCGCGGAGGGAGCCCGTACCCCCGAGCCGGAAGCGGTCCTCGAGGGGGACGAGGCCGTCCGTCGTGCTGCGCGCGTGCCCTCCGCGCCCCGAGAGCTGCAGGGTGATCGGGCCGACGGGGAGGTACAGGGCCGCGCGCGCCTCCGCCTTGAGGAACGCCGTCCGGGGCTGGTTCGGCCACGGGATGCCGGGCGCCACCTCGCCGTTCACCGACAGGAGCCCTCCCCGGTGCGGCGTGATGGGGTCGTCGCGCAGGTCGAGCACCAGGAGGCTCGTGAGGGTCTCCTGCCAGCGCCAGGGGGAGGGAAGGACGGGCTCCTCCCCGAGGAGCAGGTCCCAGGGCTCGCCTTCGAGCAGCGCCGCGGTGTCGACCTGGTTCAGCTGCCGGTCTTCGATGCGGCCGCCGAGGCGCACCTCCGTGTGGGCGCGGTCGAAGCGCGTCTGGAGAGCGAGACCGACGCCGGTCCGATCCATGCGCCAGGTGCGCTCCTGCACGCGCTCTCGCAGGACGAGGTCGGCGACCACCTCCTGCGAGGAGAGCGGGAATCGAGGCGCGGTGTAGGAGAGCGCCGCGCGCCACTCGGGGTTGAGGATGTCCGGGGTCCAGTCGCGGATGTCCTCGGACCGGTAGTCGAGGCCCAGCTGGCCGAACAGCTCCGCGCGGTGCGCCAGCCCGAACAGGTTGGTCCGCGTCGCCCGCCCGAACAGGCGGACGCCCTGGTCGGTGGACAAGCCCGCGCCGCCCTCGAACACCCAGGTGGCCAGCTCGTCGACGGTCACGAGCAGGTCGCGCACCGCCTCGTCGCCGAGGAGCTCGGTCGACACCGTGCGGAAGATCCCGAGGTCGTAGAGGTTGCCGCGGATGGCCTCCAGGCTCCCCGTGGTCACCGGAGCCCCGAGCGGCGCGTCGATCTGGTCGTGCAGGAACGCGTCGCGGGTGCGGATGGCACCGCGGATGAGCACCGAGCGGAGCAACACCTGCTCACCCGCGTCGACGGTGATCGCAGCGCGGCGGCCGAGGGGACCGTCCTCCGCGGCGGTGACGGTCGCGCTGGCCTCGGCGTAGCCGAGCGTGCGGTGCGACTCCACGAGCCGGCGGGACAACGCCTCCAGGTCCTGGGGGGAGTAGGGTCCCCCGACGGCCTGGTCCCTGGCCTCGGTGAAGAAGGTGGTGTCGACGCCCGGAGCTGCGCCCACGAGCTCGAGCCCCCGCAGCAGGGTGGTGGGGCCGGGCGCTGCGGTGACGTGCGGGGTGATGCGCCGACGGAGGGGTCTGCCGGCTCCCCAGCGCAGGACGTTCGCGATGGTGCGCCGATCCCGGATCGTGGGGGGGCCCACCTCGACGACGGCGTCGAGCTGGCCGCGATCGACCAGGAACTGGCGCGCTGCTTCGGCGCCGACCGCCATCGCCCGGTCGGTGTACACGTCTCGGCGCAGGACGTCGGGCGACGACTGGTCGAACACGGCCTGCAGCGCGCTCTCGTCGCGCCGACGATCACGGCGGGACTCCGCGGCACCGTCGCCCCACGTCACGTCCAGGTCCACGTACTGCAGGTCGATCGCTGGCCCGAACTCGTGGTAGCCGCCGCGCTGGGCGTCGACGCGGAGCGCGGTGTCGTGGGTGACCGTCGCGGTGGCCGCGTAGTACCCGCGGTCCTGCAAGAACTCGACGAGCCGGCCCGGCGCGTCGTCGAGCCACCCCCGCGTGATCCGGAGGCGGTGGTCGATGCCGAGGGCGGTGAGGGCCTTGCGTCGACCCTGGAACCCGAGACCTTCCACCTCGAGCTGGAGCTCCTCGCCGGGCTCCACCGCGAACGTGATGCGGATGCCGTCCCGTACGGTGCCGTCGGGCGACTCGAACGGTCCAGGGACGATGGCCGGCGTGACGCGCGCGCCGATCCAGCCGCGACGGGGGCGCAGGAGCAGCGTGCTTCCGCCGACGTCTCCGAGCCGCGCGAGGATCTCGTCCTGGGCGCGGCCCACGGCGTCGGGCGTGACGGGTCGGCCCTCCTTGAGCCCAGCGTGGCGCGCCCACCGGGTGAGGGTCTCGGGCGTCACGACGCCGTCGATGGCGCCGACGAACGACAACGCGTCGAGGGTGTTGGGCCGGCCCGGGTCGACCTCGACCGCGACGTACAGCTGGCCCGGGACCGGCTCGCTGGTGCGGATGCGCACGTCCGGACCGAGCCACCCCTGTCGCAGGAGCCACGTCTCGAGGCGCGCCTCGATCGCCGGGCCGTCGACCTCCGGGAAGAACACCTGCCCGGGGTGGATCCCGAGCGCGTCTTCGATCTCGAGCCTCGACAGGGGCTCTCCGCCCACGATCTTGACCCGCGCGATCTTGGGTGCGGGCGTGAGGACGTAGGTGAGCAGCACGCCCGGGGTCTCGGCGCCGGACTCGTCGTAGACCACGAACGGCTCGACCCGGGCCTCCACGCCGGAGAACTCACCGACCTGGAACAGCGTCGCGAGGTCGAGGCGGATGTCGCCGGGCTCCAGGGGGCGGCCGTCGCCGGTCCGCAGCAGGTCTTCGAAGTTCTGGTCCGGCAGGCCGCCTTCCGAAGCCTCGAGGACCACGTCGGCCACGGGCAGCCCGCGCCACCAGCGGTCTTCACCGCTCGCTGCCGTCGCTGTCAGGGTCCACCACCAGAAGATCAACCGGTCCGTCCGTCCGCCTAGCTATTTCGTGTCTCCTGTGTGGGTCATGGGCTCTGCCCCCGACACCCCCTCGGGTCACTCCACCTCCCACCGGGCGAGGACGTCGACCCCGTACGCGCCTCCGATGGCCAGCACCCGGTTGCGCTGGAGCGTGGCGTACCAACCCGACAGGCTCCAGATCCCGCCGATCCGGCGCGAGGCCGAGACGTAGGAGTCCGAAGGCCGGATCATGTTCATCTCCCACTTCAGATCGAGCCCCAGCTCGTCGACCCGGTTCTCGACCACGAGGCGCGGCTCGGGCGAATACTGACCGCGCGCGTTGACGCCGGTGGCGATGTCGAACCGGGAGTTGAGGAACAGGCTGGGGAGATCCTGGCCGAGCTCACCGACCTTCCCGCTGACGAAGAAGTCGGTGACGATCAGGTCCGCCACGCCCTGGGCCACCGCCGACGGCAGCTCGCCCATCGACTCGAGCTGATCGGTCGTCATGCCGAACCACAGGAGCGCGTTCACGTCGGCCTGGGGCAGGGGGGGATCGGAGCGCGTCGTGGCGCGCCAGTCCGAGAACGGCCCGTTGATGACATAGTCCACACGGTAGCGCT
>JBIKWC010000469.1:0-3813 GCA_044356535.1 Myxococcota bacterium
CAAGAGCACGCTCGGCGAGGACCGGATCCGGGTCCTCCTGCGCAAGGAGAAGGTCAGGAAGCCTTCGTCGCCCACGTGAGCCCGGGCGCCGACCACGGGACGTCCTGGTGTCCGGCCTCGACCACCCCGGAGGCGTGGACCGGCAGCGTGGCACCGGAGGGCCAGGAGTACCGGTAGGGGCCGATCTCGACCTCGGCGCCCGATGCCAGCTGCACCCACTTCGGCATCGGTCCCATCCGCGACATCATCTCGCGGCGGTCGACCTCCGGGTAGACGCGATCGAGCTCGACCTCGCGACCCGACACCACGGCCGTGAGGGTGGGGCTCCCCGGCAGCGACGATCCGCGAGCCACGAGGACCGGCAAGCCCTCGGCGCCCTCGTTCTTCAGCACCAACCGCAGCTGGAGCTCGCGCCCGACGTGCGCGATCGTCGCGCGGACCCGGGCCGAAGGGGCGGCGGGCGCGACCTCGGCGTCGAGCTCGGGGATGCCCTGGGCCTGCTGCTGCGCAGCGTCGGGGGGGGCGGCGCGGGCGGAGGTGGCGGAACCGAACAACGCGGCGATGGACGCAAACGAGAACGACCGACGAGACAGGGTCACGCGACCTCCAGCACCGGGTCCGACCAGCGTGCCACGCTCCGGTTCCGTGTCCCGGGTCACCTTCTGTCACGCGCCCCCGGGGCCCCTCCGGGCCGCCACCAGTGCATCCACCGCAGCGGTCAGGCGGCGCGCGAACGCAGCGCCGCGATCCCCGACCACGCCCCGCGGCTCCTCCCAGGAGGTGAGGAGGGCG
Source organism: Myxococcota bacterium (assembly GCA_044356535.1). Lineage (GTDB taxonomy): Bacteria > Myxococcota_A > UBA796 > UBA796 > JACKER01. The sequence continues at coordinate 793 of JBIKWC010000469.1, forward strand.
CCGAGGTCCTCGGGGGCACACACCCGCGCCTCGGTGGGCGCCAACGACCGCGCGAACTCCACCTGGTGGTCGTCGACGTGTTCACCGAACCGTGCGCGCCGCGGAACGATCACGGGCACCCGGCCCAGGGAACGCGCCTCCAGGAACAGCGACGACCCTCCGTGCAGCACGATCCTGCGCGCCGTGGACAGGTGCTCGGTGAGGGCCGCCGGTGGCAGGGTGTCGACCACCTGGCAGCGCGACAACACGAGCCGTGACGCGCCGCGCTGGACCACGAACGGCTCGCCGGTGGTGGCTGCGAGGGCGTCGACGACCCGCAGCAGGCGGTCGAACGGGGCGTGGTGGGTGCCGACGGCGACGAAGATCATCGGACCGGCCCGAACCACACGGCGCGCGGGTGGAACCCCAGCTGGAGCTCGCGCTGCACGACGAACAGATCCACGACCGGGCTCACCAGGCGGCCCGACAGGCTGGGCGCGCGGATCCGATCGAAGGTCTCGACGAACACGGTGGGCACCCGGCGCCGCCACCCCTCCCACACGAAGGGGACCCCGACCCCGGCGCCGGTGGTCACCACGGCATCCGGGAGCTCCTCCGCCAGCACCCGTCGCGCGAGCGCCAGGTTCCGCGCCAGGTTGGGAACGTGCCGCTGGGTGGGGTGCGAGGCTCCGATCCACCGCTCCCCCACGAGGTGCGCCCGCGCGTCCTCCGTGTCGAAGGTCACGAAGACCCGCTCGTGCGGCTCCCAGAAGGGGCGCATCCACAACAGCTGCTGGAGGTGTCCTCCGCTCGAGGCCACGAGCACGAGCTTCATCGCGCCGCCAGCGCGCGGTAGTGCGCTTCGAAGGCGTCGACCCGACGGTCCCAGCCGAAGGTGGCCGCCCAGGCCCTCGCGCCCGCTGCGTCCCAGGGCGCCGAGCGCGTCGCGCGCACCCTCGCCGCTGCCTCCAACGGCTCCGACATCGGCAGGAGCGGTGCGACCGCGCGGTGCACGCGATGGGCCGGGATGTCGGACAACACGGTGGGCGCGCCGCTGGCCAGGGCCTCCACGGCCGCGATGCCGAACCCTTCCGCGCGGCTCGGCAACCAGATCAGCTCGGCGGTGCCCAGCACCTCCGCGTACGCCAGACCCGACAACGTCCCCCGGAACCGAAGGTGATCGCCGAGCCCCAGCGACCGCGCCTCGGACGTGAGGCGCGCCACCAGCCCCGGCGCCGACTCCGGGCCCACGAGGTGCACCTCCGCCACCTCGTCGCGCAGGTGCACCAGCACCCGCAGCAGGTCGTCGAGGCCCTTGTGCACGTCGATGCGACCGGGGACCACCCACCTCCCGGGGATCGGGCGCAGCGCTCCCCCGAACCGCGCGACGTCCACCCCAGGGGGCTCGACGGTCCCGAGGTGCGCTGCGCGCGGGTAGCGGGCGCGGTCCGCTTCGGAGGTCCACCACACCGCGTCTGCGGCGCGCAGGGAGGCCGCGGTCCCGGTGGCCGCCCACCCCCGCTTGAGCCACCCGTGGCGCGGCGTGTGGAAGTAGCCCCCGTGGGTGGAGACCCCGATCGGGGCGGGCCGCGCGGGCAGCAGCTGGTCGAGCAGGCCGTCGAGCCCGTGGACGTGGATCACGTCGGCGCCTGCGCAGACCGCCCGCAATCCCCGCGCGAAGGGCCACCGCCGCGGCCCCACCCGCTCGAGCGCGACGCGGGTCACCCCCGGCGTGTCGCCGCCGACCAGCGAGGCGAGCACCACCTCGTGCCCCCGGGCCGCGAGCCTGGCAGAGAGCTCGCCCACGACGTGCTCGAGCCCCCCGGTCACCGGCGGCGCGGTCCGGCAGACCTGGACGATGCGCACGTCAGATCCGCCGGACGGCGTCGGGCGGGACCTCGACCACGCGGTCCCCCAGGGCCACCCGCCGGACGCGATCGAGCCGGAACACGCGCTCGCCCTGCCGCAGGTGGCAGAACCCCTGGAGCTTCGGCAGGTTCAGGAACCAGATGCTCACCTCGCGCCGCACGAGACCTCCGACCGGGTCCGAGGTGGACTGGTAGTCGAGGATCACCGTGCGGCGCTGGAGGAACGCATCGCGCAGGAGCTGCTGCTGCTGCAGGCGGAGCGGAGAGTTCGGCGCCAGCGCCCCGACGAGGTCCGAGAGGTCGCGGACCGTCGCCAGGTGGTGGGGGTCGAACCGGTCGATCATCGCCTGGAACACCCCGAAGCAGGCCCGCGCGTCCGACAGGGCGCGGTGCATGCGCTCGAGCGGGACCGCGAGCTCGTGGCACACGTCCAGGAGGCCGTTGCGCGGGAACGCGAACAACCGGCGCGCGATGAGCAGGGTGTCGAGCGTCACGGGCGGGGGAAACACCGTCGGGGTGCCGTCGAACGCGCGGTGCAGGAACCCGAGGTCGAAGTCGACGTTGTGGGCCACGAGCACCGAGTTCCGCAACACGGTGACCACGTCGCCAGCGATCTCGCCGAACACCGGAGCCCCGAACAACATGCGCTCCGTGATGCCGTGGCAGCGGCGCGCGCCCTCGGACATCCGCACACCGGCGTGCACGAGGGTCTGGAACTCGCGCTCCACGACCCCACCCCGCCCGGCGACCACGGCGATCTCGCAGATCCGATCCCCCTGCGGGGACAGCCCGGTGAGCTCGAGATCGAGCACCGCCACGGGGACCTCGTGCAGGGGGGTCGCCAGCAGCTCCTGCGCGCGCCCGGCCAGCGCGGCGCCCGCTCGCGCATCGTCCGGATCCGTGCGGGGGTCGCCGTGGCCGGACACGAACCCTCCCGGTCAGCGACGGGGAGCGTGGCGGGCACCGATGCGCGGCGCCTGGGGTCGCTGGGGGACTCCCGTGGGCGTTGGCCCCTTCCGCCCCGTCATCACCTGCTCCAGCAGGGCATCCTCGGGGAAGAACTGGTACCAGGCCTGCCCGAACTCCTTCACCTCCACACGCCGGTCGTTGGCGAGGCGGGTCTGCAGGTCGAGGAGGGCCGCGTTCTTGTCGTGCGCCGCGAGCCCTCGGGCCA
>JBIKWC010000212.1:0-13172 GCA_044356535.1 Myxococcota bacterium
CTGCACGAGATCAAGGCGCCGGACATCAACATCCTCACCATCGAGGACCCCATCGAGTACGAGTCCGAGGGCATCGGCCAGGTGCAGGTGAACCCCAAGATCGACCTCACGTTCGCGTCGGCCCTGCGCGCCTTCCTGCGACAGGACCCCGACGTGATCCTGGTGGGTGAGATCCGCGACTCCGAGACGGCCAACAACGCTGTCCAGGCCTCGCTCACCGGGCACCTCGTGTTCTCCACGCTGCACACGAACGACGCGGCGACCGCGTTCGCGCGGCTCTGCGACATGGACGTGGAGCCGTTCCTCGTGGCCGATACGCTCCTCGGGGTGCTCGCCCAGCGCCTCGTGCGCACGCTCTGCAACGCGTGCAAGCGCCCGTACCAGCCGAGCCCGGAGGAGCTGCGCGAGGCAGGATGCACCGACGATCAGATCCTGCAGGTGAAGAACGCCACGGTCTGCAAGGCCGTGGGGTGCCCCGAGTGCAACGCGCTCGGGTACGCCGGACGGACGGGGATCTACGAGTTCATGACGAACTCCGAGGAGATCCAGCGGCTGGTCATCCAGAACGCGCCGTCGGGCCAGATCAAGAAGGTGGCGGTCGAACAGGGGATGTTGTCGTTGTTCGATGACGGCGTCCGGAAGGTGTTCCAGGGGATCACCACGTTCGAAGAGCTCAAGCGGGTCACGACAGCCACGGAGTTCTGATGGCGGTCTTCGAATACAAAGGACTGGACACGGCGGGGAAGGCGGTCGCCGGCATCATCGATGCCGACACCGCCAAGAGCGCGCGCCTGCGTCTCCGAAAGCAGGGGCTGTTCCCCACCGACGTCCGCGAGCAGCAGGAGGGCGGAACGCGTCGTGGCGACTCCATCCTGTCGACCGAGATCGACGTCGCCAAGTACTTCCAGTTCATCACCACGCGCGACATCTCCGTCATGACGACCCAGCTCTCGACCCTGGTCTCGGCCCACGTGCCGATGGCCGAGGCCCTCGCGGCGCTGGTCGACCAGGCCGAGAAGGAGAAGCTCAAGGTCGTCCTCTCCAAGGTGAAGGAGAAGGTGATGGAGGGCGCGGCCCTGGCGGACGCGATGTCCGAGCACCCGAAGGTGTTCAACACGCTGTACGTGCAGATGGTCCGCGCGGGCGAGAAGTCGGGCGCGCTCGACGAGGTGCTCAAGCGCCTGGCGGCCTACGGCGACTCGCAGGTGAAGCTGCAGGGGCAGATCTTCGGCGCGATCGCGTACCCGATCATCCTCGGGTTCGTCGGCGTCGGCATCCTGGTCGGCCTGTTCGTCGGCGTCATCCCGTCGATCCGCGACATGTTCGACTCCATGCCCGGCGGCTCGGCGGCGCTGCCGCTCCTCACGAAGTTCGTGTTCTTCATGGGGGACGCGCTGGTCGGGTTCTGGTGGCTCGGTCTGATCCTTCTGGCGGGCACCGTGTTCGGGACCCGGCGGTTCATCGCCACCGCCTCCGGTCGCGCGCACTGGGACAAGTGGCGGCTCCGCGTCCCGATCTTCGGAAAAGTGTCTCGACTGGTCGGCGTGTCCCGGTTCTGTCGCACCCTTTCCACGCTGCTGGTGTCGGGGGTCCCCATCATCTCCGCCCTCGACATCGTCGAAGCAGTCATCGGCAACGTGGTCCTGGCGGAAGCCGTGAAGAAGTGTGCCCACAGCATCTCCGAAGGCCAGTCGATCTCGCTGCCGCTCAAGGCCTCCGGCGAGTTCCCGCCGCTCGTCACCCACATGATCGCGATCGGTGAGCGGACGGGCGAGCTCGAGAAGATGTTGACGATTGTCGCAGATGCCTACGAAGACGAAGTAGAAGCGACAATCACTGCCGTGACTTCGCTCCTCGGACCGATGATGATCATGTCCATCGGAGGCATCGTGTTCATCGTCGCTCTCGGCCTGCTGACTCCGATGATGAACATCTCGTCGATGGTGCGCTGACCATGCTCCACGCGCCGACCCTCGTTTCCCGTCCGTCCGAATCCCCACTGGAGGTCTCCATGTTCGACTCCGAGCTCCTCCGTCGCCTCCGGGCGGCGTTCGCGAAGACCCGCAGCACCCGCCGTCGCTCCCGTCGAGGGATGTCGCTCGTCGAGGTCATGGTCGTCATCGCCATCATCCTCACGCTGATGAGCGTCCTCGCCCTCGGCGTGTACTCGATCTACGGGGACAGCAAGGTCGACACGACGAAGCTCACGATGTCGCGGGTGAGCCAGCGCGTCGAGGTCTACGCCCTCCGCAAGAAGAAGCCGCCCACCTCGGCCGACGGCCTGGCGGCGGTGTTCGGGAAGGAGAAGATCCCGCAGGACGCGTGGGGCAACGACTTCGCCTACGTGTCGCCCGGGCCGAACGGGCGGGCGTTCGATCTGATCTCGTACGGGGCCGACGGCCAGGAAGGCGGCACCGACAACGACGAGGACATCCACTGGGCCGAGCTCGAGTGAACGTGACGGGCCACCTGCCGGCACGAACGCGGGGGCGGCGAGGCATCTCGCTCGTCGAGGTGATGGTCGTCATGGCCATCCTGCTCATCGTGATGGCCGTGATGGTCCCGTCGATGCGGAACCTGCTCGACCTCCGTCGCCGCGAGGGAGCCCGGCAGCTCGCGGGGACGTTCGAACGGCTCCACGACGAGTCCGTGATGCGGAACCTGTCGTTCCGGATCACGTTCTACCTCGACGAGGACAAGTACACGATCGAGCCCGGCAAGCCCGGGGCGTTGATCGCTGCGGGTCCCGAGGAACGCGAGAAGTTCGAGGCCGACCTGCAGAGCAAGCTGCGGTTCATGACGGAGGAGGAGCGGGTCGCCTGGTTGAGGAACGCCGAGCAGCCCTTCGAGGGCCTGCAGGGCGGTCACTCGATCACCACCGCGCTGCCCCCCGGGGTCGAGTTCGCTGGGTTCTACACACCGCAGTACGGCCGCGTGATCCGGCGCGGGGAGCAGATCGAGGAGCGGACCGAGGGGCCGGTCGATCCCGACGCCGACCCCGAGACCCTCAAGGTCTATTCGTACGTGATGAATACCGGCTACAGCGAACACACGCTCGTGTGGCTCACCAACGCCGGCGACCCCACCGACGGCTGGACCGTCGAGGTGGAGCCCCTGTCGGGCGCGGTGCGCCTGCACGGAGAGCTCCTCGAGCCCTCCGACTTCGCCTGGTTGCCAGAGGAGGGTCCCAAACTGCCGCGCTGATGTCGCGACCTGTCGTTTCGGGCGGGTCGTGGTGGATGGTCTGGTTCGAGTCGGTTCTGTTCGTTTCGAGTCGCGCGCCGCAAGGCGCCCCGCTCAGAGGTCGTCCGATGGGTGTTCGTCGCGGGTTCTCGCTGCTGGAGGTGATGATCGCGCTCGCGATCCTCACCGTGAGCCTGCTCGTGCTCGTGCAGACGCAATCGACTGCGGTCGTCCTCACGAACGAGGCCGAGCGCACGCTCGTGGCCACGGATCTTGCACGCTACAAGATGTCCGAGGTGTTGCTGCAGCTCGAGAAGGACGGCTTCCAGGTCTCCGAGGTGACGGAGCACGGTGACTTCGAGGACTTCGGAGACGAAGGCATGAACCTGGAGTTCGGCACCGAGCTCGAGGACTACCACTGGGAGTACCTGGTCACCGAGGTCGACATGGAGTCGATGGGGGACATGGCCACGGCTGCGCAGGGGCTTCAGGACATGGCGGGCCCCGAACAGTCCGGCGCGGCCGCCAACGGCAGCTCGATGGACGCCCTCGCGATGATGGGCTTCGGCCCGGACGTGATCATGGGCATGCTCGGGCCGTTCCTGCGCGAGGTTCGCGTCAAGGTGTGGTGGGGCGACGACGCCAAGGAGGCCGAGGAGGCAGGGAACGAGGTGGTGCTCACCACCCACGTCATCAACCCGTCGGGCGCGATCCAGTCGCTGGACCAGCAGATCCCGGGCGGCGAGACCGCGGGGGCCTCCCAGTGAGCGCAGCGCGCCACCACCGCCGCAGCCGTCGCGGGCTGACGTTGATCGAGACGATGGTCTCGGTGGCCATCCTGCTCGTGATGAGCACGATCGTGTACGCTTCGATGCGGAACGCGATCCAGTTCCAGAAGCTGCTTTCTGCGCGCGACGAGACCATCCGGACCGCCCGCGCCGCGATGTCGAAGCTCACCCGAGACTTCCAGCTCTCCTACCTGACGTTCAACACCCAGTCGGCGACGGTGTACCAGACGGTGTTCGTGGGCCTCGACGAGGATCCGTCGCAGGTGTTCTTCAACTCCATGAACCACCAGCGGATGTACCTCGACAGCCGCGAGTGTGATCAGACGGAGATCACCGTGTGGGCGGAGGAGGCGCCGGACGGCCACGGCAGCGGGTACGTGCTGTACCACCGCGAGGCGCCGCGGATCGACGAGCTCCCGGACGAAGACGGCCGCGTGTGGCCGCTCGCCTACAACGTGCGCGCGTTCCACCTCCGGTACCTCGATCCGCTCACGGGCAACTGGACGGCGTCCTGGGACACTCGCAAGACCGAGACCTTCTACCGGTACCCCCGCGCCGTGGAGATCGGGCTCGTCCTGATCGCGCCGGACCCGGACGACGAGACCGGCGAGGCCACCGTCGATGTGCCGTTCCTCGACACCGTGATCGTCGAGTACAGCGAGCGGATGCCGAACACGCGCCAGCTCTCGACCCTCACGCCCGAGGCGCAGGCGGCCGCTGCCGCGGGGGGCCTCAGCGCGTTCCCACCCGGGACCGTCGGCGGCAAGGGCGGGATGTGGGGCGCCGGACCGAACGGCGCGTCGTCCGGGTACACCGCCGGGGCCCTGATGGGCGGCGGGGCGTCGCTCGGCACCTCGACGCCCACCGCGCCGACGGGTGGTGGCGGCGGCGGGAACCGCCCCAACGGCGGCGGCATCCCGGGGGCTCCCCCTGGTTTCAAGCCCCCACCGCGCGGGGGTGGCAATTGACCCAGGTTCGGTGGCTCTGGAACGAGCTCGTGCGGCCTCGTGGCCACGTCCGCCACCGGTTCTACCGCGGGGGCCGGCGGTCCAAAGGCGGCGTGGCCCTCCTGATGGTCATCGCCTCGATCCTGCTCCTCACCATCCTCGTGTCGGAGGTGGCGAAGGGAGCGCTGGTCCGGGTCCAGCTCGCCGCGCAGCAGCGCGACAACGTGAAGGCCGAGCAGCTCGCGCTCGGCGGCATGGGTTTTCACCGGCTCATCCTCATCGCCTCGAAGGAGATCGGCAAGAACGAGATGTTCGCGATGCTCGCCCCCATGTTCGGCAGCAACGCGCAGGAGCTCTGGCAGGCCATCCCGTTCCTCGACACGCGCATGATGCGGCTCCTGTTCGTCACGAACGGGAACGTGGACCAGGACGACGTGGCCGAGGTCAAGGCGAACCAGGGCCTCACCGAGGAGCAGATCGACGACTCCCGCGAGTCCAAGTCCTCGCTCAAGAAGAACTTCCTCGACTTCGACGGGGACTTCCGCACCGACGTGGTCGACGAGGAGCGCCGCGTCAACGTGGCGAAGCTCACCGCCACCAACATCGGGGACCTCCTGCTGCTGCCGGCGTCGCAGCAGATCATGGCGATGTTCGCGACCGAAGACGGCATGGAGTACCTGAACGCGTCGAACCTGACCCGCGAGGAGCTCGTCGCGAACCTCGCGGACTGGACCGACGTGGACGACATGCGGATCTACCAGGGCGGCTCCGAGGCCTCGACGTACCAGTCCCTCGACTCGCCGTACCGCCCCAAGAACGCGCCGTTCGACAGCCTCACCGAGATCCGGCTCGTCGACGGCTGGCACCTGGACGGCGTCTGGGAGCGCGTGGGCGAGCAGCTCACCATCTACGGCTCGGGCCGCGTGAACCCGAACACCGCGAACCAGAAGGTGCTCCAGGGGCTGCTGATCGCGTACTACAACGGGTTCGCGACCGAGCAGACCGTCCTGCCGACCGTCGAGGCGGTGATGCGGTTGCGGGGCTCCCCGGTCGAGGAGGGCGGGCTGTACTTCGTGAGCGCCGATCACTTCTACCGCTCGCTGACGAGCGGCGACTACTCGATTCCCCCCCTCAACCTCAAGCCCGAGATCAAGCAGGCGATCGCCAGCCAGTCCAACACGTTCCGCGTCACCTCGGTGGGCGAGGTAGGGGACGCTCGGGTCGAGGTGCAGGCGATCATCGACTTCTCGAGCGACAAGGGCGGGCGGCTGCTGTCCTGGAAGATCCGTTGAGCCGGGCGATCCGTCCGGAAAACCTGTCGAACCGCTGAGGCGGAGGCAACCGTGGCACGCGTCATCTCCATCGACCTGGGCTCTCACGCCGTCAAGATCGCCACCTGGAAGGTCGGCGCTCGAAACGCGATCGAGCCCGACAAGCGGTTCTCGCAGCCCGTGCCGCAGGACGGCGCCCCGGCCACCCTCGAGCAACGGCTGGCTGCGCTCGACGCGCTGCTCGACGACCAGCCGAAGCTCAAGCCCTCCTCGTCCGACGTGGTCGTGATGGCCTGGCCGTCGAGTGAAGCGGCGTTCCACCGGCTGTCCATGCCCTTCACCGATCGCGCCCAGATCGAGCGGACCCTGCCGTTCGCGGTCGAGAACGAGGTCCCGTTCGAGCTCGACGACATGGTGTTGTCGTGGCGGATGGCCGAGTCCAACGAGCAGACCCAGGTGATCGCGGTGTTGGCGCGGCGCGAACGGGTCCGGGAGTGGCTCGACGCGCTGGTGGAGCGCGGGATCGACCCCGCTGCCGTCCACGTCGATGCGGACCTGTTCGGTCCGTGGGCCTTCGATCCCCCAGCGGTGGTGCAGCTCGACGACGCGCTCGACCGCCCGCCAGCCCCCCTGGTCGCCATCCTCGATCTCGGGCACGCCCATACCGCCGTCTCCGTGGTGCGCAACGGGGTGGTGCAGTTCGCTCGCTCCGTGAACGTCGGCGGGCACGCGTTCACCAAGGCCATCCAGGAGGCCCTCGGGTGCTCGTGGGAGGAGGCCGAGCGCTTCAAACACGGGGACCTCGTCGCGAACGTGGAGGACGCAGTCACCGACCTCGGCACCGGACAACACTCGGGGTACGCCACGCTCCCGCCCGAGGCGCGCGCGAAGGTGGACCAGGCGATCGGCCTCCTGCTCGCCGAGGTGCGCTCCACGCTGATCAAGGCCGAGGACGTGCTGCAGGGCGAGATCGCCGAGCTCCGGCTGTCGGGCGGGAGCTCCAGGATGCCCGAGCTCCACGAGTACCTCGCGGCCGATCTCGGGGTGCCGGTGCACGCTGCGGTCACGCCGAAGTCGGACCGGATCCCGCCCGAGTTCGCGGTGGCGTACGCCCTGGCGATGACGACCTCGGCCACGCAGGGCCTGCCTGCCGATCTGCGGATCGGCGCCCTCGCGTACAAGGGCAAGGCCGACATCCTCAAGTCGATGCTGGGCTACGGCTTCGCGGGCGCGATGATGGTCGCCTTCGCCGTCACGGTGGTCACGGCGGTTCAGTACCGGTCGCTGGTGGTGGAGCAGCGCGAGGCCGAAGCCCAGGTGCGAGAGATCGTGCTCCAGGCCTTCCCCGACACGCCGCCGAGCCTCGTGACCACGATGGATCAGGCGCGGGCCGTCATGAGTGGCAACACCGAGGACGCTGTCCAGCGGGCCGAGGTCCTCGGGCAGGGGGACGCCGCCCCGCCCACGATCGGCGCCCTCTACGCGCTCACCACCTCGTTCCCGCCACACCCGGACGTGGTCGTCGAGCTCTCGGAGCTATCGATCACCCCCAACGCCATCACCTTCACGGCCGAAGCGCCCGGCGGGTTCGCTGCGTCGAGCCAGGTCGAGGCGAAGCTGCGGGAGAACCCCCGGTACAAGGGCATGCAGAAGGGCCAGGAGCAGAAGCTAGCCAGCGGCGCCGTCCGGTTCCCCATCACGATCCCGTTGGACGCCGACGCGGTCGAACCCGTCCCCGGCGAGGAGGGCTGACATGGCCACCGTCAACATCGCTCGCGGGCCCCTGGCGTTCGTCGACCGCACGCTCGACAGCTTGTCCCCGCGCGACCGGAAGCTCCTGGTCGGTCTGGTCCTGTTCTTCGGCCTCACGCTCACCTTCGGGTACTGCTGGGTGATCCGGGGGTTCCTCTCCGATCGCGCCAGCCGGGTCATCGAGGCCAAGGAGGCCCACGCGGCCGTGCTCGCGGACTCGAAGCAGCTGGCGGTCGCCAACGCGGCGTTCGCGCGGGAGCAGTCGCGCCTGGCGCAGGCGTCCGTGCGCTCGGTGCCGGCCTGGGTCGAGGAGCTGGCCAAGCGCCACCAGCTCGAGCAGGCGCTGGTCAAGGTCACCGACACGAACTCGGAGGCCGTGGGGGACTCCCTGCTGCAGACCCACTACACGATCGAGCTCAAGAAGGCGCCCCAGGAATCCATCTACCGGTTCGTGTACGACCTGGAGACCTCGGACTTCCCCGCCTCGATCGACGCTGCGAAGTTCCGGGTTGCGATGGTCAAGAAAGACAAGTTCCTGGACGTGACGCTCGACATCGTCGTGTTGTCCACGGCCGGAGGGTGACGTGAGGACATTCTTCCTGTTGGTTGGCGCCGCCTTCTGGTCCGCCTTCGTGTTCGTCACCACCTGGTGGCTCACCTTCCCGTCCGAGGAGTTCGGGCAGCGGATCCGCGCCGAGGTGCCGCTGCGGCTCGGCCGCGGGTCGACCGCCGACGTGGGGCCCGTGGGTCCCTGGTGGCTCGGGGTCTCGGCGTCGGAGCTGAAGCTGTACGACGACGGACCGGAGGGCGCCGAGCTCCGCGCCTACTTCACCGAGGCGTCGGTCGCGCTCAGCCCGTTCCGGTCGCTGTTCCGGCGCACCCCGTACTTCACCGGGGAGCTCGAGTTCCTCGACGGCTGGCTCGGCTTCCAGATCGGGACGGCGCAGACGGGGAAGAAGGGGAACAACTGGGGCATGTCCGACCTCGTGTTGTGGTCCGATCAGGTCCCCATCGGCGACCTCCTGCACCTCACCGACCGCGTTCCCGCCTCCATCACCGGCAACGTGAGCCTCGACGTCGATGTCCGCGGCGGGTCCGGCGGCCTGTCGGAGTCGACCGGCCACATCAAGCTCGCCGGGACCGGGCTCGGGCTCTCCGGCCTCGAGATCCCGAACGTCGGGCCGCTCGGGATGGAGATCCCGATCGACAGCATCAACCTCGACGCCAAGGTGGAGAACGGCCAGGTCACGTTCGAGCCTTCGTTCGTCCGGAGCTCGATGTTCACCCTCGAGATCAAGGGCACCCTGGGGCTTCGGGACCCGGTCGAGCGCTCGAACGTCGACCTCGAGTTCGTCCTCACGGAGCTCGGCGCCGAGCTCAAGGGCTTCGAGGGGTTCCTCACCTCGGCCAAGGGCCCGGACGGCGCCTACCACTTCTTCTGTCGGGGCGTGCTGCAGCGCATGAGCGCCAGCAGCTGCTCGGCCGGGAAGCCGGGCATCTCGGGGCGGGCGACCCGCCGCGCGGCGGCAGACGACCTGGCGGAAGACGGGGAGGGCGTCGACGCAGGGATGGGCGACCCGAACGAGACCGACGCCGAGCGGCAGCAGCGCCGCGCGGAGCTCCGCGAGAAGCTCAAGGCCCGACGGGAGGAGCGGCGGGCCGAGCGCCTGGGCAAGACGCCGCCGGTCGTCCCGACCAAGGAGGTCGACCCCGCCCCGGTCGAGCCAGACGAGGAGCCCGTCGTGGAGGAGCCGGAGGAGCCGCCGCCCGACGAGGAGCCGCTGCCGGAGGAGGAGGAGCCCCTCGAGTGACTCAGAGGAACGCGGCGCGCATCGCCCGTTCCTTGACCACCGTCTCCTCCCACTCCGCGGCCGGGTCGCTCCCGAGGACGATGCCGCCGCCCACGTGCCAGCGGGCGGCTCCGTGCGCACACACCGCCACTCGGATGGCCACGGAGAAGGTCGCGTCGTCGGGCGCCAGCACGTGACCGATCGCGCCGCAGTACACCCCGCGCGGATGCTCCTCGAGCTCGCGGATCCGCTCGGTCGCGCGGATCTTCGGGGCACCCGTGACCGAACCGGGCGGGAACAGGGCGACGAGCGCGTCCACTGCGTCGCGCTCGGCGCCGAGCTCGGCGGTGACCGGCCAGTGCGCGTGGTGGACCGTGGGGTGAGAGTGGAGCTCCCGGACCTGGGCGCGTACCGTCCCCGGTCGTGCGACGCGGGTGAGGTCGTTCCTGACGAGGTCGACGATCATCATGAGCTCGGCCTGCTCCTTCTCGCTCGTGCGCAGCTCTTCCGCAGCGCTGGCGTCTGCGAGGGCGTCGGGGTGCCGCGGCCGGGTCCCCTTGATCGGGTCGGACCGCAGCGCCCGGCCGTCGACGCGGAGCAGCAGCTCTGGAGAGTTCGACAACACCGCGATCCCCGGGACCGGAGCCAGGAACGCCCCGTACGGTGCGGGGTGGCGGCGGAGGCGGCGCCAGGTGTCGATGGGGTCGGGCGCCACCGGCAGGAACACCGGCCGCGTCAGGTTGACCTGGTAGCAGTCGCCCGCGTGGAGCCAGGCCCGGATCTGCTCCACGCCGCGCAGCCAGGCGCTGCGGTCGACGGTGTGGTCGCTCGAGGGGCGCTGGGCCGGGCGGTCGGGCAGGGGAGGGGCCGGCGTGACGGAGGCCAGCAACGCGGCGGCCTCGGTGACGAACCCGGGCTCTCCCCGCGGAGTCCAGGCACCGCCCTGGTGGACGAGGACCCCGCGGTAGCGCCCGAACCACACCGCCGGCTCCGGCGTGGGGCGACCTGCGGGCACCCGATCGGTCGCGTCCCCCGATTCGTAGCCGGCGTAGCCGAGCACCGGTCCGCGACGGGAGAGCGCCCGCAAGGCCGCTGGCCAATCCGCAGCGCGGTCGACGACCTCGGCGGGCTCCCACGCGAGGATCGAGCGGCCGTCGGGATCGTCGAGCCAAACGAGCCCGGGACGCTCGCGCAGGGCGTACCAGACGTCCTCCGGCGTCACGACAGGTCCCGGACGGCCCGGGCCGGGTCGCTCGTGTGAAGCGCGCCGATGACCGCCCAGGCGTCGACGCCGGTGGCCCGCACCGAGCCCAGGTTGCCAGTGGTGATCCCGCCGATCGCGACGAGGGGCCTGCCGCCGACCGCAGCCCGGGCGCGCACCAGCCCGTCCAGGCCCACGACCGCCTTCGGCCGGGACAACCGGGGGGTGTCGAACACGGGCCCGAAGGCGACATAGTCGGCGTCGCCCCCAGCGAGCGCAGGGTCGGCGTCGGCGCCCGTGGAGCGCCCGAGGATGCGCCCGGCTCCGAGCACGCGGCGCACCTCTCCGGCGGACCCGTCGGTCTGACCCACGTGGACCCCGTCGGCATCCGCAGCGACCGCCAGCGCGGGGTCGTCGTTCACCAGGAAGGTGCAGCCGGCTGTGCGGCACGTCGGCACCAACGCGCGGGCCACTCGAAGCACCTCGTCGTCGGGCCACCCCTTGCAGCGGAGCTGGAGCACGCGGAGCCCGGCTGCGACGAACGCTGTGCCGGTCCGCACCACGTCGTCCGTGAGGCTCGCGTCCACGATCCCATACAGTCCGCGGATGCGCGCCCGGACAGTGTCCCTCGGTGTCGGCACGCCCGCTCCCTATCCTGTCTCGGCGGGTCGGGTCGGCGGCCACGGAACTGCGCTGTCGAGGTTGTCGATCGGGGCTCTCCGTGGCATACTTCTCCTCTGTCCCCCTCCGCTGGGTCGCTCGACCCGGCACCGCTGCCCCGCCCGAACCCCATCTCGGGCCCCCCCTTCCCCTCCCCACCCTGGAATTCTCCATGAAGTCCCTCCGTTCCGTCTGGCGGACCGCGTCTTCGATCGTGCTCCTCGCGCTCGCTGCTCCCGCATTCGGCGCCGATGCTGGCGTGGAGGGGGCCCAGCCGGCCCCGGAGAAGCGGGGCGCCCTGTTCCCGCCGTTCAAGAAGAAGCCGAAGGAGGTCGAGCCGCCCGTCGCGCCTGCGCCCGCCGAAGCGCCCGTCGAGGCCGCCCCGGTGGAGGGTGAAGGCCCGGCCCCCGACGCGCCGGCCGAGGAACAGCCCCAGGACGGCGTGCTCGAGTGGGTCGATCGCATGGAAGGAGAGATCCCCACCCGCGAGCAGATCGAGGCCGTGAAGGAGCACTCCGACGTGCAGACCTCCGAGCGCATGCTCGTGGACGACCTCACCGGCAGCACCCCGCCGCTCTCGCTGTACGCCGATCCGGGCGCCGCCCTGGCCGTCGACCCGCTGTACCTCGACCTCGTCGACCCGAGCGAGTTCGACATCCCCATCGAGACGAACGCGATGGTGGCCAAGTGGGTCCGCTACTTCACCGGAGACGGCCGCCAGCACTACGAGCGGTGGCTCTCCCGGTCGACGCGCGTCCAGCCCATGATGCGCGCCAAGCTCGCCGAGAAGGGCCTCCCGCAGGACCTCGTGTACCTCTCGATGATCGAGAGCGGCTACAACACGCACGCCTACAGCTCGGCCGACGCCGCGGGGCTCTGGCAGTTCATCCCGTCGACGGGCAAGCTCTACGACCTGCGCATCGACTTCTGGGTGGACGAGCGCCGGGACCCCGCCGAGGCCCTCGAGGCCGCGACGACCTTCCTGAGCGAGCTCCACACCATGTTCGGGGACTGGCGCCTCGCCTGGGCCTCGTACAACGGCGGCCCGGGGCGCGTGCGCCGCGCGACCGACAAGGCGGGCTCGAAGGACTTCTGGACCCTGGCCAGCGGCACCTACCTGCACCCCGAGACCGAGAACTACGTCCCCAAGATCATGGCGGCCGCCATCATCGGGCATCACCCGGAGCGCTACGGCTTCACCGGCATCGAGTACCAGTCCGAGCTCACGTACGAGACGAGCCACGTCGAAGGCAGCGTGGAGTTCGACGTCCTCGCCCGGTGCGCGGGCACCACGGTCGAGCACCTGAAGGACCTGAACCCCGCGCTCCGTCGGCTAGCGACCCCGCCCGAAGGCTACGACCTGCGCATCCCCGTCGGGGTCCGCGACACGTTCGTGACCGCGCTGGCCGCCGTGCCCAAGGAGGAGCGCGTCGCCGTCGTGCAGCGGCACACCGTGCGTCGCGGCGAGACCCTGTCCGTGATCGCGGCGAAGTACCACACCTCGGTCACTGCGCTGTCGCGGGCCAACAACCTGAAGAACATCAACCACATCTACGTGGGGATGAACCTCGTGATTCCCC
>JBIKWC010000213.1:0-13116 GCA_044356535.1 Myxococcota bacterium
CGCAGGATGGGATCGACCGTGATGCCGAGGCCCATCGACAGGATCTCGCCGAAGACATCGCCGTGGCTCTCGGCGATGGACTCCAGATCCTCGGCGCGCTGGTCGTCGAGGAGGCCCCGGAGGTGCAGCATGCGCACGACCTGCTGGTCGTCGTCGGCGGCGGTCGCGGCGAGGATGTCACCGTGCAGCAGGTGCACGGCAAGCTCACCGGCCAGCACCAGCCTGCCGGTCGCCTTGGATTCGATCCGGGTCCGGAGGGCACGGATCGCGGCGCTGTCTCTGCTGGCTCTGCTCACGGAATCGCAGTGGCTCCCGGTGCGGGAGGATAGTCCAGGTGCTCGTCCGTGACCAGCCGCGAGCAATGGACTCCTCCGGAGGACAATCGGAACGTCGATTTCTCGTTCGCGGCAGGAGCGGTCAGCGGAAGCCGTCCGTGTCTTCGACCGCCGGCGGCGCGGGCTGGAACGACGCGGGCTCGTACTGCTCGGAGGGCAGCGTGGAGGGCTGGTCGGCCACGGTCCGGCTCGGCGCTGCCGTCCACCAGCCACTGACGGCCAGCGAGACCGCCAGCAGCAACAACGCGGCGTAGCCCACCACCGCCGCCATCGGCACCTGCGCTTCCCGCCGCAGGAACCGGTGGAGCCGGACGACGATCGGTTCGGGTACCTCCGGCAGGGTGGCCGCCGCATGGACGACGTCTCCGGTCACGCGCTCGTGCAGTGCGCGCAGGACGTGATCGGGCACGGCCCACTGCGGCGCCACCGGCGTCACGGACCGCAGGGCCTCGCCGCGGGCGGCGCAGGCGCGACAGCCCCGGACGTGCTCTCCGACCTGCGTGGCCTCGCCCGGGGAGAGCTCCCCGTCGTCCCAGGCCACCAGGCGCTCGCGGACCTCGTCGCACCGCATCAGTTCCCTCCGCTCTCGTTGACGTCAACCCCAGCGGACCGGAGGCATTCCAGCAACGCATCCTTCGCGCGGGACAGCCGGCTCATGACGGTGCCGAGCTTGATCCCGAGCGAGTCGGAGATCTCCGCGTACGACTGGTCGCTGTAGTAACGAAGCATCAGGATCTCGCGGTGCGGCTCCGTGAGCTGCTCCATGGCGCCGAGGATCCGCTCCTGCCGCTCGCCCTGGAGCACGCTGTCGGGCTGGTCCACCTCACCTGCGAGGTGCGGCTGCACCTGCGTTTCGAGGATGACGTTGCGCCGACGGCGGTCGCGGACCAGGTTGAAGCAGAGGTTGCTGGTGACCCGGTACAGCCACGCCTTCATCTTGAAGTCGGGCTCGAAGAACCTCGGCTCGCGCATGGCCTTGATGAAGACCTCCTGCGCCACGTCGATGGCCTCTTCCCAGTCCTTGAGGATCCACGCCGCGTGGTGGAACAGAGGCTCGCGGTACTTGCGCACCAGGGCGTCCGCAGCGGCGCGGCGGTCCCGCCCGGCGAGGGCCTTGATGGCGTCGTCGTCGGGAACGGAGTCGTCGGAGCGGACCAGTCGAAGCGAGCGCATCTCTCCCCCAGTGTATGCGGCGTGGACGGGCCGCGGGGCGACGCCCTTCGGGCACGTGACCGACGGTGACACCTGCCGTCGACTGGTGGCGGACGGTGCAGCCCCCGCGACAGAACCCGGGAGCCCCTGACGGGATTCCGGGGCGAAGGCGAGATCAGCGGGTGAGACCCGGGATGGCCACGCCGCGCTCGCGGGCGACCTCGATGGCGCGGTCGTACCCGGCGTCGGCGTGGCGCACGACCCCCATGCCGGGGTCACTCGCGAGCACGCGGTCGAGGCGGCCCTGGGCGGCCTCGGTGCCGTCGGCCACGATGACCATTCCGGAGTGCAGGGAGTAGCCCATGCCCACGCCTCCGCCGTGGTGGAAGCTCACCCACGAGGCGCCGTTCACGGCGTTGATGAGGGCGTTGAGGATGGGCCAATCAGCGACGGCGTCGCTTCCGTCCTTCATCGCCTCGGTCTCCCGGTTCGGGGAGGCGACGGAGCCGCAGTCGAGGTGGTCGCGCCCGATCACGATCGGCGCCTTCACCTGGCCAGTCCGCACGAGATCGTTGAAGATGCGGCCCGCTTTCTGGCGGTCGCCGTACCCGAGCCAACAGATCCGCGCCGGGAGCCCCTGGAACTGGATGCGCTCACCCGCCATCCGCAGCCAGCGAAGCAGGGGTTCGTCGTGCGGGAAGG
The DNA here is from genome assembly GCA_044356535.1 of Myxococcota bacterium. Classification (GTDB taxonomy): domain Bacteria; phylum Myxococcota_A; class UBA796; order UBA796; genus JACKER01. The sequence continues at coordinate 2,190 of JBIKWC010000213.1, forward strand.
CGGCAGCCAGCGCGCGATCCGTGACGGCGATGTCTTCCGGGTCGCCGGAGAGCGCGGCCCACCGGAAAGGCCCCTTGCCTTCGCAGAAGAGGGGTCGGATGTATGCAGGGACGAAGCCCGGGTACGAGAACGCGACCTCGTGGGGCACGCCGCCGTCTTCGGCCATGGCGCGGAGGTTGTTCCCGTAGTCGAACACGTGGGCGCCGCGCGCGGCGAACTCCACCATGGCGCGGACGTGCACCGCCATGGAAGCCTTGGAGCGCCGCACGTAGTCGACGGGATCGGCGGTACGGAGCGCCGCGGCGGCCGCGAGGTCGAGCCCAGCGGGGACGTAGCCCACGAGCGGATCGTGGGCCGAGGTCTGGTCGGTGACGAGGTCCGGGCGGAAGCCCCGGCGGAGGAGCTCCGGCAGCACCTCGGCGCAGTTCCCGAGGAGGCCGATGGACCGAGCCTCGCGCGCTTCCTGGTACTTCGCGACCCTGGCCAGCGCGTCGTCGAGGTCGGCCGCGACCTCGTCGAGGTAGCGGGTCTCCATGCGGCGCTGGATGCGGTGGGGATCGACGTCGATCGCCAACATGACGGCGCCGGCCATGGTGGCTGCCAGCGGCTGGGCACCGCCCATGCCACCCAACCCGCCCGTGAGGATCACGCGGCCGGCGAGGTCACCGGTGCCGAAGTGGGTGTGGCCGGCGGCGACGAAGGTCTCGTACGTTCCCTGCAGGATCCCCTGGGTGCCGATGTAGATCCAGGACCCGGCGGTCATCTGGCCGTACATCATGAGGCCCGCGCGCTCGAGGTCGCGGAAGTGCTCCCAGGTGGCCCACTTCCCCACGAGGTTCGAGTTGGCGATCAACACGCGCGGGGCGTCCGAGTGGCTGCGGAACACGGCCACGGGCTTTCCCGACTGCACGAGCAGCGTCTCGTCGTCGCCGAGGGTGCGCAGGGACGCGACGATGTTGTCGAACGCCTCCCAGTTGCGCGCGGCCTTCCCGGTGCCGCCGTACACCACGAGGTCCGCGGGCCGTTCGGCCACGTCCGGATCGAGGTTGTTCATGAGCATGCGGAGCGCAGCTTCCTGCACCCACCCGCGACAGGTCAGCTCGGATCCGGTGGGCGCACGCACCACCCGCGGACCAGAACCGCCCCCGCTCACGACGCGGACTTCCCGTCCCAGCGGGCGACGAACTCGGTCTTCGTCAGCTCGGCCTCGGCGGCCTCGTCGGGGAGGGAGTCGAGGTGCTTCTTGATCTCGTCGGGGGAGATCTCGGTGCGCCGCACGCGGTGGCGGAGCGACCGGACGTCGAACTTCAAATCATCGTTCGTCATGGTGAACCTCTGGTGTTCCGGTCAGGGCCTGGCACGTTCCGCCGGCCTCCGTGCTCAGGCTTCGGGCGGGAGCTCGTCGTCGATTGCGGCCGCGCCTTCCTTCTGGCGATGGCTGGGGAGCCAACGGTCGTCGCCGGCCACGGCGGAGTCGTCGATCGTGAACTTCTCGGCGGCGATCTCGCGCAGCGCCGTGACGATCTCCTTGTTCTTCTCGGTGTTGTCGATGAGGGGCTGCGCGCCCTTGAGCAGCTGCTTGCTGCGCTCAGCGGCCACCAACACGAGCGAGAACCGGTTGGGGACGATCTCGAGGCAGTCTTCGACGGTGATCCGCGCCATGGTCCACACTCCGAGCTCTGGAACGCGCCACGTATGTCGGCCCGGTCCCCACCGTCAAGCGCCCGGCCCGGAGACGCTGCCCGTCAGCGGTCCGATGGGACGAGATCACCCTGGCGTCAGGCGTCGTTCGCCCGAGTCGGCAGGACGAGGCCGTGGCTCCGGAGCTTCTCGGCGAGCTCGTCGCTGCCGGTCTCGAGCCACTCCTGGTACCACCGGTCCAGGAAGTCGGGCTGGTCGTCGACCGAGCGGCGGACCTCCTTCACGACCCGGGTACACGCCTCGAACTTCTGCGCGAGCTCTAGGAAGAGGCCGTCGAACGCGTTGGCGAAGCAGCGCCGGAACACGTCGTCCACCCGCGCGTAGGCGGCGGCACCCATGTCGACGTAGTAGCTCGGCCCGACGAGGCGCCGGGACAGGCTCTCCTCGAAGTAGCCGACGGTGTAGAGCGAGCGGTCCCCGAGCTCTCGCCAGTGGCGCACCTGCTCGGACGGGGTGCCCTGCGCGGCCTTGGCATGGAGCTCCACCAGGGTGGTGGGCCCGCCGTCGGGACCGTCGTTGCGGGCGCGGTGCGCGAGGAGGTTCGCGAGGTACAGCTCGGTGTCGGTGGTGAGCTCGGTGCCGGCCGCGTGGTGCGCTGCGCGAACCCGCTGGTGGAACCAGTCGAACAGGTTGGTGGAGACATCGACGGCGGTTGTCATCCCTGGCCCTCCTCCTCGAATTTGTCCAACGCACTCCCGCTGCTGCTTGTTCCCTTCGGCTCCGGACGGACACGACTGGAGGGGAGGCTCGATCCCCCTTGACGCCGCCGCGGCGGTGTCTACCTGACGCGCCGTTGGAGGACGAAAGCCAGCAGTGGCGCCGTCCCCCTAGGAACACCGTACCAGCGCGGGTCCGCGCGTCGCAACTGGAGGAACCCATGCAGCTCCGTCCCCTGTACGACCGGGTCGTCGTGAAGCGGAGTGAGGAAGAGCAGAAGACCGCGAAGGGCTTGTTCTTGCCCGAGTCCGCGAAGGAGAAGCCCCTGATGGGCGTGATCCTGGCGGTGGGCCAGGGCAAGCTCGGGGACGACGGGTCGCTTCGCGCCCTCTCCGTGAAGGAGGGCGACAAGGTCCTGTTCGGCCGCCACTCCGGCACCGACGTGAAGGTCGATGGCGAAGATCGCCTCATCCTGCGCGAAGACGAGATCCTCGGCGTCGTCGAGTGAGCCGTCTTTCGTCCTGAACCCCGCTTCTCACTGAACATTTCTGGAGATCTCGATGTCCGCCAAGGAAATCATCTTCGACACTGCCGCCAAGAACAAGCTCCTGGCCGGCGTCGACACCCTCGCCAACGCCGTGAAGGTCACCCTCGGTCCGAAGGGCCGGAACGTGGTGATCGAGAAGTCCTGGGGCTCCCCCGTGGTCACCAAGGACGGCGTCACCGTCGCCAAGGAGATCACCCTCGAAGACAAGTTCGAGAACATGGGCGCCCAGATGGTCAAGGAGGTCGCCTCCAAGACCTCCGACGTGGCTGGTGACGGCACCACCACGGCGACCGTCCTCGCCCAGGTGATCTACCGCACGGGCTCGAAGCTCGTCGCGGCCGGCCACTCCCCGATGGACCTCAAGCGCGGCATCGACAAGGCCGTCGACATCGTGGTCGCCGAGCTGCAGTCCATGTCCCGCGGCATCGCCAACAACTCCGAGATCGCGCAGGTCGGAACCATCTCCGCCAACGGCGACGAAGAGGTCGGCACCAAGATCGCCGAGGCGATGGACAAGGTCGGCAAGGAAGGCATCATCACGATCGAGGAGAACAAGGGCCTCGAGACGACGATGGAGACGGTCGACGGCATGCAGTTCGACCGGGGCTACCTGTCGCCCTACTTCGTGACCGACCACGACCGGATGGAGGTCGTGCTCGAGAACCCCTACATCCTCCTCCACGAAAAGAAGATCTCGAACGCGCGGGACCTCCTCAAGCTCCTCGAGAAGATCGTGACCGTCGAGGCCGGCCGCCCGATCGTCATCATCGCCGAGGAGGTCGAGGGCGAGGCCCTGGCCGCGCTCGTCGTCAACAAGCTCCGCCAGACCCTGAACTGCTGCGCCGTGAAGGCCCCGGGCTTCGGTGACCGCCGCAAGGCGATGCTCGAAGACATCGCCAAGCTCACGGGTGGCAAGCTCATCGCCGAAGAGCTCGGCATCAAGCTCGACACCGTCACGGTCGCCGACCTCGGCCAGGCCAAGAAGGTCGTCATCGGCAAGGAGAAGACCCTCATCATCGACGGCGCCGGCGACAACGCCGACATCCAGGCCCGCATCGGCCAGATCAAGAAGCAGATCGAGGACACCACCTCCGACTACGACCGCGAGAAGCTCCAGGAGCGCCTCGCCAAGCTGGCCGGCGGCGTCGCGATCATCAAGGTCGGCGCGGCCACCGAAGTCGAGATGAAGGAGAAGAAGGCTCGCGTCGAAGACGCGCTGCACGCCACCCAGGCTGCCGTCCAGGAAGGCATCCTCCCCGGCGGCGGCGTCGCCCTCCTGCGCGCCTCGCTCAAGCTCGACAAGGTCGACGCGGGCAAGGAAGAGCAGTTCGGTGTGGACATCATCCGCCGCGCCTGCGAAGAGCCGCTGCGCATGATCGTCGCCAACGGGGGCATGGAGCCCGCCGTGGTCGTCGAGAAGGTCAAGAACGGCACCGGGAACTACGGGTACAACGCCCGCACCGGTGAGTACGGCGACCTCGTGGCCATGGGCGTCATCGACCCGACCAAGGTCACCCGGTTCGCGCTGCAGAACGCGGCCTCCGTGGCGGCGCTCCTCCTGACCACCGAAGCGATGGTCGCCGAGATCCCCAAGAAGGAGAAGGCGGGCGGCGGCGGCGGTGGTGGTGGCGGCGGCATGGGCGGCATGGGCGGCATGGACTTCTGAGTCCGGCGGGCCTCCGGGCCCACCTTGCACCTCGACGGGGGGCTCGCATCGCGGGTCCCCCGTTCGCGTTCCGGGCTCAGCGGAGCGAGGCTTCGATGCCGGGGTCAGCGTAGACGGCCAGTAGCGCCCGCAGCGTGGGCCCGATGGCGGGGTCTGCGTAGAACGCCTTCCAGTTCGGCAGGCCCGCAACGTTGCGGAACGTGAACCCGCGGCGCAGCGCCTCGTGGAGGTGCGACTCGAACGCAGTGGCGTCGTGGGCCTGCGCCGCGACCTCCGCCAACCGCCACGGCCCGAGCCAGCCCGTCTCGAGGGCGGTGTTTCGGGCTGCGACCTCGGTGAACGCGGCGCGCGCTTCGTCGGTGCGCCCTGCGGCGAGCAGGATCTCGCCCAGGTCGTACCACGCCTCGACGAGGGTGGGGTCGAGGGCCAGGGCCCGTCGGTACCGGACCTCGGCCGCGGCGTCGTCTCCGCGGTACTTCTCCGCGAGCCCCGCGAGGTACTCCAGGGGACCGTCCGCGAACAGGGCGGCCGTGAAGGCGTCGACCTGGTCGACGACCGCGTCGGCTGCGCCGTCGACGCAGGCTACGCCCTGAAGGGACGGGTTCCAGGCGCACCCGGACTCGAGCGTGGTGTTGATGCTGCGCCACGCGTCGCGTGCGAGCACCTGCTCGTAGGTGGGCAGCGCGGGGCCCGCGAGCGCGACCCCGACGAGCCAGGCGGGGGTCACCGGAGGCGGCGGCGGCGGGTGAGCAGGAGGGCCGCGAACGGCGTCAGCAGGGCGAGGCTGCCCGCAGGAGCGCTCGCGCATCCACACCCGAGGGGGCCGCTGGCCCCGCTGCCGGCTTCGCCGCGGCCGAGACCTTCAGCGCCCGGCAACGACGCGCTACGCACGTGGGACACGGCGTTCAGGCCCTCGATCGTGAACGACGACCAGTCGGTCCCGTCGGTGGCGTACACGGCGTAGAAGTTTTCGGACGAGAGGAACGCGTCGGAGGCGCGGCCTTCGCTGCCGGGCTCCGGCGCATCGAAGTCGGCGAGGATGGTGCCGTCCTCCCAGGACTCCGGCATCCGATCGGTGCGCTTGACCACCACCACCCGCTCGACGGGGCCGTGTTTCGGCTGGGTCCAGGTGAGTCCCACGACGCCGCCCACGTCGACGAGGGCGAGGTCGCCGACGCCGAGGCGGTTGTCCGGCGTGGCCGGGGCGAGCAGGCAGAGGTCGTCGATCGTCCATCCGCCGAACTCCACCCCGTCGTCGGCGCTCAGCAGGAAGTCGATCCGGGCGGTTCCGCGGTCCCCGACGCCGTCGAGGTCCACCACGTGGCTCACCCACTGGTCGTCGCGGGTCGAGCCCGTCCCCTCGGGTTCGCCGCCGTTCTGCCAGACCTCCTCGCCGTTGACCTCGATCGTTGCGCGGTCGTATTGCTTGTCCTCGACGCCGAGCCACCGCTGGTACTGGAGGAACACGCCCTCGTAGTGGCCAGTGGACAGGTCGGGGCTTCGGAGGCGGACCGTGGCACCCGCGGGGTACAGGCCGTCGTTGTCGAGCTCGGTCCCCCAGACCTTCGTCCCCGAGTATGCTGACGGGGGGTCCCCGCCGAGGCCCTGGGGCGCGGCGAACTCCCACGGGTTGAAGTCGTTCCCGGACATGATCTTGCCGTGGAAATCGGCGGAGTCGTTGCCGAAGTTCTCGCAGGAGACCTCCAGCACCTCGCCGACGTACATGGTGAATGGCGCCACGCGTCCCGAGCCCGGGCTCTGGAAGTGGTGCCCGTCCGTGTCCGTGCCCTCCATCCAGTACTCGACGAAGTCGCCCTCTTCGAACGCAGGGAGATCGCCGCGGATGGTCCCCTCGTTGGTGCGACCGTTCACGTTGTCCCAGTCACCGCCGTTCACGCGGAACCGGACGACCGCGTCCTGCGCGAGCCCCGAGAAGCAATCGTTGCCCGCCGGGAGGTCGAAGCGGACCCCGGTCTCGAGGTCGGGGAGCGTGAACCCGACAGGCTCGTGGGTGGCGACGACGGTCAGCTCGCCCGAAGACTCCGCACCCTGCGCGAGCCCGTGCTGCGCGAACCCCGCGACGATCTGGCATGCGTGGGGGGTGCCGTTGCCGAGGTTGCCGTCGTCGTCGTCGGCGACGAGGGCCTCGGCGAACGATTCCGGGATCGTGGGGCCGCCGCGCAGCAGCCCGGCGAAGATGTTCTCTGCGATGTCGGTGCCGCGCCCCACGCCGTCCGTGTCGATCAGCAGGTCCCACATGTCCCAGATCGAGCCGCCGAAGATCAGGCCGTTGTCGTGGACTGCGTACTGGTTGTTGGAGTAGTTCTCGGGGTAGCGCCGGTTCGGCGCGACGTCGCGGATCGCGCCGCCGTTGGTGAAGAACCCGGGCCCGATGTAGTTGCTGCCGCTCTGGAAGAAGGCGACGGTGTCGGCGGCGCCCTCGGACAGGCTGCCGTCGAAGCTGCCGGAGCGGAGCTGCCACGCGTGGAATCCGTGGCCCCACTCGTGGTGGACGACGTCGCGGTTCTCGCCGGTGTTGGTGCACCCCTGGCCGGACCGGAAGAAGTTGATGCTGTAGCCGTCGTAGTACGCGTTGCAGACGTCGTTCTGGTTGACGTAGGCCTGGGCGCGGTTGCGGGCCATCCCGCTCGTCGGATCGACGGCCAGGGCCCAGTCGCGGGCCTGGTGCGCGAACACGTAGGTGTCGATCTCCGCCTGGGTGGCGTCGCCGGTGCCCCACTCCATGTTCGCGGAGGAGGACTGCAGGACGCCGTCTTCGCCGCCGTCGTTCTCGACCCGGAGGTAGTCCCCCTGCAGCGTGGAGGTGAAGGGCCCGGAGTTCATGGAGAACTCCCCGATCTCGTCGGTGTACAGGCTCGAAGAGCCCTGGACTCGCACGAGGGGCATCGGGCTCGACTCGAACGGCCCGAGCGGCGACCCCTCGTGGTGTCGGCCCGTGACGGTACCGGTCACGAACCGGACCTCGTTGTGCACGTTCAGGAGCTCGCCCGACTCGGCGTCCACGAAGGAGACCCAGATCCCGGGCGGGTTCGTCGTGCGGCTGCGGGTCTGGATCGTGCGGCGGAGCACGAGCCCGTCCGGCGTCCACTGCTCGAGGAGCACGCGCTGGGCGGAGGGTTCGGTGTGCACGGCCTCGGGGGCCGGGCCGTGGGCTTGCGCCAGCGCCGACGCCTTGGCGGGGTCGAGGCCCCAGGTTCCGGTGATGGGGGAGCCCGGTGCGGTGGCTGCCCGCACGAGGATGAGGTTGCCGTGTTTCACGCGGGCCGACAGCCCACCGCGGAAGGTCGGGACGCCGGGCTCGCGTTCGATGGTGAAGTCGACGTACCAGGTGTCGGAAGGCTCGTGGTGCGACGCCGACTTCAACGCGAGCGCGGCGGCATCGAAGCCGAGGAGCTCGCTCCTGGCGACGAGCTCGGCGGTGAGGGCCGCGACGAGCTCGGCCTCGCTGGAGGTCGGCATGGGAATGCCAGGACCGTAGAGCTCACGCGGGGTGTGCGTCGTCTCGTCCCAGCGGACGACCCAGCCCGCTCCCTCGGCAGCCGTGAATTCGGCCCAGCTGCGGCTGTTGCGGGTGAGCCGCGCCTGCTCCCCGGGGTGGCGCCACTCGACGCGCTGCGGTTCGATCCCGATGTGGTGGCTGTCGCTCGGCGCGAACGCCTGGGCGGGGAGGGACAACACGAGCGCGATCATCAGACCCCCGAGGCACACGTTCTATCGCACCCCGGCGCCGTCTCCGTGTCAAACGCGTGTCACCTGCGCTGCGCCCGAGAGGGCCCTGTCAGAGGGCGGCGAGCCACCGATCCACGCGCTCGCGCTCGAGCAGCCCGAGGCCCTGGTCCACCACCTCTCGACACACCGCGACGTCCTTGAAGACATACATCGCGACCGTCTCGAACGTGCCGCGTCCGGACAGCGCGCAGATCTTGTCCGGGTCGTCGGTCTCGATCTCGCGACGGTGGAGCGCGATCTCGGTCAGGCAGACGTTGCAGATGGCCGCGTTCGCTCCGACCATCATGTGGGCGGCCTCGGCCGAGCGGCGCCCGCAGGTCGTGCAGGTGCGGTTCTCGCCCTCGGCCAGGGGACGCACGGCCATCCGCGCGCTCTGCGGCTGGAGCTGCGAGGTCATCGCGTCGACCAGGTGCGCCGATCCGCGCGCCCGGGCGCGTTTGCGCAACACCTCGAGCGCGTCCGGATCCCCGAGCATCACGAGGGCGGCGCGCGCAGCGTCGGCGAGGTCTTCGTCGGCCTCGTCGGCCCAGCGCACCAGGAGGGCCCTCGACGCCCGGTTCCCGTGGGAGGCGACCGAGAGCAACAACAGGGCCTGCCAGGCGCGGGCCTCGCGGCGCTCGAGGTCGATCGACTTGCGGTGGTCGGTCACGTCGCGCGTGTGCCCGTGGCGCTCCACCGCCGCGCGGCGGAGGTCTTCGTCGCCGAGCTCGAGCGCCTTGACCAGCAGCTCCTCCGGGAGGGCCCGCGCGAGCACCAGCACCTCTCGCCCGAGGGAGGCGGAGTAGTTCTTGCCCGGCTGCTCGAGCTTGCGGACGAGCTCGCGCGCGCGCCTGGCCGACAGGAGGTCGAGGGCCGACTCCCACAACAGGAACCGCAGGCTCTCGTCGGTCGTGAGGTCGATGGCTTCGAGGACATGGCGGGCGCCTTCGTCGTCGGAGCCGAGCGCCTCGATCAGGGTGGAGATGCGCTCCCGCGTGGCCTGGCGGGGGTGTCGCGCGCCGCCGCCGTCGTCGAGGGGGAGCTGGTCGAAGCCCTTCACCTCGGCCCGGAGCGCCGACTGCAGCCAGTGGTGGTCGCCCCGCCGCCCGCGCAGGCGCACGAGCTCGGTGAACGCCGGCGCGTGGTCCGGGGCGTCCTCGAGGATGGCCTTGAAGGCTTTCATGGCCTCTTCTTCGCGGCCCTCCTCGACCAGCGCGCACCCGAGGGTCCATCGCGCGGAGAGGTCGCCCTGGTCGATGGCGATGGCGCGGTTGCAGCTCTCGCGGGCCTTCACGACCTCGCCGAGCTGCAGGTACGCCATCGCGATGCGGGCGTGGACGCGGGCGGTCTCGGGGGCGTGGTCCAGGTGCTGGCGGAGGTACAGGATGGCGTTCTTGTAGCGGCCCGTGTGGTAGTTCACGAGGCCCAGGTAGTACTGGGCGCGCACGCGCCAGGTGTCGTCCTCGACGAGCTCCGTGAGGAGCTTGTTCGCCTCGGCGTACTTCTGGCCGTGCAGACAGGTGATGCCGAGGTGGTAGCGGAGCGCGGCGCGCTGGGTGGACGGGACCTCGGACTCCAGCGCCCGGACCGCGTGGAACTGGCTGCGCTCGACGAGCCGCGGCACCTTCGCGGGCCCGCCGGCCTCCTGCGCGCGCTCCCACAACAGCTCGGCGAGGAGCGCGTGGGGCTCCCAGGCGTCCGGCTCTGCGCGGCACGCAGCCTCGATCTCCCGCACCGCGAGGTGTCGGTCGCCGTCGGCGTCCCCCACCTTGCGTGCCTGCTCGTGCCAACGCCCCCGGGCGTAGTGGGCGAGGGCGGGAACGGGGTTGGCGCGCTCGGCCTCGGCGAGGTGCTGCGCTGCGGCCTCGAGCCGGTCCAGGCGGGTGAGCGCGAGGCCCGCCACCACGTGCGCCACCCCGTTCGCCGGGTCCTGCTGCAACACGCGGCGGGCCTGGGTCAACGCCCGGTTCAGCCAGGGCTCGTCTCCCCCGTGGAACAGCGCGCGGGACAGGCACGCGAGCGCGAAGTCCACACGGGTCTGCACGTCGTCTCGGGACTCGTCCACGCGCTTCTCGAGGCGCGACAGGTTCCAGTCGAGCTTCTGGTGGGGGAACAGGCTCATGGCGGGACTCGTGCGGAGGCGGGTGGAGAGGGTGGAGCATACCCCGCGGGCTTGTTGACTGCCTGCCGACCCCATCCGAGCTACATGGCGCGGCCGGAGGAGAGATGATCACGGACCCGAGCGCGAACCGTCGTCAGTTCTGGACGGTGTTCGGACTCTTGCCGTTGTTCTTCGTGTCGGGCGCCACCGCCCTCACGTACCAGTCGCTGTGGGTCCGCGAGCTGCAGCTCGTCTTCGGGACCTCCACGTTCGCCATCTCCACCGTCCTCGCTGCGTTCATGGGTGGGCTGGCGGTCGGAGGGTTCGTGGCCGGGCGCTACGCAGACCGCGTGCCCCATCCGCTGGCGGTGTACGGCATCCTCGAGATCGGCATCGGCTTGTACGCGTTCGTGTTCCCGTCGGTCGTCGGTGTCGTGACGCCCGTGTACCTCGAGGTGCACCGCGCGATGGACCCCGGCCCCGTCGTGTTCGGGCTGGTGCAGTTCGCCCTCGTCGGGTCCACGCT
>JBIKWC010000214.1:0-13104 GCA_044356535.1 Myxococcota bacterium
GCCGCGGCGACCCCGGCCGCGAGGTACCCGAGCAGCAGGGCGGGCGTACCGGCCAGCGCCAGCGACACGAAGGTCCGCACCGTGACGGAGAAGTGCGCGACCGACTCGTCACCGCCCGCCGAGACCGCCCCGATCGCGATCATCCCCAACACGGCGCCGACGGACGACCAGGCGCGCGAGGCGACGGTGTCGTGACCGTGATCGTGGTGGCGTTCGTGGCACTGGACGTGCCCGTGGACCTCGACGACCGGGGCCTGCACGGTCCGGACGAAGGCGTGGTCGGCGCCGGGAACCAGCACCAGCCGCCGGCCAGCGGGAGCCGCGTGCGAGTGGTCGCCCGCTGCGTCGAAGACCACGTGCAGGAGGGCGCCCGCGACGAGCGCCTCGAGGCCGCTCTCGACCGCTTCGGGCAGCAGCCCGTCGATGGGGGCACCAGCCGCGTAGCCGAGGAGCGTCGCGGCCATCAAGGCCAGGATCGAGAGCCACCCGAGCCAGGGCCCGGACCAGCGCCCGAGGCCAGGGCCGTGGGCAGCCAGCGTCCAGATGCCGAGCCCGACGGGGACCTGGTGCGCCGCGACCGCCAGACCCACGGACCGGAGCTCGCCCGCCACTGCGAGCGTGGCGCCGTCGATCACGGAGTGCACGAGGATGGTGAGCGCGCTGGCCACGACCCAGAACCGCGCGCCGCGCCCGGTGGACCGGTGCAACAGGGCGGGACCCAGGAACCCGACTGCGCCGAGGGCCAGCGCCGGCAGCCCACCCTCGGCGACCGCGTGCGGCGCGAGGTGCAACAGGCACAGGCCCCCGACCAGGGTGAGCGACAGGCCGTCGAGGAACGCCCGCCACGCCCGCCCGGCCGGCCAGATCCAGGCCAGGGCAGGACCCACCGCGAGGGACGACACGGCGACTGCCAGGAGCTGCCCGTCGCGGAGCATCAGTTCAGGTCCAGGAGTGAACGCCTCCGGTATCGCACCGATGTTCCAGCTGCAACGCTGTTGCTGCTGGCGGGGACCCAGTCGGATACAGGCTCGCCGGGGGTATCGTGGCGCATCGCCCTTCCGTCCTGATGGCCGATCCGGCGTTCTTCGACGTGGCCTACGTCATCAACCCGCACATGGCTGCCCACGTGGGCCGCGTGGACCGGGCCCTGGCCGTCCGGCAGTGGGAGCAGCTGCGGGACACGTACCGGGCCCTCGGCCTGCCGGTCCACGTCCTGCCGCCCGTGGAGGGGCTCCCCGACCTCGTGTTCGTGGCGAACCCCTCCCTCGCCGCCCTGCGCGACGGCGAACCCGTCGCCGTGCTCTCGCGCATGGCCGCCCCCGAGCGACGGGCGGAGGTGGCGCTGTCTGCGCGGTTCTATGCAGCGTCCGGCGTCCCGACGGTGGAGCCCAGCCACGGCCCGATCGAGGGCTGCGGCGACCTGTTGTGGCGCGGCGACACGTTGTTCGCGGGCCACGGGTTCCGGACCTCCGAGGCCGCCGGCCGGGAGGTCGGCGCCCTGCTGGGTTCGCGGGTGGTCTCCCTCGCGCTCGTCGATCCCGACTGGTACCACCTCGACACCTGCCTGATGCCGCTGTCGCCCGACGTCGCCTTCCACGTTCCCGGCGCCTTCGCGCCCGCCGCGCTCACCGCGCTCCGGGCTTCGTTCCGAGAGCTCGTGCCCGTGCCCGAATCAGAGGCTCGTGCCTTCGCGTGCAACGGCTGCTGCCCGGACGGCCGCCACCTGCTCCTCCCCGTCGGGTGCCCCAAGACTGCGCGGCTCGCCCGCTCGTTCGGGTTCGAGGTGCTGGAGCTCGACACCTCCGAGTTCCTGAAGTCCGGGGGCAGCGTGTTCTGCATGACCCAGGTGCTCCCCTTCGGGGGCTGACGCGCCCGTCACCGAGGCCACCATCCTCCAGAACACGTGGCCGGGCACCAGCACGGCGGCGAGGGGCACGACGATGGCGACCCACAGGCTGATCAGCGTGACGAACCCGACCGACAGCGGGCGGTAGACCCGCGCCGCGAGCGTGCCGTCGAAGTGCAGGTCGGGGACCCGCTCGAGCGCGGCGATCAGCGCGAACCCCGGCAGCGCGGCCACTGCAGTGAGGGCGGTGAGCGACAGGAGCCCCGCGACCGCGATCGGGAGCAACATGCCCGCGGTCCGCCACGTCACCGCCCACCCGAGCGAGAGGGTGCGGGGGCGGGGCGCCGCGCTGGGGAGCGTGCTGGCGGCGACCACGCCCGCGAGCCACACCTCCGCGAACGTCATCGCTACGAACCCGAGCCAGGGGAGCGGCGCGAACTGCACGTGCGCGGGCTCGAGCACGCCCAGCACGCCGACCGACGTGATCACCCGGACGAGCGCGGTCGCCGCGAGCCCGACCGCCAGGCCAGGCAACACGTTCCGCGGGCTCGCCACCATCGCCACGAACCGCCGGAGCCGGCGCCGCGACCACGCTGCGGTGAAGCCGCAGGCCAGCGTCAGGAGCGGCCAGGTCCAGGCGATGCCCCGCTCGATGCCCGCCCACGGACCGGCGAACAGCGCGGTCCCCGGGCCGAGGGCCGGGACGATCAGGGCCCAGCTGATGGCGCCGAGCGTGAGCGCCGTGGTGAACAGGACCGCGAGCGCCACTTCGTTGGCGACGGCGCTCCCCCGCGCCAGCGCGCCCGGCTCGGTGACGGTCACGGGACCAGGTCCTGGCAGGTCGCATCGTCCCCGATCCGCGACATGGTCAGGTGCGACTGCTCCGGAAGGAACGTGGCCCGCGGGGTCGTGTGGAACAGCGGGTTGCTGGCGCCGATCGTGGCCTGGGCGTAGTCCTCCAGCCGGAACGAGCCCTCGACCGCGGTCGCGACGCCGTCGACCACGCGGAGGGAGCCGTCCAACACGCCGCGCGACGACTGCACCACGAACACGTCCACCGCGCCGAACAGCGGGGCCCGGACGGTGATGGTGGCGCCGGGCAGCCCGTCCTCGTCCCAGTCGAAGACGGAGGGATGGCCCGCGTTCGACGGGATCGACGCTGCAGCGGCCCCCGCATCCACAGAAGGTTCGGGGTGGAAGCCGATCGTGAGGCGGCCGGTGTCGGCGTACACCCGCCAGCGGTCCCCCTCGTCCGTGACCCGAAGCGGGTACCGCTTGGGGGGCATCGCAGCGAGGAACCCCGCTGGGAAGCTCGTGGACGTGAAGGAGGAGTCGGACTCGGCCCCGATGGCGCAGGCGACGTGGGACTGCTCCCACCCGCCGTCCGGGGTCGGCACGACCCGCGCGAGACTCACCTGCCGCGTGAGCACGGTGGTGCTGCCGAGGATCGGCACCCGCACCCGGTTCGCAGCGACCCACTCGATGCGCCACGCGCCGGACAGATCCGGTGGCGGCGCAGCGTTCGCGGAGGACAGGGAGAACCACACGCCGGACCACGCCCCTCTCCAGGAGCGTATCGCAGGGCTGCGCCCCAGCGCCCATCTCGGATCGGGTCAGTCCACCGCGCGGAGCGCGTGCCGGAAGACGGTGACCTCCACGTCGGACTTCAGGCGGACCGCGAACTCGTACCGGCCGAACCACGTGACGACGCCCTTCACGACGGTGCCGTCGAGGAGGGTGAGCGTGATCTCGCGCTGCCCGTCCTGGAACCCGAACAAGCGGCGATCCGACAACGAGTAGCGATCCTGGGGGCGCAGGGCGGGGGCGTCGGCCACCACCTTCTCACCGCCCTTGATCACCTTCTTGACGCCCTTCCAGTCCCCGGGGCGGTACGCGTACATCACCTGCAGCTTGTGGAGGGTCTCCACGGCCCCGTCGGCGTCGAAGACGAACTGGTACGCGTCCACTCCGCGCACCACGCCGCGGAGGGAACGGGCGTCGTGCAGCACCACCACGAGCTCTGCGCCTGCCACGAGGCAGCTGTCGTCGCGGTGGGAGCGGCGGTGCTCCTCCAGGCGCCGACGCGCGAGGACCACGTCGAGATCGGCGTGACCGAGGACCACCTGCGTGGCCAGCGCGCGGGAGAGGGAGTGCCGGTCCATGAGCTGCTGGACCCGATCCCGCCGGGCCATGCGCTCGAGCGCCTCGCTCAGATCCAGGCGCCCGTGGGCGACCGCCATCGCCATCTGGTACGGCATGCCCTGGGTCACGAACTGATCGGCGCGCGCCTTGACCGCGGGATCCGGCACGGGCTTGCCCCGTGGCCGTCGCTCCCGTCCGCGCGCCCGGTCCTCCTTCATGTCGACTCCCCCCCGTCCGAACCCTGAACCTGACACCGACCGGCAGCTCAGGCAACCGATCGCGACCGAACGAGCCGCTCGAGCACGTCGGAGAGGGTGCGGGCGTCGAGCTCGACCACCCGCCCGCGCGCACCGGCCCACACCTGGCGGGCCCCCGGCGTGGGCTTCACGTTCCAGGCGATGAGCAGGTCGGCCGCGCCGACGTCGTCCCGGGCCTGGGCCTCGTCGCGTTCGCCGCCCGGACGGAAGTTCAGCTCGATCCGTCGATCGACGCGTTCGCGGAGGAGGCCGTGGTAGCGGGACGGCACCCCGAGCCACAACACGCGCCGGCGACCGTCGAGCAGCCAGGCTTCGGACAACCGCGTGAGGATCCGGTCGAGCTCTGGGCCCCCGCGGAGGTCGGCGCGCTCGGGGGTGACCCAGACCACGGGTCCCACGCTCTCGGGGAGCGGTCCCGACGCCAGCGTGAGGCGCTCGCGGAGGGTGCGTCGCACGAGGTCGACATCCACCGGGACCAGCTGGCCAGCGAGGCCGGCGAGGTGGCCCCCGGAGGCCAGCGCAGCGAGCGCGCGCCCGTGTTCGTCGGTTCCCTTGAGGCCCCGCTCGTCGAGGAGACCCGCCAGGGAGCGGGCTGCGAGGGCCCGGTCGCGCACCATCGCGTCGTCGTCGAACCGGGCGCGTGCTGCCTCGAGCTCTGCCCGGGCGGTGGCCAGGGCCTCGCGCTCGGAGGCGAGCAGGGCCCGCGCCTCCTCGACCTCGGCACGGACGGCCTCCAGCCGGCGACGCTCCTCGGCGAGCGCGTTCCGGACCTCGCCCTGGCGCTCCGATGCCAGGGTCGCGAGCGGGGACGGCGGAGGTGACGGTGGCGCAGCTGCAGGTGGGCGGGGAGCTCTGGGCGCAGGCGCGCGCTTCCCGGTGGGGACCACGCCGGACACCAGGCCCGCCATCAGGTCCTCGTCCGGGGGCGGGCTGGCCGGCGCAGCTCGCGGCGCACCGGGCCGTGGCGCAGCGGAGGGCCCAGCGGAGGGCGCGGCGCCGATGGCGCGCGGCGCCGTGGTTCGCGCCAGCTTCCGCAGCTGCCCGGCGACCTCGTCGGGGAGCAGGTCCTCGGGAGAGCCGTAGCGGGACAGCGCCAGCTTCTCGCGGAGGAGCTGCAGCAGGTCCTCCGGGGTCCGATCGAGCTCTCGCGCCAGCTTCCGCACCCGCACCGACATCGTCGCCCCCCCAGCGTCCCGCGGCCCAACGCGCTGGATCCCACGCCCGGGGGTATCACGACGGACCCCCCGGTTAGCCCCCGGGTGTTGCAGGGGGAGCGCGATGCGAGGGGTTCGGGTCGTCGACTTCACCCGGGTGCTGGCGGGTCCCTGGGCCGCGCAACACCTGGCCGATCAGGGCGCCGACGTCGTGAAGGTCGAGCCGCCGGAGGGCGACGAGACCCGCGCGTTCGCTCCGCACGTGAACGGCACGTCGACCTACTTCGTCTCGTGCAACCGAAACAAGCGCTCGATCGTGCTGGACCTGCGAACCTCCGCCGGTCGGCGGGTGGCCCGGGCGCTGGCCGACGGCGCCGATGTCCTCTTGCACAACTGGCGGCCCGGCATCGACGCCCGGATGGGCCTCGACGCGCCGACCTGCCTCGCACGCAACCCGCGGCTGGTGCACGTCTCGTTGTCCGCGTTCGGGGCCGACGGACCTCCGGAGTGGACGTCCCGCGCCGGGTACGACCTCGTCCTGCAGGCCATGGGCGGCGCGATGTCCTTCACGGGAGCGCCCGGCGCTGCGCCGGCCCGCGCAGGCACCCCCATCGCCGACCTGACCGCCGGGCTGCTCGTGACGAACGCGGTCCTGCAGGGCCTCCTGCACCGAGCGACCTGCGGCGCCGGTCAGGCCGTGGTCGTGAACATGATGCACGCCCAGGCGGCCTGCCTCGTGTACCACTACAGCCGCTACACGGTGACCGGAGAAGCCGAGGAGCAGCGCGGGAACGCCCACCGGGGGCTCGTCCCCTACGACGTGTACCCGTGCGCGGAGGGGCACCTCGCGATCGCTTGTGGCAACGACGGCATCTGGCAGCGACTCCGCGCGGCGCTGGGCCTTCCGGACGAGCCCCGGTGGCGCACCAACCCGGGCCGGGTGGCGGATCGCCGCGCCGTGGACGACGCGGTGCGTGCGCAGCTGGCTTCGTGGTCGGCGGAAGAGGCAGACCGCAGGCTCGCCGCCGCCGAGGTGCCGTGTGGACGGGTCCAGGGGGTCGCCGACGTCGTGGGCCACCCCGCGGTACACGAGGTGGCGTTCGACCACCCCGCGCTCGGCCGGGTCCGGGTGCCGGGGCCGATCCTGTCGACGGCCACCACCCGCGCCGTCCACGACCGCCCTCCCCTCCTGGGGGAGCACCGCGACGAGGTGCTGGCCGAGCTCGGTCTGGGCGCGGAGGCCGAGGTCCTCGCCGCAGCGGGGGCGTTCGGCGCGCTGTGATCAGGTCTCGCGGATCTGCGACACCTGCACCATCTGGTCACCGGCCATCAGGAACCCCATCCCCCCTTCGAGCGTGCGTCCCTGCACCACGACGCGCTTGCCGTTGAGCGCCGCGGGGACGTCGCCCACCAGCTGCACCTTGCGGCCGTCGGACTCGAGGACCCAGCCCCCGGTCCCGAGGTTCTCCCACCGCAACATTCCCTGCCAGGTCATCGTCCCTCCTCGAGCTTCTCGGCTCCGGCCAGCCCGAGGGCGACCAGGAGCGACACCGTGGCGTTCCCGACGAGCCAGGCGGCCGCCATGGACGCAGGCACCCACGTCGGCGACAACGATCCCGTCGCAGCGCCGTGCATCAGGTGAGCGCCGACACCGGCTGCCAGCCCGAAGGCCGCCCACCGCGTGGGGCGCCAGGCGCCGAGGGTGAAGCCCACGACCGCCGGGAGCACCGCAGACAGCCACAGCGGGAACGCGCCCGCCGCCGGGCCGAGCAGGAACGTGGGCCACGACAGGAGCGGGTGGGCGATCAGCCGCGTGAGGAGCAGGTCGGGGAGCGGGAGCCACTGGAGGAAGAAGAGCCCCCCGGCCACCCAGCCCGCGAACAGCGCGCTCCGCAGCTGGAACGACGGCTTCACGGCCGCGAGCTGCGCGAGGAGGAGCGCGAACACGGCGCCGAGCGCGAACTTCGTCCCGCCGGGGCGGGTGCCCGACGACGTGCTGCCGAGCGCGGACTCGAGATCGAGCTTGCCGTACCCGAACTTCTCGTTCCACTTGCCGTCCCCGACGGCGCTCTGGAGCAGCGCGTCCTCGACGGCGTCGGGCGACAACCCCGAGGACAACAGGATCGCTGCGGCGCCCGCCACGTGCGGGGTCGCCATCGAGGTGCCCTGGTACTCGGCGTAGTGGTGCCCGCCCTTGCCGTCGATGGTGTCCTGCCAGACGCCCCCACCCGGCAGGTTCTTGTTGCCCCCGGGGCCGGCGATGTCCACGCCCTCTCCGAACGACGAGTACGGCGCGAGCTGGCCGTCCGGGCCGGTCGCCGAGACGCCGATGGCCTCCTTGAGCGCACCGGGCCACGACACCCCGCGACGGCCGCTGTTCCCGGCGGCTGCGATCACGAGGACGCCCTCGCCGCGCGCCTTCTTGATGGCGTTGTGGATGACCGACGAGTAGCTGCCGCCGAGCGACAGGTTGATGACGTCGGCGCCTTCGTCGACCGCGTAGTCGATGCCGGACGCGATCCAGGCCGACGAGCCGAACCCGCCGGAGGACAACACCTTGACGGGGAGGATGGTGGCCTCGGGAGCCACGCCGGCGCAGCCCACGCCGTTGTTCGTCGTCTGGGCGATGGTGCCCGCCACGTGGGTGCCGTGACCCTGGTCGTCGACGGCGGTCTTGGCGCCCGGGACGAACGAGGCGCCGGCGAGGATCGTGGTCCCCTGCAGATCCTCGACCCGGGCCACCCCGGTGTCCACCACCGCCACGATCACGCCTTTGCCGCGCGGCGAGTGGGCCCACCCGTACGGCGCACCCATCGCGCCCAGGTGCCACTGCTTCGCGTAGAGGGGGTCGTTCGGCGCGTCACCCGGGTACGACGACGCGAGACCCGTGGCCTCCAACACCACCTCGGCCTCCGCCACCTCGACGAGCGGGTTCCCGCCGAGCGCCCGCAAGGCAGCGTCGAGGTCTGCCACCTGGCCCTGGACCAGGGCTTCGTCCATCGACAGCGGGGAGACCCAGTCGAGGTCTGCCCCGAGGACGCGCTCGATCGAGAGGAGGTCGGCTTCGGAGGCGCCGTCCTGCAGGTCGACCACCAGGGTGCCACCCGCCGGGCCGGACGGGGGGGCTGGGATGGGGGGCTCGACCTGGACGGTCCTGGCCGGCGACATCGCGAACGTGGCGGCGATCACGCCACCCAGAACCAGCGCCGGCAGCAGCTTCCTCGTCATGGCACCTCCACCGCGGACCACAGGGTACGCACCGACGTACGTACGATCATCGTAGTTCCTTGCACCCCGGCGCGATGTCCGATCTTGTCACCCGGCGGGGTCACTCGACGGTCAGGTTTCCGGGCAGCAGCATCACGGCGCCACCGTCGAACACGCGGCGCAGGGCGAGGACCTCGGAGAGGGCGTCGCGATCGAGGCCCGGCACGCCGAGCTCGATCCGCGTGTTCCCGCCCTCCAGGTCCTCCTGGACGAGCTCGAAGAAGGTCTTCTGCTTGGGGTACTCCACGAGCCTCGGCGTCCCCGCGACCCCACCCAGCTCCGCCGCCTTGGCGATCGCTTCCGGGAGGCCGCCGAGCTCGTCCACGAGTCCACGCTCGAGCGCCTGTCGGCCCGACCACACGCGGCCCTGCGCGACCTCGTGTACGGCGGACACCTCCATGCCGCGCCCTTCGGCCACGCGCTGCAGGAACGTCTGGTAGAAGTCGTCGATGAAGCCCTGGTACGCGACGCGTCCGCCGTCCGTGAAGCTCTCGGTCGTGGAGAACAGGTCGGCCTCGGCCCCGCGCTCCCACACGTGATCGGTGAGGCCGAGCTTCTCGTAGGTGCCCGCGAAGGTGATCTTGCCGCCGAAGACGCCGATCGAGCCGGTCAGCGTGTTCGGCTGCGCCACGATCCAGTCGGCGGGCGCCGCGATGTAGTACCCGCCGGAGGCTGCGTAGTTGCTCATCGACACGACCACCGGCTTGCCGGATGCCTTCACCCGCTGGAGGTCGCGCCACATCATGTCGGACGCGAGGGCGGAGCCGCCCGGGGAGTTCACGCGGAGGACCACGGCCTTGACGGTGTCGTCCTCGCGCACGGCGTCCATCCACTCGGAGAAGTCGCCGTCACCGAGGGCGCTCCCGCCGAACAGGCCGCCGCTCGAGGAGCCCGACACGATCGGACCCTCGGCGAACACCACCGCGATGCGGGCCTTGGCGTCGCCGTCGTCGCCCAGATCCTGCAGGTACTCCGACAGGGGCGTGAGCTTCTCCTTCAACAGGTCTTCGTCGAGGACCTGCTGGCCCGGGACCGCAGCGAGCCACGCCGCCCGGTCGGTTCCGGCCGACGCGAGGTCCGCGAGGAGCTGGTCCGGGTACGCGAGCACGTCCACGAGCCCCGCGTCGAGCGCGCGCTGCGGCGACAACGCGGGGTGGTCGATCCGCTCCCGGAGGGCGTCGACGCTCAACCCTCGACCCGCAGCGACCGGCGCGAGGAAGTCGTCGTACAGCGAGTCGAGCAGCTGATCCATCGCGAGGGACGCAGGCTCCGTGGGGCCCATGCGCTCGTACGGCTCGACCGCGGACTTGAAGTCGCCCACGTGGAGCATGTCCGCCTTGACCCCGATCTTCTCGAACAATCCGGCGTAGTAGGTCACGTGGACGGCGAGACCGTTCACCATGAGGATGCCTGCGGGCGCGACCGCCACCGTGTCGCAGGCGCTGGCCACGAAGTACCCGCCCGTGCTCCACGTCTCGGCCCACGCGACACACGGCTTTCCGGCCTCGCGGAAGTCCACGAGCGCGTCGCGCACCTCCTGGGAGCCGGCCCAGCCGAGCGCCGGTGACTCGACCTTCATCCAGATGCCGAGGATGCGGGGGTCGTCGGCGGCTCGCCGGATGGCGCGGGCGACCTCGGTCAGCTGCGGAGGAGCGTCAGCGGGGTCCAGCAACATCCCGCCCGACGCCGGGGCGTCCCCGATCTGGCCGTCCAGCTTGATGGCGAGGAAGCTCTGCTCCTTGACGTCGCCGCCGCTCCCCCAGTACCAGGCGCCGACCACGGCGAGCGCCACGACGAAGACGGTTCCGGCCAGGACCGTGGCCCCGAGGAGCAGCGCCGTGCTGCGTCCCGTCCCCTTCTTCGGGGTCGAACTCTCGAACGCGCGCTCTCCGCTCATCCCGCACACCCCCGACCGAGCCCTCTGCGTATCCCCGGCGGGCCCGCGCGGCGGAGGTGGTGGCTCAGGCGGCGCCCCGCCGGAGCGGTCCGATCGCCGCGATCACCTCGGGGACCGAGCCCCTGGCGCCACGGGAGATGGCGCGGGCCACGCGGGGTCGGGCCACGTGCCGGAAGCCGCCCGCAGCGGGGTAGAGCTCGTTGCGGACCACGGGCAGATCGTGGTTGGACAACACCACGATCGCGCCCTTGTACGCTGCCTTCCTGGCTTCGTACGCGAGGCGCTTCTGCTCCGACAGCCCGAACGGCAGCGAGCAGTACCCGGTGAAGCAGGCGGTCTCGGTCAGCGGGACGTACGGCGGGTCGCAGTACACGTGGTCGCCTTCGTCCGCGAGCCGCACCACGTCGTGGAACGGCGCAGCGAGCAGCTCCACGCCCTGCAACAGCGCCGAGACCGCGCGGAAGTGCTCCGGCTCCGGCAGCTTCAGCGCCGAGTACGAGCCACATGGCACGTTGTACTCGCCCTTCTTGTTCTCCCGATACAGGCCGTTGTATCCGGCCCGGTTGAGCCACAGGAAGCGGGCAGCGTGCTCCGCGCCCCCGTGGGGCCCGAAGTTGTACGACTCGCGCACCTCGTAGTAGCGCTCCCGCCAGTCGAGGGTCGGGAGCTGTCCGAGGGCCCGGAGGACCCCTTCCACGTCGTCTCGCACGGCGGTGTGTACTGCCACCAGCTTGTCGTTGGCGTCTGCGAGCACCGCCCGCTCCACCAGACCCGCGGCCCGCAGGTGCAGGAACACGGCGCCGGAGCCCAGGAACGGCTCGTACCACGTTCCACGGCAGGGCCCGCCGAACGCTGCGGCGATCTGGTCCGCCAATCTGGCCTTTCCGCCGGCCCACTTCAGAAGAGGCTTCATCGCTTCCCTCTCGGCGATCCCCGGTGTGCGCGCCGTCGGACCCTCTCCGAACCATCTCTGATCCGGACAGAAAATGTCCGCTTCACGCGTTGGGACCTTCGAGAAGGTAGCACGAATGATCTGGGACGAATCAAGAGAATGACTCGAGTCAATCGCAGGTCACTTCGCGAAAAGGGATCTCGGTCCTTGACATTCGATCAGCAGGATCGCGAAAAAAAATGTCAGGCACCACGCTCCCGGCGCGTCCGCCAGCAGCGGGCTCCCGTTCGGGCTACGTGCGGACCGAGGAGGCGTGATGCGCCAGTGGATGTGGGGCGGCGGTCTCGCGGTGGCGAGCCTGTTGGTGGCGTTCTTGTTGTTCCAGCGTCCCGACACGGGCGCCGAGGTCGACGCGCCCTCTTCCCCCGGGAGCACGCCCGGCGCGTCCACCGCGCCCTCGGGTCCTCGCGCCGTGCCGGCCTCGGCCACCGAGGACAACCAGCCCCGCCAGCGCAAGCGCACCGGAGACGTTGCCACGGGCATGGACGACGCGGAGGTCTCGCCCGAGCTCGCCAAACAGCGCGCCTGGCGCGTGCGGCCCGCCGCGACCTACGCGAACCGCGTCCTGGCCCCTGTGTCCGCGATCCGGTACGTCCTGATGAAGGAGGGCACGGCGGACGCGCGCGCCCTGGCCGACGAGCTCGGGACCGGCGTGATGCAGGACCTGCGCGCTGTCCGCTCGTCCGAAGAAGAAGACCCGCTGACCGCGATCGAGCCGGCCCTCGCCGAGCTCGCGACCCGGATCGGCGCCAGCCGGTGGGCCTCGGACGCCACGATCGCGAAGAGCCTCGCGAAGGTCAACGAACAGATCGCCGAGTTCGAACGGGTGAAGGCCGGCGAGCCCATGCCGGTCCCCGGCGCCCTGCCCGACCCCGAGGCCGGAGGGGAACACGAGGCGCCTTGACGGTGGTCGCCTCGCCCCGATAGCTCCCCGAGGTTCACGGATCCGTACACCCGACGCCACGTCGGCTGCGGCTCCCGGAGGAATTCGACATGGCCAGCAAGACCGCGGAGACCTGGGTGAAGCGCGAGCGTCGGCGGAGCAACGCCGGCAAGGTCGGCAAGGCCGAGCGCCGCAACAAGGGCAGCACGCCCGCCTTCCCCGTGCACACGCCGGAAGTGGACGCCGCCGCCCCGAAGGCGCAGGTCAGCCCGAAGAAGTAGTCGAACGCCGGGGACCCGAGCCCCGGCGCGCGCCCTGCCTCGTCGACTCCACCCTGCCTCGTCGACTCAGCCCCTGCGTCCAGCGTGGACTTCCTCGCGGATGCGGGCCAGGACAGCGTCGAGCGCGGTCTTTCCGCTCACGAACACGACGAGGTCGTCGCGGACGTCCTGCAGCGCTGCGGCGCACCGGGCGGGGCCGTCCGGCCACGTGCGCGACAGGGCCACCACCGCTGCCTCCGCGTCGTCCACCTGGCGGCCGTTCGCGAGGAGCACGGCGTCGCGCACCAGCTCCTCGAGCGTGTCCAGGAACCGATCCACGTGGGGAGCCCAGTCCTGGCGGGCCCCCTGGGTGAGCCGGCCGGCCAGCTCGCCGATCGCGTCGCCCCCGCTCTCCAGGGCCCTGCAGATCTCGTCCCGCCGGGCCC
>JBIKWC010000471.1:0-3771 GCA_044356535.1 Myxococcota bacterium
CCCCGAAGGCCCTCAGCTCGCGAAGTCTGTGCATGCGGGTCGACATCGGCACCGTCCTTCCCTGCGCGCCGGTCCTCCGGTGACGCGGGACTGCTCTGTATTCGGCCGCCCAGGTCACCCGCCACCCCAGCCTCGCCGCCACCTGCCCCGGTGTTACCCAGCGCGGCCCGGAGGCCTCCGTGTCCCTCGTCACCCCGTTGTTCCTGGTCCACCCCCACCGCGCCCACGACTCCCTCACCCTCGATGCCACGGCCATGGGCTTCGACGCCGCCGCGGTGGACGCCCTCCCGTGGGGTCGCGTGTTCGAGGCCATGGCGGCCCTCGAGGCGGGCTCCCTCGCCAACGTCGACGAGCGCCGCCAGGTCGGCCACTACTGGCTCCGCGCCCCCGAGCGGGCCCCGGACCTCGGCACGGCCGAGAAGATCTCGGGCGCCCTCGAGGCCGTCCTGGCCTTTGCTTCCGCAGTGCGCGCCGGAACCATCGCCGCGCCCGACGGCACCCGGTTCACCGATGTCCTGCACGTGGGCATCGGCGGCAGCGCGCTCGGCCCGCAGCTGCTCGTGGACTCCCTCGCTGCCGGCGACGGCCTGCGCCTCCACTTCCTCGACAACACCGACCCCGACGGGATCGCCCGGGTGCTCGGCCGCGTGGACCTGCGGTCGACCCTCGCCGTGGTCGTCTCCAAGTCGGGTGGCACCCCCGAGACGGCGAACGGCGCTCGCCTCGTCGCCCGCGCGCTCACCGCCGCCGGCCTCGAGGTGGCGCAGCGCATGGTGGCGGTCACCTCTGCGGGCTCGCAGCTCGACCAAGAGGCCGTCGACGCAGGCTGGCTCGCCCGGTTCCCGCTCTGGGACTGGGTCGGCGGGCGGACCTCCGTCACCGCGGCGCCGGGCCTGCTCCCTGCTGCCCTCGCGGGCCTCGACGTGCGGCTGTTGCTCGACGGGGCAGCTGCGATGGACGAGTGGACGCGCACCGCGGACTGGCGCTCCAACCCCGCCGCGCTCCTGGCGGCGTGCTGGCACCTCGCGGGTCACGGCTGCGGCGATCGGAACATGGTCATCCTGCCGTACTCCGACCGCCTGCTGTTGATGTCGCGCTTCCTCCAGCAGCTCGTCATGGAGTCGGTCGGCAAGACGTACGACCGGAAGGGGAACGTGGTCCACCAGGGCCTCTCCGTCCTCGGGAACAAGGGCTCGACCGATCAGCACGCCTTCGTCCAGCAGCTCCGGGACGGCCGGAACGACTTCTTCTGCACCTTCGTCCAGGTGTTGTCCGACGGCGCGGGCGACCGCTCCGAGATGACGCCCGGCGCCAACGCCGGGGACTTCCTGCAGGGGTTTTTGCTCGGTACCCGGCGCGCCCTCCGGGACGCGGGTCGGCCCACGCTCACCCTCACCATCCCCCAGGTGACGGCGCGCGAGGTCGGCGCGCTGATCGCGTTGTTCGAGCGGGCGGTCGGCCTGTACGGCGAGCTCGTGGACATCAACGCGTACCACCAGCCCGGCGTCGAGGCCGGCAAGCAGGCCGCCAACGAGATCCTGGACCTGGCGGTCCGGCTCCGGAAGGCGCTGGGCGCGCCGGCGACTGCCAGCGCCCTCGCCGCGCAGGTAGGGGCCGACGAGATCGAGGTGTTCCACCTGCTCGAGCGCTGGGTGCTCGGTGGGCGGGCCCGCCGAGAGGGGAGCGGCGTCGGCGCCCGGTACGCCCGATGAGCGCGTCGCCGAACCCGCGCCGGGCAGGGGTCCTGCTGCACCCGAGCTCGCTCCCGGGCCCGTACGGGATCGGGGACCTGGGACCCGCCACCCGCGAGTGGCTCGCGTGGCTGTCCGCTTCCGGGCAACGGATCTGGCAGATCCTCCCGCTCACGCCGGTGGACGGCTCGGGGTGTCCGTACGCTTCGCCTTCGAGCTTCGCCGCCGAGCCGCTGCTGCTCTCGATCGACGACCTCGTCACCGACGGGTGGCTCCAGTCCGCCGAGAAGCCGTACGCCCTGCGCCCCTCCGGTCCGGTCGACTGGCCGGCCGTCCGCGAACGGAAAGGCGCCGCCTTGCGGCTCGCTGCCGAGCGGGTGGCCGCCAGCGTCGACGTGACGGGCTGGGCGTCGAGCCGGCCCGAGCTGCGGACCTGGGCGCTGTTCCGGGCGCTGTCGCGGGAGTACGGCCCGGGCTTCACGAGCTGGCCGGAGGCGGTGCGGCGGCGGGATCCCGCGCTGCTGGCCCGGGAGGAGGAGCGCGGGCAGGGCCTGATCCGCCGCGAGCTGGCCCTGCAGTGGTTGTTCGACGTGCAGTGGGGCCGGGTCCGCGAAGACGCCACGCGCCGCGGCATCGAGCTGTGGGGAGACGTCCCCATCTTCGTGTCGGGCTCGTCGGCGGACGTGTGGGCCAACCCCGAGCTGTTCCGGCTCGACGACGCCGGCCGGCCCACCGTGATCTCCGGTGTCCCACCCGACGTGTTCTCGACGGACGGACAGCTGTGGGGGCACCCGCTCTACGACGAAGGCGCCCACCGCGCCCAGGGCCACACCTGGTGGAAGGCCCGCATCGGACGCGCTCTCGCGCAGGTGGATCGGGTCCGCATCGACCACTTCCGCGGGTTCGAGGCCGTGTGGGAGGTCGCCGCCGGCGCTGCCGACGCGCGCGGTGGCCACTGGGTCCCCGGCGCGGGGGCGCCTCTCCTCGACGCGTTGTCCGCTGCCTTCGGTCGCGCCCGCCCCGACGGGACGGTCGAGCTCCCGTTCATCGCCGAGGACCTCGGCGTCATCACCGACGAGGTGCGGGCGTTGCGCGACGCGTACGGGCTCCCCGGCATGGTGATCCTGCAGTTCGCCTTCGGTCCGGAGCAGCAGCGCACGGGAGACCACCCGTACCTGCCGCACTTCCACCGGCCGAACCAGGTCTGCTACACGGGCACGCACGACAACGACACCGCCCTGGGCCACTTCCAGACGTGCGACGACGCGACCCGCACCCACCTCCGGAAGTACTTCGGTTCGTTCCACGAGACGGGGGACGACCCCGCGGCCTGGCCGTGGCCCATGGTGAAGGCCGCGTGGCGGTCGGTGGCGGACACCGCCATCGTCCCGCTGCAGGACCTCCTCGCGCTCGGCAGCGAGGCGCGGATGAACATCCCGGGGAAGATCGAGGGGAACTGGTCGTTCCGGACCACGGCCCAGGGCCTCACCATCGACCGCGCGCACTTCATCGCGGACGAGCTGCGGCTCGCGGGCCGATGACCCTCTGGCTCGCCCTCGGCCGGCTGGCGGTGGCGGGGTGTACCGTCGACCCCGATCCGGCGGGGACCCTCGCCAGGGCGACCCTCGTGGCCTCGGGGGTGGTGGTGCACCTGGCGGCCGCGGATCCGGCCGAGGTGCAGGCGACGGTCGCGCTCCGCGAGGTGCAGGTCGGCGCCGTGGACAGCGGCTTCGTGCTGCTGCGGACCGAGCTCTCGAACGCGGGTTGCCCGGGGGACCGGGTGTTGCCGCCGGGCGCCGAGGTGGTGATCGCCACGGTTCCCGCCGCCGACGGCAGCGTGTGGTTGTCGGGGTGTGGTGGCGACGTCTGGCTGGGTGAGACCCCTCCCGCGGGAGCCGGCAGCGCGGCGGTGGGGGGCCACTGGGCCGGCGCGCCCCCGCCCCCCGCGCCTCCGGCCAGCGCCGGGCTCCCCCGACCAGGACCCCAGCGGGCCCGCGTCGCGCGGCTCGGCCCGGTGACGCTCGCTGGCGGCGTCGCCCTCGCCGGCGACGGCTCCGAGTCGCAGCTCGAGGCGCGGGTG
>JBIKWC010000470.1:0-3771 GCA_044356535.1 Myxococcota bacterium
CAGACGCCTGCGAAACCAGCAACACCAGCGGTAGCACACGGCTCAGCAAAGATCCTCCAGAACCCGGTGAAGGGGTCCCTGTTGGTCAACCGGAGCTGCGCGAAAGGCCGACGTACCAGCACACGAGCTCGCCCGCTCCCTCGGTGATGCCACACACGTCGAGCCCACCCACCGACACCTGCGACAGCGCCACGTCCGGTACGTCGTCCTGGCGTGGGCCGCCCACGCACACCGGCCGACCGTTCGGCCGCAGCACACACCCCACACCGGGCTGCACCGCGCTCAGCTCCACGACCCACGCTGCACCCACCAGACCGGCATCACCGCTGCACGACACCTGGCCGTCCATCGTTGTGCCACACACCACTTCTGGCCCCGCAGACAACCCGGTCCACGGCCCCGCCAGGAACGTCGCCGGCGCCACTTCGTCCACCCCGCCGTCCACCCGCACACACCGACCCTGGCCCTCCGCGGACAACCCGCACAGCGTGGTCTCGGACAGGGTCAGCGACACCGAGCCCGACACCACCTCCAGCGCCTCCGCCGCCACCGGGCTCTCCCCTCCGAGCCCGGGCGTCCCCTGGCACGCCACCACCCCGTCCACCCCGAGACGACACACCAACCGCCCCTCGATCACCACCTGCCGGGACCCTCCCTCGAACGGGGTGGAGGGACCCACCTCGCCGAGCAGGTCGTCGCAGGTCACGAGGCCGGCGTCGTCGACCCCACACACCTCCTCGGACGCTCCGACGTCGAGCTGGCGCCACCCGCGAGCGCCCAGCGGTCCGAGCTCGGGCTCGTCGACTTGCGTACGGCCCCAGCAGACGACCCTGCCGTCTCGGTGCGCTGCGCAGCCCAGGTTGAAACCCGTCGACACGTAGACCCAGCCGCCACCGGATGGCGGGTGAAGTGCCGGTCTACAGGCCGATCCCAACAGGAGCAACGCAGAAACCAGGGTGAGCCGCTCCATGCTGCTGTCGCTCCGCCGGCCCGGGCCAGGAACCCGATCCTACCCCGCCCTTGCTCTGCCCGGCGCCCGGGTCCAGGGCGCGCCCACCAGCGACCACACGCTGCCCAGCGTGGACCACGGACCCAGCCGCCCCTCGACCGCCAGGTACCGCGGCGCCCAGTCCGGGTGGTACTTCTCCTTGTACGAGCGCAGGCCGCGGAAGTTGTAGAACCGCTCCCCGTGCGAGAACACCAGGCCGCCCGCGCGCGACCAGGCCGGGGCCCCGGGCGCCGTGGACAGGCCCGACAGCGGCGCCATCCCCAACACGAACGTCGCGAACCCGCTCGCCTTGCCGTGCTGCAGGAGCCGCAGGAACAGGAAGTCCATCGTGCCCTTCGGCGCGTCCGGGTGGAACCGCATCAGGTCGATCGACAGCTCGTCGCCGGCGACCAGCAGGTTCGCGAACGCCACTGGCCGCCCCGCCACCCGCACCACGGCCACCGGCGCCCGCTGGAGCCAGGCCTCGTCGAAGCGGCCCAGCGAGAACCCCTTCTCCCGGGACCCCTTCTCCGCGAGCCACGCGTCCGACACCGCCCGCAGCCCGGGGAGCACGTCCGCCACCTGCTCCGCGGGCACCACCTCGAAGGTGCAGCCCTCGCGGTCGAGCTTGTTCAGCAGCGCGCGGCGGTTCTTGTGGGCGCCGCCCTCGACCGTGAAGTCCGCGAGCGGGACCCGCGCCTCCTCGCCGAACTTGTACGTCCGCAGCCCGAGCTCGGTGCACAGCGGCAGGTGGGCGGCGGGGACCTCGTACAGCGCGATCTTCGCCCCGGCCCGGCGCGCGCGGGCGCGGAAGTCGTCGAGCAACGCGGGCCACCGCTCGGGCGGGCCGACGGGGCCGGTGAACGCGATCCACCGGTCGCGGTGGACGCCGTACATCAGGAAGGCCTGCCGGTCGGCGTCGAACAGGAGCGCCTTGTCCCCGGTGGCGGCGAGCCAGCCGCTCGAGACGTGGGCGTCGCGGGCGATGGCGACGGCCGCAGCGAGGTCGGCTTCGGTGGGCGCAGGTGGGGCCCGACGCACGGGGCGCAGACCGGAGCCGAGCACCCCCGCCGCCGCAGCCGCCGCGACCACCGCTGCCACGCGGAGGTGACCGGGCGCGTGGACGTCGACCAGCGCCGAGCCGAGCGCGACCGCGGCGACGAGCCCCGCGACGGCCACGCCGAGCCAGTGCGCAGCGGGCCACACCTCCCGCCCGAGCGCCGCCCGCCGCCAGAACGCGCCGCGCGCGGGGAGCGCAGCCAACACGAGGCCCAGGGCCACCAGCCCGTCGGCGTCGACCCCGCGGCCGAGCGACGCCAGGGCGCCCGCGAGCAACAACGCCACGAACGCGAACCACGCCTCCCGCGTGCGGGCCCACAGCCCCCGCGCCACGAACCACAACCCCACCCCGACCACCGCCGAGGCGGCGTGCGAGGCCGCGAGGACCTCGTCGGGGAGCGGCGCCCCGAGCCACCGGGCCGGACCGGGCGCCCCCGGCGCGAAGGTGGAGACGAGGAGCCCCGACCCCGCCAGGAACGCGATCCCCGCGAACGCCGGGGCCGCCACGGCACGGACCCCTCGCCCGGCGAGGTCACGGAGGTCCGGCCGGGCAGCGAGCTCGGCGGCGCCGAGGCCCACGAGGGCCAGCGCCAGGGGAACGAAGGCATACACGACGCGCCACGCCAGCACGCCGGCCAACACGGCGCCCGCGGGCACGGCCGGCGACAGCAGCGCCACGAGGCCGCCGTCGAGGGTGCCGAGGCCGCCGGGCACCCCGGAGAGGAGCCCCGCGACGTTGGCGCCGGCGAACAACACCACGAGCGACGGCAGCGACACCGGCAGGGCGGGCAGGCAGGCGGCGAGGGCGAACACGGCGGCGACGTTGTCCACCACGCCCACCGCGAGCTGGGCGGCCAGCAACCGCGGCGCCGGCAGGTGCACGGTGAACCGGCCCACGGTCACGGCGCGCCCGCGGGCGACCAGGGCGAACACCCCGGCCACCAGGACCAGCAGCCCGAGCCCCACCGGGCGACCGAACGCTCCCACCTGCGCCGGCGGGTCGATGGCCAGCGCGGCGCCCAGGAGCAGCACCAGCGAGGCCCAGAACGTCGCGAGGTTCGTCGCCACGATCTGGCCCACCTGGGCCTTCGTGAGCCCGGCCCGGCCGTACAGCCGCCACCGCACCGCGCCGCCGGACAACCAGGCGGGGCCCAGCGCCTGACCGACGGCCCAGCCGATCAGGCCGGTGGACACGACGGTGCGCGTGGGGACAGCGAGCCCGAGGGACCGCACGGCGAGCCACTCGTACCCGGCGAGGGCCGCGAACGAGGCGGCGGTGGCGGTGAGGGCGAGGGCCCAGCGCGCGGGCGACAACGCGCGCAGCGCAGCGACGACGGCTGCTGGCTCCACGTCCCGGAGCTCGCGGGCAGCGAGGCCGAGGGCGGCGACGAACAGGAGGGGACCGAGGAGGCGGAGCCAGCGGACGGAGGGCACAGGCATGTCGTCAGGCTCACCCGGGTCCGGGGACGGCCGGGGTACCGCGGGTGAATCCTGGGTGAACCGTCACCACGCGATCCGATCGAACTCGACGTCGAGGTCGAGGTCGAGGTCGAGGTGGAGATCGAAGTCGAGGTCGAGGGCGAGGGCGAGGGCGAGGGCGAGGTCGAGGGCGAGGGCGAGGGCGAGGGCGAGGGCGAGGTCGAGGGCGAGGGCGAGGGCGAGGGCGAGGTCGAGGGCGAGGGCGAGGGCGAGGGCGAGGTCGAGGGCGAGGGCGAGGTCGAGGG
>JBIKWC010000472.1:0-3757 GCA_044356535.1 Myxococcota bacterium
GGCAGCTGTAGCTGCGGTCGGAGATGCAGGAGCGGCAGCGCTGACGACGTTGTCGAACTCGGTGTCCGATGCGCAGCAGCTCACCGGGCAGCCGACGCCCGCCAACACCAGGGGTTTCGATTGGGCCGCCAGCCCGCAGCTCAGCGCCTCAAAGAGCGCCACGGATGCTCGTGACGCCGCCATTGAGGGACTGGCCGGCCTCCCCAGCAAGGAGCGCAAGACGGTCTCAACGGTTGTTGGTGCACGTGATCCGGCGACCGGGAACGTGTCCGTCGGCGTGAAGAAGTCGGGTTGTGACGCAGGCAAGTGTGCAGAGGACCTTGCGTACGAGGGTCTGCCGGGGAGCCCGGACCCGAAGTCTGTGGAGTTCACCGATGTGATCCGCCCGCGAACGGGCGAGAAGGTCCCGAGATGCGAAAGGTGCACTGAGAAGTTCGGACCTGAGCCGGAGTAGCGGATGCTTGTCGACCGGTCTTGGAACGAGCTCGCCTCCGCTAGTGGTCACTGTGGCCACATCCCTGAGGCGTTGGTTGGCCTTCGAGACGCCTCAGCGGCTGCGCGACACGCCGCACGCTGGCGTATCGACAACTACGTTGTTCTTCAGGGCGAACTGTACGAGGGTGCACCGTGGGTGGTGCGGGAGTTGGTCAGGGACCTCCTGACGGACGCCCACCCAGGGAAGCCGCTCGTATACGACCTGCTCATTGAGTTCGCCCTGGCCGACGCGCCCGGGAAGGTCGTTCATGTCGGAGGCCAGGACACTCCCTTGGTGGACCTGACCCGGGCGGAGATTCGGGCTGGCCGAAGCATCTACGTGCGGGACTCCACGAACGCGGATGCAGCGGTCGCTGGTTTGGCTCGCGACCTCCTTGAGGAGGTGGATTCCTGGAACGAGCCGGAGGGATAACAACCCGAAGACGCTGTTTCAACGCGGTTTCGGTGCGACCTCCTCGCGGGTCGCCGGGCCGGTCGCGTTCGGGGGGGGGTCGGATCTCGGACGGGATCCCGATCATGAACTCCCTCGACTCGAACTCCCTTCTCCGCCTCATCCGGACCTTCACCGACCTCGGCGACGCCGCTGCCGCGGCCTTGCTCGCGGTGATCGTGCACCCGACGACGCAGCACAAGGAGATCGCGAAGAAGTACGGGCTGACCACGAAGTCCATCACCCGGGCCACGAAGGAGGCCCGGGACGCGGGCCTGTTCCACGGCAAGGCCTGGGCGTGGACGGTGACGCTCCCGACGATCGACGGCCAGATCGACGGCGACGGCCCCGACGCCGGGGTAAAGTTGGCCGCCGACCTCCGTCGGCTGGAGACCGAGTCCCGCACCTGGAACAACCAGACCTATCGGTCTCGCCTGGAGCGGGACGTGGCGTTCCTGCTGACCACGACGAACGTGCCGTTCGAGTCGCAGGTGCCGTACAGGTCGCTCCTCGCCACGGACCGGGCCTTGGCCTGCGACTTCGTCGCGATCCTCGACCTGGACCCTGGCATCCTGAAGGTCGGCATCGAGTGCACGGCCCGGGCCGACGCCGCGGCCACCATCCGCGAGAAGGTCACCGCCTGCACGGCTGCGAACTTCGTCCTGGTGGTGGTGGACTCGGTGGCCGACCTCGTCGGTCTGCGTGCTCGACTCCGGGTCGAACGCGATCGGGCCCGGGCCACGGCCCTGGCGGTGGCCTCGCAGCCGTCCCCGCCCGACACGACGAAGCCGTACGAGACGGCCTCCGGTCGGTACGTCGACCCCCGGGGCGTCAAGCCGAAGGGCTACATGCCCCAGCTGCACTCCACCTCGGCCCCTGCCACTGCCCCGGCGGTGCTAACGCCCGAGCAGATCGCGTCCCGGGCCCTCGCCCGGGCCGAGGCCGCCACCGACGATGCCGAGTACGAGGAGGTCAAGGCCGCGGCCCAGGCCGTCCGCGAAGCGAAGCAGGCGGAGATCGAGGCCCGGAAGGTTGCGTGGACCCACGAGGAACGGGCCTGGGCCCTGGCCGCGGCCCTGCGGGCTCGTCACGAGCGAGAACGTGCTCGTCCGGTCCTTGCTCGTGCGGAGCCCGACCCCGACACCGACGAGGAGGATCCGTTCGACCCGGAGGCCGAGGCGATCCGCCGCGCCGAGGGCTGCGACGACACCTACGACATCGAGCGGAACGCGGTCTGACGGCTCATCGGTACCGGGGCAGTCGGCGGACGTGCCCCAGGATCTCGGCGGATCCGAACACGATCCTGCCGCCCGGGAGGCGGAACCAGGGCAGGGCCCCGGCCTTCCGCCAGCGGCGGACGGTTCGGCACGAAGTACCGAAGAGGTGGGCCACGTCCCGCTCGGTCCAGATGACCCGGTTCGGGTCGGCGAGGTCTCGGCTGTGCATGTGGTCCTCCTGGTCGGCCTCGGCGATAGGCCGGCCACCGCCGGCCAGGACCCTGGACGCTCGACGAGAACGGGGGACCGGAAGTTCGGGAACCGCCGGCGCGGGCCGAGGCCGGCCCCTGCCCAGCCACGTCCGGCCACGGAAACAGGGGGTTCACCGACGCAACCCCTCAGTCGGAGGGGATCCAGGGGCGGTCGGTAGGGTGGAGTCCACCCCGACCACGAGGTCCACATGTACGCCGACGACCCGAACCGACGAGTCCACGTCCACCTGTTCCTCCGCGCCGAGGCCCGCCGGGGCGCAGCCTGGCCCACGTCCTGCGCCTGCTCGACCTGTTCAGCCGCCGCGGCGTGCAGTTCGTGTCGCTCGCCGACGCCGGGCTGGACGGCACCAGCGCGGTCGGTCGGATGACCCTCCAACTCTGCGCCGTGCTCACCGAGTTCGAGCGGAGTCTCCTGCGCGAGAGGACGGTGGCGGGGCTGGCCGCCGCTCGGGCGCGCGGTGGCGTCGTCGGTCGCCCCCGCCGTGAACTCGACCTGCGCGCCGCGCACGTCCTCCTCGGGCAGGGCCACGCTGGCCCGGCGGCTGGCGGAGGCCGGTGGTGGTGGCGGTGGACCACAACCGTCCTCGCCGAGGCCCCGTAGGACCCGGGTCCCGCGTGGTCCACAACCGCCGGACCAGACCTGCGCGGCGGGCACGTCCGATGGCCGTGAGCGTGACACTGGAACCGCGGCGCGGCAGCAGAAGGCGCGCGCGACACTGTCGAAGGCGCAGCCCCCGTGCGCCGAAGCCTGCGACAGTTCCGCAGGCAGACCGGGTCCGTGGCCGAGGAACCTGCTTCCCTTCCTCCCCCAAGAGCGGGTCCGGAGCGAGCCCGCGACGTCGTCTTCGCTGTGTCGCTGTCGGCGAGCGCATCCTGGCGTACGCTGGAGGTCCAGGAGGTCCTGCTGGCCTGGTTCCCCGTCGCTGCTGTCGCGCCTGCGCTCGTCGGCGCCGTGGTCCGGGTGTGGGCGGCGTTGCTGGCCCTGGGCCTGGTGTGGACTCCCCTTGCCCCACTCGGGGGCGAGGGGCCGGGGGAGTGGGGGTGGGGAGCCGCGCAGCGGCGGGAATCCCTGGCGGAAGAAGCTGATGACTGCCCGGAGGTGACGGACGAGCGGGTCTGGACCGCGCCGCAGCTGCAGGTGGTGCTGGCGGAGGTGAAGCGGGGGTACGACCTGCAGGGCCGGGTGGTGCGGACGGAGGGGCCGTCGGGTTCTGTAGTGACGAGCACGTACGCCCCGAGCGGCGAGGTGCTGCAGCAGGTGCTGACCGCGCTGCCGGCGGGCCCCACGCCGGTGACGACGGTGGACTACACGTTCGACCCGGTGTTCGGGGTGGCGGACGGGT
>JBIKWC010000215.1:0-13014 GCA_044356535.1 Myxococcota bacterium
CCGTCCAGCCTGCAGGGACGCTGTCGGCCGACTTCCACGTCCACGGCCGCACGAGCTTCGACTCCGCCCTCCCGGACCAGGATCGCGTCCGGAGCTTCCTCGCCGCGCGGGTCGAGGTGGTGGCCTCGACCGACCACGACGTGGTCAACGACTACGCGGACGCCGTGCGGCTCCTGGGCGCCGACGAGCGGCTGCAGCTGCTGGTCGGCCTCGAGACCACGGGGCACGTGTTGTTCCCGCTCGACGCGTCCACCATCTACCCGAAGGTGATCGGGCACTTCAACTTCTGGCCCGTGCCGTACGACGCCGCTGGCGCCTGGCGCGGCGCGCCCTGGGACGAGCTCGCCGAGCCCGGAGAGCTGTTCGACCGGGTGGAGGACGAAGGCTGGCCCGCGGACTGGGGCGTCATCCAGCTGAACCACCCGTGGGGCGGCATCCAGTTCGGTCGCGACTTCGCGTGGCCGACCGCCATCGGGATCGACACCACGTTGCCCCTGCCGCGGACCGACGACGGCTCCGGGCCCGCGCTGTTCCTGCGGACCCCGCCGGGCGCGCGCCACTCGAACGCCGACTACCACGTGCAGGAGGTCATGAACGGCAGCAACAACGCCGCGTTCCTGCAGTACCGCGCGATCTGGCACTACCTCCTCGACGAGGGCGTCGTGCGCGCCGGCACCGCCAACTCCGACTCCCACAGCCTGTCCGACAACGTGCTGGGCACGCCGCGCACGCTCGTCTTCACGGACACCACGGTCGACGACTTCGACATGGTCACGTTCGACGAGGCCGTCCGCGCGGGTCGCATGCTCGGGACGAACGGACCGGTGATCGAGGTCTCGCTCGACGACGCCGGCGGCGACGCCCGGACCCCGTCCGTCGACGCCTTCGCGCCGGGTTCGGGACCGCTCCGCCTGCGGGTGAGCGCAGCGCCGTGGGTGCCGATCGACGAGATCCGCGTGCTGGTGAACGGCGAGGTCCGCGCGACGCTGGCCCCCGACGTGATCCCCGCCGACCCCTTCGGCACGGCGGACCTCTTGCGCCTCGACACCACCGTCCCGCTCGCGGATCTCGGGCTCGGCGGTGGGGGAGGGGACGCCTGGATCGTGGTGGAGGCCGGGTCCGCCCTCGCCGAGAACGCCGACCTCGATTGCAACGGCGTCCCCGACACGGGTGACAACGACGGCGACGGCAAGATCGACTGGCGCGACGTGGTCGACGCCGACGAGGACCCCGGCCTCGAGTGCCTCGAAACCACAGGCCCGCTGGCAGAGCCGGCCCGGCCGCCGTGGAACTCGGACGCCTTCTTCTTCGAGCGTGTGACGCCCAAGGGTCACCCCATGGCGTTCACGAACCCGCTCCTGCTCGATCGGGACGGTGACGGTACCTTCGGAGGTGCCCGATGATCGCGCTGTGGACGATGGGCGTGGCCCACGCGGGCTGCGCCGAGAACCCCGCCCTGCCGAGCGGGCCGGTGCAGTCGTGGCTGTCCGAGGGGATGATGGGCCTCGCGCAGCCCACCTGCGCCGTCACGTCGGTGGGGCTGGCGCCGCGCGGTTCGCTCGTGGTCGACACGCCGGGCTTCTACGGGCACCTCGTGGCCACCGGCACGCTGGACGCCACGTTCGCGCCCAACCCGCGCACGTCCGTGGGCCTGGCGCTCGAGCCGCTGCACTACGACTCCGTGATCAGCGCCGTGAACGTGTCGTGGATGGGCTACGGCGCCACCACGGCCACCCTGATGCAGCGCATCGAGGACGCGGACGGTCCGGTCGAGCTCGCCGTGGTGGCCCGGGGGTCCCTGCCCACCCCGGTCGGGTTCACGAACAACCCCACCTTCGGCGCCGAGGTCGGGCTCGCGGTCGCGACGCGGAGCCCCAGCTCGACGCAACGCAGGCCCGTCGAGGCCCACGGGCAGCTCGGGATGCTCGTGAACGGGGGCCTGCGGGCGCCGCTCGATCTGCGGTCGGGCCTGCCGATCACGGCGGGCGTGGGCTGGTCGGCGGGCCGCCACTTCGGCCTGGCGGCCGATCTGCAGTCGCTGTTCGGGGTGTGGGCCGCCGTGGACCACCTCGCGGTGGCGCCCGCCGTGCGGGTCGCCGGGACCCAGTGGGGGATGGAGCTCGGGGGTTCGGTTCCGGTGTTGGGCAACGACCGCACGCTGGCCTCGGTCCGCCTCGGGTTTCGCTGGAGTCCTCGACCGTGAACGACGCCGGCCACCTCTGGGCCGCGCCGGACGACCTCGGGGGTCGGCCCGCGCTCCGTGGGGAGCGGTTCGTGTTGTTCGGCAAGATCGCCGAGGGCGGCATGGCGGGGATCTACCGCGCCTGGGACGTGAAGCTCCGCGGGTGGCGCGCCGTGAAGGTGCTGCTCCCCGAGTTCGCGCAGCGCCGGAAGCTCCGCACCCGCTTCGAGTCCGAGGCGCGCGCGATGGCCGCGATCGATCACCCGAACGTCGTCCGCGTGTTCGACGTCGTCACGGACGCTCCGCTGCCCTACCTCGTGATGGAGCTGGCGGAGGGTGGTTCGCTCAACGACTGGCTCGAGGAGCACGGCGCCATGCCGCCGCACCTCGCCATCCGCGCCACGGACGAGATCGCGAGGGGGCTCGCTGCGGCCCACGCCGTGGGCGTGGTGCACCGCGACGTGAAGCCCCAGAACGTGC
Source organism: Myxococcota bacterium (assembly GCA_044356535.1). GTDB lineage: Bacteria > Myxococcota_A > UBA796 > UBA796 > JACKER01. The sequence goes on from JBIKWC010000215.1 coordinate 2,663, forward strand.
TGCTCGACCTCGACGGGCGCTGCATGGTGAGCGACTTCGGGATCGCGCGGGTCGAGTTCCTGGACTCGATGACGCGCACGGGCACCTCGATGGGGACCATCGGGTACATGGCGCCCGAGCAGCGCTCCGACGCCAAGATCGTGGACGCGCGAGCGGACGTGTACGCCCTTGGCGCCCTGTTCTACAAGCTCCTCACCTCGGTCGTGCTCACCGACATGTTCATGATCGGGCACGACCCCGAGCTCATCGAGCCCATCCCCGAGCCGCTGCGCCAGGCGTTGATCACGGCGTGCCACCACGACCGCGACGACCGGTTCCCCGACGTGGGCTCGTTCGTCGACGCGGTGAAGCAGGCGCTGCCGGCCCTCCCCGAGGACCCGGTCGACACCCCGCCGCTCGCCAACCCCGTGCGCGAGACCCCCCTCGACACGTCGAGCCGCGTGTTCTCGGCCATCTCGAGCGTGCTGGTTGCCATGCCGGGTCGCCACGTCCCCCACGATCAGACCGTGCCCATGGAGATCGGGCGGGGGGGGGTCACGGCCAGCTCCTGGTCGGACGAGTCGTCACGTACGTTCGGCCCGGACGACACGGCCCTCCCCAACGGCACGCGGGCGGCCCGGACGACCACCGTGACGCATGCCCCGTCGTCGGTCACCCCGGGCCCTGCAGCGCTCCAGACCCCGGGCTCCACGTCCCACGAGCGCCAGCCGACCCTCGAGCGCAACCTGGCGGCCGTGACGACGGTGGCGCCGCGCAAGACGAGCTGGCTCGCTGCAGGTGCGGCGTCGTTGCTCGGTGTCGGGCTCGTTCTCGGCGGAGCCTTCGGGTTCTCGTTGTGGACCGTGCGCCTGGCCCACCGCCGGGAGCTCGCGGCGCGCTCCGCGTTGTACCAGGCGATCGAGGCCGATCGGCCCGCGCTCGACCTCGTGAACGAGCGCAGCACCGATCCCTCCCGGATCGCGCTCCTGCTCGAAGCCCACGCCGCCTTCACCACCACCTCCGGGGAGCCGGCCAAACAACGCGCCGCCGACGCGTTCGTGGTCCTGCTGCTGGAGCAGGGTCAGCCGTTCGTCGCCGACGGCACGGCGGGGCGCGCTGCCGTGCAGATCCAGAACCTGGCCCTCACCCAGGAGGAGTGGCATGTCGCGCGGGAGTCGCTGCACCAGACCCGGTCGACGGCGCCCGGCGTGTGGGCCGCGACGTTCGGGTTCTGATCACAGCCCCCACACCCGCGCGGCGAGCTCGGCCACCACGCCACCTTCCCGGCTCGCGCGCAGCTGCTCGCCCGCTGCCGCCACGGCCTCCGGGTGCGCGTGCGCGACGGCGAACGAGCGACCTGCGCGGCGGAGCATCGGTACGTCGTTGATCCAGTCTCCGACCGCCACGACGTCGCCGACCTCGAGCCCGTGGTGGGCGGCGAGGCGCTCGATCGCGGTGCCTTTGTCCTCGTCGCGCCGCAGCTCCAGGAACCCGTCGCCGTGGAACGTCTGAAACTGCACGGCGACGTGCAGCTCGCCGAGCAGCGGCGCGAGGGCGGTGCGCGCAGCGGACACGCGCTCCACCGGCCCGCACGCCGAGACGGCCACGACCTCGCGGGAGTGTGCCCAGGGCGCGGTGGCGTGGACGTCGTCGTGGTGGAGCAGGGTGTCCGACCAGATGCCCAGGTACGGTGAGAGGTGGGCCGACGGCGCCCCGTAGTGGATCCCGCCCGACTCGAACAGGAACGAGGACAACGCGTGTTCGGACAACACGTCGCGGAACGCCGCGGGGACGGGCGGTTCGACGTAGGCCCCGAACAGCGGCGCGCCGGTCCGCACGTCGAGGACCTCGCAGCCGTTCATCACTGCGACGGGACCCTCGATCCCCAGCGCCTCCGCCACCCACCGGGTGCCGCCGAACAACCGACCCGTGGCGATGGTCACCACCACCCCGGCGTCCAGGAGCGCGCGGGCGGCGCGGACATCGGCCTCGGCGACCTTGCGGTCGGCAGTGAGGAGGGTGCCGTCGAGGTCGAGCACGAGCATTCGCGGAGGCATGGGGGACCCTATCGCCGCGGCTGCGGAGCTGCCGGGCGGGGTACGCTGGAATCGGGCGGGGACATGGCGAAGGCCGACGAGCGGGGGCTGCGGGCGCGCCTGGCGAGGGTCGAGGCGCTGCATCGGCGCGCCACCACGCCCGGAGAGCGGGCAGCGGCCGGTCGCGCCCGGGAGCGGCTCGTGGAGCACCTCGTCCGGCTCAGGGCCGACGACCCGGTCGTCGCGTTCGTCCGTGAGCACCTGGCGGAGCTCCTGGTCGACGAGGCTCCCCCGCCGCCCCCGGCGCGCCTCCCGAGCGCGGAGCAGGTCACGCTCGTGTTGCGCGAGTGGGAGCGGGGCACCCGCACGTCGGTCGAGGTGGCGGAGTGGGCCGCCGAGCAGGTGGACGTCGTCGACCTGCCCGCCGATCCGCGGGCGAGGGGGGCAGTGATCGGGGAGGTCCTCCTGCAGCTGTCGGCGTCGGCTCGGCCCTCGCCGGGTCTGATCCCAGCGGTGGAGGCGTTCCTGGCTTCGGAGGACTGGGCGGCGTGGTTCGCGGTGGTCGCGCGCGAAGCCGTACGTTAGGCGGCCGGCTTCGGAGGCGACGTGGCCGAGCTGAAGATCGAAGAGCTGGTGGCGGGCACGGGGGCCGAGGCGGTCGCGGGCCAGAAGGTGAAGGTCCACTACACGGGGTGGCTCACCGACGGGAAGAAGTTCGACTCCTCCCTCGATCGCGGCGTGCCGTTCTCGTTCGTGCTCGGCCGCGGCCAGGTGATCCCGGGGTGGGACCAGGGCGTGAGCGGCATGAAGGTCGGCGCCAAACGCAAGCTCACCGTCCCGCCCGAGCTCGGGTACGGCTCTCGCGGCTTCCCCGGCGCGATCCCGCCGAACTCGACCCTCGTGTTCGAGGTCGAGCTGCTGGGTGTCGGCTCCTGATGCCGTGTGCAGGTTTCTTGCCGGTCCCCCTTCCGTTCCGCCCCGGATCCGGCGTACTCTGCCCGGACACGGTCCAGGAGGGCGCTTGAACCGGTTCACCCCAGCCTTGCTGCTGCTGGCTGCGTGCAGCGTGGCCCACTCGGGCACCGCGCCGCTCTGCGAGCGCGAGGTGGTGGTGATCCCCGGGACGCCCATCCCGCCCGCCGCGGACGACCCGGCGCAGGCCGCGATCGAACGCTGGCTCCCGAACCGCGCCGGAGACGAGCAGCTCCGGGTCCTCGTGGACGAAGCGCTGCGGTCCGGTCGCGTCCGCAAGGTGGCCGACCGCGCCCTCGAGACCGTGGGCGAGCTCGGCGCCGTGCGCAAGTTGATCGTCGAAGACGGCCTCCCGGACCTGTTCCTCGGCATCCCGTACTGGGAGTCGAACTTCACGGACGAGGCCATCAGCCGGTCCTGCGCCGCCGGCGTCTGGCAGCTCATGCCCGAGACGGCGGTCGAGCTCGGGGTCGAGGTCACCAACTGCCGCATCGGAGACGCGGTGTGGTCGCCGTCCCCCACCGTGGCTGCGTCGCCGGCCAGCCCGTACCGCGGGGCCGCGTGTGGCATCTCCTCCTGCGAGGTCGACGGCCGCAAGGACCTCGCCACCTCGACCCGCGCCGCTGTCGAGCTCCTCGACCGGATGTGGCGCTCGGAAGACATGAAGAGCCACCCGGACCGCGCAGGCCTCGTGGTCATCGCGTACAACACGGGCTTCGGGGCACTCAGGAACCACGTCGCGGCCACCACCGACCCGCTCGCCGACCTCGTGAAGTGCGCGGAAGGGCAGTGCGCTACGTTGTCGGCCCAGGGCGCGACGTACCTCCCGGGCGTCGTGGCGTCGGCCGCGATGGCCACTTGCGCCGCAGCAGAGGTGCCCGGCACCCGCTTCGCGCAGGACCGCAACTCCGCGTTGTGCCAGTCGATGCGCGCCGAGGGCCTCGTCCCCGACCGCGTCTCGCAGAACCTCGCCCTGGCGGACAGCCCGCGCGGCTGAGCTGCGGCCGTCTCGGCAGGTCGGCACGGCTCAGTCGAGCAGGCGCGTGACGGTGAGGGTGCGCCGGGTGTCCACGTCGCGGAGGTGGCTCTCGCCCCCGTCCGGCCAGCGGACGACGAGGTGGTCCAGCACCTCTACGTCGCCGAGCCCCAGGTGTACTTCCGGGGGGCCGCTGCTGGCGTAGTTCACGCCGCCAGCCCGCACGGTGCCCGTCACCACCCGCTCCCCGGCCACCGCGACCACGTGCGCCCCGATCGCGAAGTGGTTGGCGCCCTCCTGGCGCAGGCGGAGCTGCAGCCAGGCACCCTCCGTGCAGGAGGCGCGGTGGATCAGCGTGGGGCCCGCCAGATCCAGCCGGACCCAATCCACGGACCCGTCTCCGTCGAGGTCGTGGAGCACCGAGCCGCGTCCGACGGTGGGTTGGTCGAGCCCGAGCGCGGGGGCCTCGTCGAGGAGCTGCCCGTCGTCGTCCTGGACGTACACGGCGTCCGGTTGCGCCCGCCGGTTGGGGTACCTGGCGTCGAGGAAGCCGTACGTGACGAAGGCGTCGAGGTCGCCGTCGTTCTCGAGGTCCGCCAGCTCACCGCCCCACGCGATCTTCTGGCCGCGCGCCGGCGCGTTGCGGGGCCCGAGGAGGTCCTCGTAGTCGAACCAGCCGCGCCCGGAGGCCCCGGAGAGCAGCAGCCAGTTGCCGTCCCAGGCCGGCACCACGAAGTCGTCGATCCCGTCGCCGTTGAGGTCGCCGGCGCCGAGGCCCATGCCGGTGGCGGACACGTCGAGGCCGGAGACGCCGCCATCGGACACGAGGGTGCCCTGCTGGTTGCGCAGCAGGTGCGACGGGAACGACTGGCCGAAGTCGAAGATCGGGTAGAGGTCGAGCCAGCCATCGCGGTCGACGTCGTGCCACCCGCCCGCCAACGCGTACCCGTCGTGGAGGGCCTGGGGCAACACGTCGGAGCGGTCGGTGAACGTGCCGTCGCCGTCGTTGACGTACAGCCAGTCGGGCTCCGCCGGAGGGAAGTCGACGTGGTAGGGGTCGCCGTCGGTCTGGTCGATCTCGCCGAAGCCGCCGATCCAGAGGTCGAGGTCGCCGTCGCGATCGAAGTCGCCCCAGGACGACGGGATCGAACGGCGCGGCTCCGTCGACAGGCCCGCTGCCTCGGTGACGTCGACGAAGTCGCCGGCGCCGTCGTTGCGGAGGAGCGCGACGGGCTCCAGGTACCCGGTGAGCAGCACGTCGAGGTCGGCGTCGTCGTCGTAGTCCGCGAACGTGACGCCGGTGCTGGCGGGGTACCGGCCGGGGAGCCAGTCGACGGGCGTGAACCCGGCGCCCGTGCCGCGGAACGTGAAGGTGTCGGTACGGCCCGTGACGAGGAGATCGAGCACGTCGTCGCCGTCGAGATCGACGAGTCCCAGGCCCTGGGCCGTGAAGAACTGCTCGCGGTCGGGCTCCCCCGGAACGACCGAGCCGGTGAACCGCGGAGCCGTCGTGGGGGACGCGCAGGTGGGAGGCTGTGTCTCGGTCACGTCGACCGGCAGGCCCTCGTCGAGCGCCGGTCGCCGGTCCGGTCCGGTGCACGCCAGCCACCACCACACGCGGTCACCCCGGCGCGCACCGTACCCTGCCGCGCGTCGGGGCGACGACTCGCCTGCTGCGGGCCAGCGGAATACGTGCGCCCGCTCCACAGAAACTCCCGAGCTGGATGGTGCCGATGATCCTGGCGATGCTGGCCTTGACGGGCTGTCGGAACGAGGCCGCCGAGGCGCTCCTCACCTGCAACGGTGGGAACATGAACGCCTGTTACGGCGAGGGGCTCGCCGCCGCCAACGCGGCCCGGCCCCAGTACGATCAGGCTCGCAAGGCGTGGTCGGCCTCGTGCATGAACATCCACCACGCCGAGTCCTGCAACGCGCTGGCGCTGCTCGTCCGCGACGCCAAGGGGGGGCCCCGCGACCTGCACCGCGCCGCCGAGCTCTTCGAGATCGCCTGCAAAGGCGAAATCAAGACCTCCTGCGTCGAGCTGGGCCTGCTGCTCTACCGGGACCGCGACGGCCTCAAGGCCGACCCCGCGAAGGCGGTCACGCTCCTGACGGACGCCTGCAAGCAGGTCGACGAAGCCACGATGCCGAAAGACGGCCCGCACGTGATGGCGCCCGCGTGTGACGCGCTCGGGTCGGCGTACCTCGAGGGCGTGGGCGTGGAGCCGCCGCGCAAGGACGAGGAGAAGGCCGCGCAGCTGTTCGATCGCGCCTGCCAGGCGAAGTACGCGCCCGGCTGCGTGTCCGGTGGGAACATCCTCGCGAAGGAGCGCCAGAAGAACAAGGTCGAGCGCGCTTCGCAGCTCTACGAGACCGCCTGCGGCATCGATGCCCGTCAGGGCTGCTTCGAGCTCGCCCAGCTCCACGAGACCAAGGCGTGGGAGGGCGCGTCCGATCAGGCCGCTTCCAAGTACTTCCAGAAGACCTGCAGCATCGACCCTACCCGCGGCTGCTACGAGGCCGGGGTGTTGATGGAGACGGGCCGCATCAAGGCGCGGGAAGGCGAGATCGAGTCTCTGTTCAACCTCGCCTGCGAACACGGCAACAGCATGGCCTGCACCAAGCGCAAGGTGCAATGAGCCGCGCCACCTGGTCCTCGCCGCTCGTCGAGCGGTACGCCACCCGGGGCATGGCCGAGACCTGGGGCGACGACCGCCGCATTCGCACCTGGCGGCGGCTGTGGCTCGCCCTGGCCACCCACGAGCGGGAGCTCGGGCTCGACATCCCGCAGGACGCGCTCGACGAGCTCGCCGCTCACCTCGACGACATCGACCACGAGGCGGCGGCCCGGTACGAACGCGAGCTGCGCCACGACGTGATGGCCCACGTGCACGCCCTCGGCGACGTGGCCCCCACCGCGCGCCCGTACGTGCACCTCGGCGCCACGAGCTGCTTCGTGGGCGACAACGCCGACCTCCTCGCCATCCGCGACAGCCTCGATCTGCTGCTGCCGCGGCTGGCCACCTGCGTGCGGACGCTCGGCGACTTCGCGCGCCGCTGGGCCGACCAGCCCACCCTGGCGTTCACGCACTTCCAGCCCGCCCAGCCCACCACCGTCGGCAAGCGGGCGTGCCTGTGGTTGCAGGACCTCGTGATGGACCTCGGGTCTCTCGAGCGGGTCCGCAGCGAGCTGCGCCTCCGGGGCGCCAAGGGCACCACCGGCACCCAGGCGAGCTTCCTCGAGCTGTTCGACGGCGACCACGAGAAGGTCCGCGAGCTCGACCGCCGCGTGGCGAAGACCATGGGCTTCGACAAGACGTACGCCGTGACCGGCCAGACGTACCCGCGCAAGGTCGACCACGACGTGTTGTCGGCGCTGGGCTCGTTCGGCGTCACCGCCCACAAGCTGGCGACCGATCTGCGGCTCCTGGCGCACCTCAAGGAGGTCGAGGAGCCCTTCGGCAAGAAGCAGATCGGCAGCTCGGCGATGGCGTACAAGCGCAACCCCATGCGCTCCGAGCGCATCTGCGCCCTCGCCCGGCACCTGTTCACGCTCCCGCTCGAGACCGCCCAGACGGCCGCGGTCCAGTGGATGGAGCGCACCCTCGACGACAGCGCCAACCGCCGCATCGTGTTGGCCGAGGCGTTTCTGTCGGCAGACGCCATCCTCGAGACGCTGCTGGACGTGGTGGGCGGCCTCGTGGTGTACCCGAAGGTGATCGAGCGGCGGCTCCGCGAGGAGCTGCCGTTCATGGCCACCGAGAACGTGTTGATGGCCGCCGTGAAGCGGGGAGGGGACCGCCAGGACCTCCACGAGCGGATCCGGGTCCACGCCCAGGAAGCCGGGCGGGTGGTCAAGGAGGAAGGCCTGCCGAACGATCTCCTCGATCGGCTGCGCGCAGATCCCGCGTTCGCCTCGGTCGCCGGGGAGCTCGACGCGATGCTCGACCCCGCAGCGTACGTCGGACGCGCCCCCCGCCAGGTCACGGAGTTCCTCGACGAGGAGGTCGCTCCGGTCCTGGCACGCTGGGAGGGCCGGTGGGTCGGCGGGCAGGGGCTCCGGGTATGACGGGGACCCTCGCCGAGCGCTACCAGCTCGGGGAGGAGCTCGGTCGGGGCGCGATGGCCGAGGTGTGGGCCGCGACCCGGCGCGGGGACGGGCAGGCTGTCGCCGTGAAGTGGATGTTGGCCGACCACCTGAAGCGCGCGGACCTCGTGGCCCGCTTCGCCCGCGAGCAGTCGGTGTTGTTCGGCCTCACGCACCCGAACGTCGTGCGGGTGCTCGACAGCGGCGAGGAGACGGGTCGCCCCTGGTTCGTGATGGAGCGCCTCGGAGAGACGCTGCAGCAGCGGGTCGTCGGCCGCGGACCGTTCGCGCCGGACGCCGTGAAGGCCCTCGCCGAGGAGATCGGCGCCGGGCTCGAGGCCCTCCACGCCCAGCAGGTGGTGCACCGCGACGTCAAGCCCTCGAACCTGCTGTATGGCGCCGACGGCCGGCTGCGCGTCGCGGATCTGGGCATCGCGGCCCGCCCGGCAGACCCGCGCATCACGGCGGACCAGGCGGTGCTGGGGTCGGTCCGGTACATGGCGCCGGAGCAGCGGTTCGACGCCCACCGCGTCGACACCCGCGCGGACGTGTACTCGCTCGCGGCCACGCTGCGCTACGCGTTGACCGGCAAGGTGCTGCGCGATCTCTGGCGCGACCCGGTGGGGGCCTTCGACGGCCTGCCGGAGACCTGGGTGCCGCTCCTGCGGTCCGCTCTGGCCTGGGAGGTGGACCGCCGCCCCGCCTCCATCGCCGCATTCCTGGAGCAGCTCCGCGCGACCTGAGCCGAGGCGCGTGGGTCCTGCCCGCATGGGGTTCGCGCCGACGCCGGGCCCCCACGACGGCGTCGTCCCGGCGCTGGCCCGGGAGCTCGGGTGCGCCGCCGCGCCGCGGGCCGAGCTCCTCCCGCGGCTCTCGGCGCGGGAGCCCGCGGCAGGCCACGACGTCTGGAGCGAGCTCGCGGAGCTGCTGCGCCCCCGAGCGCCCGACGAGCCGCTGCACGGCCTGCTCCCCGTGGAGCTCGCTCCCGCGGGCAGGGCGCGGGTCGCCCGGGAGTACCTCCTCCGCCGGGCCCGGCGCGCGCCGCTCCTGCTCTGGCTCGACGACGCGCACCAGCACCCGGAGGCCGCCGAGCTCGCGCGGGGGCTGCTCGACGCAGGGGACGTTCCAGTCCTCGTCCTCGCGACCTGCCACACCGGAGCGGAGCTCGATCCTCGCGGCTCCCGCCTCACCCTCGCCCCGCTCCCTGCGGGCGACGTGGGCGGCCTCGTCCAGGACCTCCTCGGCATCGCGCCCGATCTCCGCGCGAGCAGCTCGGCCATCAGGCTGCGGTGGTCGGGGGCAAGGTGCTGGACGACGACGAAGGCGAGGCCCGTGTGGAGCGACATCGGCGCCAGCAGCCGCTGCAGCGCCTCCAACCCTCCGGCAGAGGCACCGATCGCGACGATCACCTCGGCGGGGGACCGTTCGGGGACTGGGGGGGAGCCGGGCGAACCTGGAGCCACCTCCACGCTCTGCGGCGGAGGAGCCTGGTTGACTCCAGGATTGTCGTTCGGCATCGCGGCTTCTCCAAACAGGGCTTGGGGCCGACACACTCACGCCCTTCCCGCCGATCCATGTCGGCGAGGATAGGCACTCGCTCAGCCGATGTCGACCCATGGATGCGCCATTCCCCAAGTACAAACCATACCTTGGGCCGACGTACCCATCCCTCTGAGAGAGGCAGGCGGCGGGCTCGGCGCCGGGGCGCTCTGAACCGCCGAGTCGCGGTCAGCCGGTCAGCTCGTCGGACGCCACCGAGCGCAGCTGCTCTCGGAGCCACTGGTGCGCCGGATCCCGATCGAGTCGCTCAGGCCAGACCTGGAACAGCGGCATGGGTGGGGGCGGCTCGGGCAGGGGGTGGACTGCGACGGGGAGATGGCCACAGCGGGGCGCCAGGCGCGCCGGGTACGTGGCGATCAGGTCCGACGCGGCGACGATCTCGGGGATCGCCAGGAAGGTCGGCACCAGGATCTGCACGGATCGCGACAGGCCGCGCTTGGCGAGGAGCTCGTCGATGGCCGTGGGCCGACCCTCGCCGTACTCGACCCGCATCTGCGGGATGGCCGCCCAGGTCTCGAGGTCGATGGGCCCGGCGCTGAACGCAGGGTGCCCCTTGCGGGCGAGCAGCACGAAGCGCTCGTCCCACAGACGTTGGCGTCGGAGCCCGGCCACGTCCACGCCTCCCACGTCGAACAGGAGATCGCCACTACCCGCCAGCAACCGCTGGAACGTGTCGGAGCCGCGGGTCTGCACCCGGATCTGCAGGTTGGGCGTCGACTGCATGCGGCGCGCGAGGCCGGGG